>JALSMT010000159.1 GCA_026987375.1 Thermaceae bacterium | reverse complement strand
AACGCCTGCTGCCCCTGGCCTTGTTTCTCGGCTTCGCAGCCAGCGCCCTCCCCGCCCTGGCGGAAGAGGTCAAGGTCCTCCTCGACCTGCCCGCCCCCTACACCACCGACCTGCGCTGGTTCCCCGATGGCCGGCATATCCTCCTCGCCCACTGCGCCGGCGTGTTCAGCGAAGAAGACGAAGGTAACCTTCCCTACGGCATCTGCCGCTTCCTCGTCTTCGACACCCAGACCCACCGCGCCGTCCCCGTCAAGCTCGCCTCCCGCCGCGGCGACTGGCAGGACCCGGGCCTGGTGCACCTGGCCATGGACTCGGGCGGCAACTGCCTCTGGGCCATCAGCCCCGCGGGTGAGCTCTACCTGCGCGCCCTGCCCCAGGAGGTTTCGCCGTTTAGCGACTGGCCGGACGAGAAAGGGCGCTGGATCGTGGTCGAAAGCGTCCAGGGTCTTTTCCTCTACCGCTACGACCCCCAAAGCGACCGCTACTACGACGCCGGACCCTACGACCCGGCCGAAGACCCCTTGCAGGCTTTCCGCGTAGTCAAGATAGACGGTGAGCTACGTGCGGCCCGGGGCCGGCGCGGCGGGCCCATACTGATTCCCTACCCCAACCCCTACAGCCCCGATCGCGGCCTGGCCATGGTGTGGGACGCCGACTACATTCCCTTTGAATCCCCCTTCGACAGCCCCGTCTACGAGGAGGCCTCCCTCATCCGCACCTCCGACCGCCGGCGGCTCTACACCGTCGGCGGCGACCGCGTCCTCGTCTCCTTCGGCTGGGACCCCCGCCCCGGCCAGCGCCGCCTCGCCCTCCTGCTCGCCCCCAAGGGCCAAAAGAAGGTCTTCGACCCCCGCCTGCGGCGCTTAGAAATTCTGTCTGTGGCAGCCGTCGGCTCTTCGGCCGGGTCGCCCGCAGGAAACGCAGAAATCAAGGAACGCCCAGAAACAACCGGTAGCTTCACCGGCTCCGACTTTACGCCCAACGGCTGCGCCGAATCCCCAATGAGCGTAGGGCCGGCCGCAATCGACTACGACGCTTCCGACTTCACCCCCGCGTCCTGCGGGCCCGGCGGGGCGGCGCAGCTGCTGGGCTCCGGCAACTGGGCCGCGGGCATGCCCGCGGCCCCGGACGAGGCGGTGGTGATCATCGACCCCGGCCATGGCGGCCGGGACGGGGGCGCCTGCATTGCCGTTCCTGGAAACGGCGCCTGC
>JALSMT010000158.1 GCA_026987375.1 Thermaceae bacterium | reverse complement strand
ACGAGGCAAGAGGGGGTAGTGTATGAGCAAAATGGCTACAAGGAGCTGGAGTGCTGAGGAGAAGGTCGCCATCGTGCTGAGCATCTTGCGCGGGGAGCTTTCGATGAGTGAGGCTTCAAGAAGGCATGGGGTCAGCTACAAGACCCTGCTCGCCTGGCGCGACCGGTTCCTCAAGGGCGGGGAAGCGGCACTCAAAGGCAAAGGACCGGATGCTCAAGTCAAAGCCCTGGAGAACGAGAACAAGCAGTTGAAGGAGGCCCTAGCCGAGATGGCTTTACGGGTGGAGGTTTTAAAAAAACTTCGTCGCCCGAGCTAGCGAACTTTTTGGAGCTGGAAGCCGTGCGCCGTGAGTTGGGTCTCGGAGTCAACCGCTTCTTGCGCCTTTTGGGGATGAGCAAGAGCACCTACTACCGACGAAAGCGGAGGTGGCGGGAAGTCCAGGGCGGGGCGCTGCGAGGAGTGCGTAGGGCGAGGGGTTCCCGATGTTTCCGCCGTTGCCCCGAGCGGGATGCCATCCAGGAGCACGCTCGCGAGATCGCCCTGGCCTTTCCCACCTACGGCTACCGCAAGGTTTGGGCGGAGCTTTTGCGCCGGGGCATCCAGACGAGTCAAAGCACCGTCTACCGAGTGCTCAAGGCGGAGGGGCTCTTGCTTCCGACGAAGCGGAAGCGGAAGGTTAAGAACCAAGGCCCCGAGCTCCCCAAGCCCGAGCGGGTGGGTCTTGTGCTCAGCGCCGACGGCACCCTGTGGCGGTTGGTGGAAAGCAAGGGAGCTTCCAGCCTCGGGGGCTACCGCATCCTCAACGTGATTGAGGAAGAGAGCCGCTACCTTTTGGCCAGCGTGGCGGGCAAAGTGGGGGAAGGCGAGACCGCGAGATTGGCGAGGGAAGCAATCGAGCGGGCCCGGGGAGAAGCCAGGAGGCTAGGGCTTCCCACCAAGGGCCTGCTGCTTCGCACCGATCGGGGCTCGGCATTCCAATCCGAGGCTTTCCGCGGCTACCTTTACGCGCATCAAATCGGGCAGGTGTTTGCCCCGGTGGGGAAGCCGGAAGGAATCGGCAAGATCGAGCGGTTGCACCGGAGTTTGAAAGAAGAGAAGCTCATGCGGGAGGAGATCCAAGACCCCTTGGAACTGCACCGGGCGTTGGACGAGTATCGGCACTTCTACAACACTCGGCGTTTGCACCAGGCCTTGGGCTACCGGACGCCGCTGGAAGTTGTG
>JALSMT010000157.1 GCA_026987375.1 Thermaceae bacterium | reverse complement strand
GCCCTAGCCGAATCAGTGCTCTACCCCCCTATGCTTCGAACATGAGGCTATACCTAAATATATTTCGCGGAGAACCAGCTATCACCAAGTTTGATTGGCCTTTCACCCCTATCCACAAGTCATCCGAAGAGTTTTAAACCTCCACCGGTTCGGTCCTCCACCGGCTCTTACACCGGTTTCAACCTGCTCATGGATAGATCACTTGGTTTCGGGTCTACAGCCAGTTACTATTCGCGCGTTAACACTCGCTTTCGCTACGGCTTCGCGTTTGCTTAACCTCGCAACTGACCATAACTCGCAGGCTCATTATGCAAAAGGCAGTCCATCACCCCGCATAAAGCATGGGGCTCTGAATGATTGTAGGCAGATGGTTTCAGGTTCTATTTCACTCCGTTTACCACGGTTCTTTTCACCTTTCCCTCACGGTACTTGTTCACTATCGGTCAAAGAGTAGTATTTAGCCTTGGAGGGTGGTCCCCCCATATTCAGTCAGGGTTTCTCGTGTCCCGACCTACTCATTCCTCAGCCTAGTACCACTTAAAAGATTTCGATTACAGGAGTTTCACCTTCTATGCTCAACCATTCCAGGTTATTCATCTATCCTCTAAGCTATCACTGAGTGGGCTACTCCCCGTTCGCTCGCCGCTACTAGGGGAATCTCGGTTGATTTCTTTTCCTCTAGGTACTGAGATGTTTCACTTCCCTAGGTTCGCCCCTGCCCACATTTATTCAAACTTTATACCAAGTCTATTATATAAAGCTCTTTTAGAACCTCTATTTCGTTTTAATACTTTCTCTCTTTCTCTTGCAAGTTCAAGAGTAGAATATGCTTCGTAATAGATTAACTTCCACTTTTTATATTTAGTTGTTATACAACCTTTATCACTATTATGCTCTTTCAACCTTCTTCTCAAATCGGTTGTCGAACCTAAGTAGTAATCATTATCAGTGGTTATAGATTCCAATAGATACACATAAAACATGGTACTCCATTCAAATAAATGTGGGCAGGTACTGTATATCACTATACAGTGGGTTGCCCCATTCGGAAATCCATGGATCAAAGCTTTTTGGCAACTCCCCATGGCTTATCGCAGCCTAATACGTCCTTCATCGCCTCTCTTTGCCAAGGCATCCACCATCTGCCCTTAGTTCTCTAATTCTAAGGCACTACCTTACTAAACAAATTATTATTTAGCAAAATAGTATTTGCAATTGTAGTAATACCCACT
>JALSMT010000156.1 GCA_026987375.1 Thermaceae bacterium | reverse complement strand
GGGTACCCGCGGCAGCTCGGCCGCGGCGTAGACGTCGCCCTCGAAGATGGGCGGGGGCTCGATCTTTTCCTCGATGCCCGCCAGGCCGCTGGCCAGCATGGCGGTGTAGGCCAGGTAGGGGTTGACGTCGGCCCCGGGGATGCGGTTTTCCACCCGCAGCGAGCCGCCCGCGCCCACCACCCGGAAACCGGCGGTGCGGTTGTCGTAGCTCCAGGCCAGGCGGGTGGGCGCCCAGGAGGCGTCTTCGTAGCGCTTGTAGCTGTTGACCGTGGGGCCGTAGAAGACCATCCAGTCGGGGGCGTAGCGGATCAGGCCGCCGAGGAAGTGCAAAAAGGTCTCGGAAACACGGGCGCGGCCGATGGAGCGTTCGCCGGCGAAGGCGTTCTGTTCGCCGTTCCAGAGGCTCATGTGGATGTGGCTGCTCGAGCCCGCCTGACCGCTGGCGGGCTTGGCCATGAAGGTGAGGCTCATCCCCTGCCGGTCGGCGATCTCCTTCAGGGCCTGCTTGAAAAACACGTGACGGTCGGCCATTTCCAGAGCCCCCGCGTAGCGCAGGTTCAGCTCGTGCTGGCCCCGCCCCCACTCGCCCTTGGAGGTTTCGACCGGTATACCCGAATCTTTGAGGGCCTGACGGGCGGTCTGGTGGAAGTCTTCGGTGCGCGCGCCCTGGAGAATGTGGTAGTCCTCCAGGTACCAGCCGGCCGCTTCCAGGCCGGCGTAGTTTTGCGCGGCGGCGTCGCGGTAGCTGGTGCGGAAGAGGTAGTACTCCAGCTCGGAGGCGGCCATGACAGAAAACCCCGCTGCGGCGGCTTCTTCGAGCTGCTTCTTGAGAGTCCCGCGCGGCGCTTCGGCCACCAACTGGTGGTCTTCCCCGCGCAGCACGTCGGCCAGGACTACGGCGGTCCGCTTAGCCCAAGCGGCGGTCCGCAGAGTGTTCATGTCGGGTAGCAGGTGCACGTCGCCGTAGCCCAGCTCCCAACTGGCGAAGTCGTAACCGGGCACCGGGTTCATCTCCATGTCCACGGTCAGCAGGTAGTCGCAGGCGTGGGTGCCGGCGCTGGCGGTTTCCAGAAAAAACTCGGCGTCGAAACGCTTGCCCATCAAGCGCCCGTAAAGGTCGGGAAAGGCGACGACGACGGTGTCGATCTCGCCCTCGGCCACTAGGCCGGCCAGGGCGTCGAGGGTGAGTTTGCCACGTGGGTGGGGCATCTTGGCTCCTTTGGGTCAGTATACC
>JALSMT010000154.1 GCA_026987375.1 Thermaceae bacterium | reverse complement strand
GGAGGCTCCAGCCGCCGAAGCTGAGGGTGCTCAGGTAGACCGAGCTGCCCTCCTCCCAGGCCACCATCGGCACGTCGCCGGCGAAAGCGGCCCGCACTCGGGCGGCGCCGCCGGCGAGGGAGGGCTCCAGCTCCATCGGGCCCATCCAGTCCTTGTCGGTGCAGGTGACCGCTACATCGCTGACGTCGGCCCCATTAACCACCCCCTCACCGTTCGTCACCGAGCAGCGCTCGAAGAGCGGCGGGGTCTTGACCCGCACCCGGTAGTAACTGCCGGCGGGCAGCTTCTCGGGAAAGGCGAAGGGGCCGTTTTGCGTGATCGTCACCGTGTCGTCGTCGGTTTCGAGCACCAGCGCGCCGCGGAGGCCGCTCACGGTACCACCCAGGTTAAAGGGGCCAGCGGAACCGCCTCCACAGGCGGCGAGAAGGAACAAAAGCGTTGATAAAACCAGTCCTATCCGTTTCATCTCGACACCTCCGTTTTTAATTCTGCAAAAGAGAACGTCACAAAAACGTCACAAAGACGTGCGGGCAGAGATCATCGTTGTACACGGTAGTACCGCTCTCCCTCCTACGCCAAAGGACAAAAAACCGGGCCTTGGTAGCCGTTCATTGATGTTCAACCCTGCCGCGGAGCATTGCGAGGGCGCAGCGTCCACCCTGCAGGCGAAAAGCCTGCGCGAAGAGACGCCCTGCGCCTCCGGCCTGGCGATGTTTGCGCTCTAACGTCGCCCGCCCGCCGCTGACGCTTCATCCGCCTTGCACTATTGCAGCGCTATGCTGTGAGCATGCACCCGGTAGACTTTATCGAAAGAAAGCGCGACGGCGCCGCTCATGACGCTGCGGAATTGCAGGACTGGATAAGCGCCTACGTTGCTGGCGAGGTGCCCGACTACCAGATGGCGGCCTGGTTGATGGCCGTTTACTTTCAGGGTATGACCCCGGCGGAGACCTCCGAGCTGACGCTGGCCATGGCGCATTCAGGAGAGACGCTCGACCTCTCGACGCTGGGGAAAACCGTAGATAAACATTCTTCCGGCGGAGTGGGCGACAAGACCACGCTGGTGGTCGCGCCCATCCTGGCGGCTGCTGGGCTGGTGGTGGCCAAGATGAGCGGGCGCGGTCTGGCGCACACCGGCGGCACCATCGACAAGCTGGAGAGCATACCCGGTTGGCGCGCGGAGCTTTCCGACGAGGAGTTCATGCGCCAGGCGCGCACGGTGGGGCTGGTCATTTCCGGCCAGTCGAAGAACCTGGCTCCCGCCGACGGCAAGATGTACGCCCTGCGCGACGTCACGGGCACGGTGCCCTCTATCCCGCTGATCGCCAGCTCCATCATGTCGAAAAAGCTGGCGGCGGGGGCAAGTATTATCACCCTCGACGTCAAGGTGGGCAAGGGGGCCTTCATGAAGGACGTAGCGCACGCCCGCGAGCTGGCGCGCCTGATGGTGCAGATAGGACGCCACGCCGGACGCGAAGTGCGGGCGGTGCTCAGCCAGATGGATCAGCCGTTGGGGCGGGCGGTAGGCAACGCCATAGAGGTGCGCGAGGCGATCGCCACTCTGCGCGGCGAGGGTCCCCGCGACCTTAGCGAGCTGTCGCTGGCGCTGGCCGCCGAGGCCATGCAGGCGGCGGGCATCGATACGGAGTTGGCGCGGCAGGTATGGGATGACGGCTCAGCCCTGACTAAGCTGCGGGATTTTATCACGGCCCAGGGGGGAGACGGCCGCGTGGTAGAAGAACCTCAGAGGCTAGAACTGGCCGCGGATGTTGAAGAAGTGCTTGCCGCGCAGGACGGGGTCGTGGCCCAGCTCGACGCTTACAAGATAGGAATTGCCGCGCTGCGTTTGGGGGGCGGCCGCGAGAGCAAGGGCGCCCGCATAGACCACGGCGTGGGGATTTACCTAGAGAAGAAGATAGGCGACAGAGTCAGCGCCGGCGAGCCTCTGGCGCGTCTCTATCACCGCCGCGGCAAGGGCCTGAGCGAGGCCGTGGAGCTGGTGACCGCGGCTTATAGCTATGGCGATTCGGCTGTTGAGCCGCCACTGATACTGGAAGTGGTGGCGTAGCTGCTTGACCCGTACCGCGCGGCGTGTAATGCTGTAATAGGGAGCATGTCATTTTTATGAGACGACGGGTATCCGAGCGTTATACGGTTTTACTCACCAGAACGGGAAAAGAACCAAAGGCCTTCTCCTTTAGGCCCGTCGTTATTCTGCTTGCTCTCATGACGGTGTTTTCTTGGGCCGCAGTCACCGGTTTCTTGTATGCTCGCAACGTATCGCTGCACCGCGCCCAAGCCAAGCTCGAGGACTTGTCGCGGCGGGCGCGCGAGCTGTCATTGCAGCTGAGCCGGCAAAAGAACCGTAACGACCAGCTAGCCGACGAAGCGGCCAAGATGCTCACGGACCTTGACGCCTTAGAGGCGCAGATTGAGCGCCTGCGCGAACGGGCCGGCCTGCCCAAGGTAAAGCTGACTCCGGTAAAATCTGCTGATAACGACGGCAAAGGCGGTGGTATACCGCTGGATACAGTCGGCCTTTTACGGCTCACCTCCGAGCGTATCAAGGCTCTCAGGAGCGACTTGAGCACCAAAGTCGAACCGGCGCTCAAGAAAACCTTAAAAAGAGAAAGCGCCCGCCCTTATGGTCTTCCATTGCGGGTGCACACTTATATTGCTTCGGGGTTCGGTACGCGCCGCAATCCCTTTGGGCGCGGTTATGAGTTCCACAACGGCGTAGACCTGCCGGCTTGGTACGGCACGTCGATCTACGCCACCGCCCCCGGCGTGGTGGTGGAGGACGGTTGGTCGAGCATATTTGGCAAGCACGTCGTGATTGATCACGGCTTTGGTTACCGCACCCTCTACGGCCACATGTCTAAAGTGCTGGTCAAAAAAGGGCAAAGCGTAGAGCGCGGACAGGTAATAGGCAAGGTGGGCAGCACTGGGCGGTCCAGCGGCCCACACGTGCATTACTCGGTCTTTATCTGGGGCAAGGCGGTAAACCCGGTTCCATACCTGTCAACGCCGAGCTACGCAAAGCGGTAAACTGAGCAGTATGTTCGGTCGCAAACAGCAAACCAAGCAGAGCAAGCCGGGGAGCAGCCGCACTCCTACCTTCATAGCTGCTGGCACACAGATACAGGGTGACGTCAAGTCGCAAGGAACGGTGCGGGTAGACGGCATAATCCTGGGCTCTGTTCTGGTGGATGGAGATTTGGAAATAGCGCCGAGCGGTCGCATCGAAGGGGAAGAAGTGCGGGCCCGTAACGTGCTGGTTGACGGCGAGGTGCGGGCAAAAATTATCGCCGAGAGCAAGCTTACCCTGACTAAGCGGGCGCACCTGGAGGGCGACGTGCTGGCTAAGGCTCTAGATATCGAAGCCGGCGCGGTCTTCGTGGGCCGCAGCGTGACCGGCGACGGCAAGTCGCTACCGGCCCCCGGCGGCGCCAGTGACCATCCCGGCAAGGAGGACTAATGGCGCTCAATCGCCTATTCCGCCGTCGCAGGACGAGTGGAGGGGGGCGCGACGTCCCCGATCTCTGGCTCAAGTGCCCTGCCTGTGAAGCGCAGATATACAAGAAAGACCTGGAAGCCAACCTTATGGTCTGCCCCGAGTGCGGTTACCACTTTCGTATGTCGGCGGAGAACAGGGTAAGATTGCTGGCGGACGAAAATAGTTTTGCGCAGACCAGCGGCGCGGTCAGGCCTGTTGACGCTCTCCACTTCAGCGATACCGCGCCATATCAGGAAAGGCTCGAGCGCTACCAGCAGAAGACCGGTAAGTCAGACGCAATATACGGCGGTAGCTGCACCATAGGCGGCGTACCCGCGATGCTATTCGTAATGGACTACGATTTTGCCGGAGGCTCTATGGGCTCGGTCGTAGGAGAAGAGCTGACCCGCGGCGCCGAGCAAGCGGCCAGCGAAGGCCGCGCCTTCGTGACCGTCTCTTCTTCGGGCGGAGCGCGCATGCAAGAGGCCGCCCTCTCGCTGATGCAGATGGCCAAGACGACTATGGCCCTCGATCGCCTCTGGGAAAAGCGTCTCCCCTACGTTTCGATAATGGCGGATCCGACCACTGGCGGGGTGACCGCCAGCTTTGCTGCATTGGGCGACGTGGTGCTGGCGGAACCGGGCGCGCTGATTGGCTTTGCCGGACCGCGAGTAATCAAGCAGACCATTCGCCAGGACCTGCCGGAAGGTTTTCAGCGCTCCGAGTTCCTGTTGCAAAAAGGCATGCTCGACCAGGTGGTGAAGCGGCAAGACCTGAAAGAAACGCTGGCGCGGATACTGCGGCTGCTGCACCCTGAGGGAGGCCGCGATGGCGCTTGAGTTCGAGCAACCGATACTGGAGCTGGAAGCCCGCATTCGCGAGCTGAACGAGTACGCCGAAGAAAAGGGTGTAGACCTCGGCGACGAGATAGAGTTGCTGCAGAGAAAGCTCGACAGCCTGCAAAAAGAGGTCTTCAGCGGCTTGAGCCGTTGGCAAAGGGTGCAGCTGGCGCGCGCGCCTGGCAGGCCAACGACGCTTGACGTACTGCAAACCATCTTCGAAGACTTTACAGAACTTCACGGCGACAGGGCCTTCGCCGACGATCCGGCGATCGTTGCCGGCATTGCCCGCTTCGCAGGCCGCAGCGTTGCGGTCGCCGGCCATCAAAAGGGCAAGACCACCAAAGACAACATCCATCGCAACTTCGGGATGCCCCACCCAGAAGGCTACCGTAAGGCCATGCGCATGATGGACCTCGCCGACCGCTTTTCAATGCCCTTCATCAGCCTGATAGACACACCTGGGGCATACCCTGGAATATCGGCAGAAGAGCGGGGGCAGGCCTGGGTGATAGCCCAGTCCATCCAACGCATGGGAAGACTGCGAGTTCCGGCGATCGCGGTGATACTGGGGGAAGGCGGTTCGGGAGGCGCTTTGGCTATTGGCGTCGGCAATCGCGTCTTGATAATGGAAAACGCCTGGTACTCAGTCATCAGCCCCGAGTCGTGCGCAGCCATTCTGTGGCACGACGCCAGCCAAGCCGAACGAGCCGCTGACGCGTTGCGGCTAACGGCGCGCGACCTAAAAGAGCTAGGCGTGGTGGACGAGATAGTCAAAGAGCCAGCCGGCGGAGCGCACCGCGACCCTCAAGCCTCCATGCGCGAGCTATCCAAGACGATCAGCGCCACCCTGGAAGAGTTGTCAGGAATGAATCCCGACGAACTGCTGCAGGATCGTTACCGCCGCTTCCGCGGCATGGGGGCCTTCGATAGCGGCTAAAGTTCTGCGAAAAGAAAGATTAAAATCTATTACACGAAATTTACATTAGATTACACCTTATCAGGGTAATCTATAGGTGTGGAGGTGAAGTAAATGCGGAAATTCTTATTCGCTCTGGTGCTTCTCATCGGCGGCGCCGCCATGGCTCAGGCCAAAATATCCCCGCAGGGGATAATCGTCAATCCTACCCCCGGAGACCTTAGCGTCAGGGTCTGGATTGATAAAGACAGTGGTCACTCGGGCAACGCCGTCTATCAAGTGGGTGAGCCGATTCGCATAAGCGTAAAGGTAAACCGCGACGCTTACGTATATCTTTTCAATATCAACGCTGACGGCTCAATCGACCTTGTCCTTCCCAATGCTTACGATCGCAACAACAGACTGCGCGCCGGGCAGGTGCGCACCTATCCGCCCAGCGGTGCTCGCTACCGCTTCAGCATTACGGGGCCCGAGGGGGTCAACTACGTCTTGGCGCTGGCTTCGTTCAAGCCCCTTTCCATGGGCGACGTCGCCGATATACGCAGTGGGCGGGCGCGCGTGCGGGGCCTCAGCAATCTTTCACATAGCCTCTCAATCATTGTCAGACCAGTGCCTAACCGCGAGTGGGCTACCGACGCTTTACGCTATTACGTAGGACGCCAGGCTCCGCCTCCGCCTACCACCGGCACTCTACAAATAGAGTCCAACCCTTCCGGCGCCAAGGTGTACGTTGACAACGCCTACCGCGGGCGTACGCCGCTGGCTTTCGCGCTCAACCCGGGTATTCACAGCGTTGATGTGCGCCTTGACGGTTATCAACCATACAGCGCCCGCGTACAGGTCCGCGCCGGGCAAACT
>JALSMT010000153.1 GCA_026987375.1 Thermaceae bacterium | reverse complement strand
AAATTATTAAATGAAAAAGTTATACGTATTGAAAAAGAGATAAAAAAATTAGAAGAGAGAATTGATTTAATAAATGAAGGGTTAAAAAAGGTTAAAAATTTAGTATTGCCTGAAAATAAAAAGAAAACTAATGAGTATTTGAGTGTTTTAATAGATGAGTATTATAAAAAAGATGGTAATTTTAAAGAAAAAAGAATAAATTTTAAAGATGTAGCAAGTAGCATTAAAACAGCTCTTGATAGATTTTCTATTGATGGACTTGATGTTAATTTTAATATAGAAAATTTAGCTAATTTAGAAAAAAATGAGCTTGAGAGAGTGGATGAGCTTTATTTATTTAAAGATAAAAAGTTTGAAGTTTTAAATAAAACAAGAGTTAAGGGATTAAAAAATCTAATAAATGGTATTTTAGAAAAGAGAATTGATAATTTTGAGGTAGCAAAAGAGGACTTTTTAGACCAAGTTAGAAAGATAAATAATAATTTAAGTAAAGTTGATTTTGGGATTATCAGGAATATAAAAATTGAAATTGAAGAGAGTAAAAAAAATATTTTAAAAATATTTGAAGAGATAAAAGAATTGATTCAAGATGTTGTTGATATTATTGATAATAAAGACTCTTTATTTTTTAATGAAAATGAAAGTGATAGAAAACTTAGAAAAATTGAAGAGTTATTTAATTATATAAGAAAAGAGATTCAAAAAGAGAGTTTCTCATTAATTGATGTTATTGATATTAATGTTAAATTTATTGAAAATGAAAAAGAAAATAACCTAAAAATCATTAAAAATGAAAGTTCAACTGGGGGGTCTATTCTACTTAAAATAGCAATTGCTGTTAGTTTGCTTGAGCTTTTCTTAAAAGAAAAGGCAACTCTGTTTTTAATTTTAGATGAGGTGAGTGTACTTTCAACAAAAAATCAAAAAATTCTTAAAGATTATGTAAATGAAAGAGGACTTGGAGTAATTTATGTAACTCCTGATTTACCTCTTGTGGATGTTGATGAAATTGATATTTATAAATTTAGAAATGTAAAAGGTGAATTTGAGGTTGTAAGGCTTATTGGAGAAGAGGGGATAAAGATTGAAAATTAAAGAAGCCCTAAAACTTAAAAATGGAAGTTATATTTTAGAAAAGCTGCTAAATAAAGATAAAGCTTGGCTTTTTTTAAATGATGACTTAGAAGTACCAAAAGAGTTTTTTGAAATATATGAAAAGGTTGAAAGTGGGTATCCGATTGAGTATATT
>JALSMT010000152.1 GCA_026987375.1 Thermaceae bacterium | reverse complement strand
AGGAAGCGCCCAAAGTGGGCATGTTTGGCGCCCTCAAGTATTTGGGCGATCCAGGCGTGCAGAAGGGCCTCGGCTTTATCCTGACCCTAGCCAAGAACCTGGGTAAGGCGATGGACGAGTACGAAGCCAAGTAAGAGTATTGTAACAAGCGCCAGGCGGCAAGGGCCGCCTGGCGCTTGTTACAATATCGCATGAGCAAGCCAATACTGCTGACGGCGGCGCTCCTCATCTTGCTTGCCGCCTGCGCCACGGCCCAGCCCGCGACCGACGCGGCAAAGCCGTCACTGGGCGGCTGCGCACTCTTCCCCAACGACTATTACTGGAACACCCCCGTAGCCGATCTGCCCCTGCTGCCCCGCTCGCGCCCGCTGATAGCCGCCATTGGTGCAGACGCTGTGCTGCACGCCGACTTTGGCTCGGGCCGCTGGCGCGGCGAGCCGATAGGCATCCCCTTCAACCTAGTGAATAACGCCGCGCCGCGACAGAACGTTACCTTTGAGTACGCCGGAGAAAGCGACGCGGGCCCGTACCCCATTCCCAGCAGTCCCCAGATAGAAGGAGGCTCGGACCATCACCTGCTATTGCTAAATACCGATTCCTGCGTACTGTATGAGCTCTACGACGCGGAACGCGGCGAGCCAGGCTGGCGAGCGGGCAGCGGCGCGGTCTTCGACCTAGGCGCCTACGGGCTGCGCCCCGACGGCTGGACCTCGGCCGACGCCGCCGGCCTGCCCATACTCCCCGGGTTGGTGCGTTATCAGGAGGTGGCCGCTGGCGAAATCCGCCACGCTCTCCGCTTTACCGCTCCGCGCAGCAGCGCCCGCCACCTCTGGCCGGCGCGTCACCACGCCGCCACCGGCGGGGTCGCCGACCCGCCCATGGGTCTATGGCTACGCTTGCGCGGCGATTACGACATTAGCGGCTTCCCGCGACAAGCAAGGGTGATTTTACGGGCCCTGCAGCGGTACGGCATGATTCTAGCCGACAACGGCGGTCCTTGGTTCATTAGCGGAGCGCCCGACGAACGCTGGGACAACGACGACCTGCACGAGCTCTCCAGGGTAAGGGGCGCCGATTTTGAGGTGGTTGATTCGGCCATGCTGATGGCCGAGCCGGACTCGGGCAGGGCAAAGTGAAAAGCCCCGGATAGTCCGAGGCTTTTTGGCGGGCCGCGGAGGACTCGAACCCCCAACCCCCGGTTTTGGAGACCGGTGCTCTGCCAGTTGAGCTAGCGGCCCCTGCTACGCAACGGCGATT
>JALSMT010000151.1 GCA_026987375.1 Thermaceae bacterium | reverse complement strand
GGCTAGCCGTAATAGTCGGGTTCGTTTCCCGGCTTCCACTTGATGTTGCAGCCCATGCTGGGGTATTGCGGTTCGGGAGGTTCTTGGCCGGCGAGCAGTCTTTCCAGCGCCGCGCGCAGGTCTGAGCCGTTGACGGGAGTGTCTTGCTCGGGGCGACTGGAGTCGAAACGACCCCGGTAAAAGAGTTTGTGTTGGGCGTCGAAGAGGTAGAAGTCGGGGGTGCACATCGCCTTGTAGCTCTTGGCCACCTCTTGGGTGTCGTCTACCAGGTAGGGGAATTTCATCCCTATCCGCGCCGCCTGCTCGGCCAGCTTTTCCGGGGCGTCGTCGGGGTAGCTGCTGGCGTCGTTGCTGCAAATGGCCACCGAAGCTACGCCCTTCTCCATAAATTCATTGGCCAGACGGGCGTAGGCGGCCTCAACGTGCCGGGCGTAGGGGCAGTGATTGCTCAAAAATGTAACCAATAGGGGCTTGCCAGCGTAGCTTTCTAGGCTAAACGTTTTGCGGCTCACGGCGTCTACAAGAGCAAAACCAGGCGCGGGCGAGCCGAGGGGAACCATCAAGGATTCGACTAGCGACATAAACTACCTCCGCCCGCATTGTGTCATTTTTGCGCGTGAGGATTACAGCTTGTGCTGAGTATGACGGAGTAAAAGCTAAGTGCCGCGAAACCGATATACTAAGACCATGTTCCCGACCGCGCTCGACGATGAAGGCAGGGCTTCGGAAACCTTCCGCGCCAACGCCAGCGCCTGGGTGGACCGCATCACCGCCTACCGCGAGACCTTGGCCGAACTGCAACGCGGCGGCGGCGAACGCGCCATCCAGCGCCAGCACGAGAAGGGGCGGTGGACCGCACGGGAACGCATCGCCCGGCTGCTGGACGAGGGCAGCCCCTTCGACGAGTTGATGACCTTTGCCGGCTGGGGGATGTACGAGGAGTGGGGCGGCGCCCCCGGCGGCGGGACCGTGACCGGCATCGGCCGCATTCACGGCCGCGAGTGGATGGTCATCGCCAACGACGCCACCGTGAAGGCCGGGGCCTTCTTCCCGATCACCGCCAAGAAGGTAATCCGCGCCCAGACGATCGCCTTCGAGAACAAGATCCCCACCGTCTACCTGGTGGACTCGGCCGGGGTCTTTTTGCCACTGCAGGACGAAGTCTTCCCCGACCAGGACGACTTCGGCCGCATCTTCTACCTCAACGCCCGCATGAGCGCCGCCGGCATTCCCCAGATCAGCGCCATCATGGGCAACTGCGTGGCCGGCGGGGCCT
>JALSMT010000150.1 GCA_026987375.1 Thermaceae bacterium | reverse complement strand
AACTGGTTTTGTAATTGTAATTGTTCCATCTTCATTTGCATCTGAATCTATATTCTCATTAGATACCTTATTCTTGAATGTTGGATGATACCCTTTTGGTAACTTGAACTTAATCTTGTAATCTTTTGCTGGTCTTAAGTGACAGAATTGGTATTTACCATTTTTGTCTGTTTTAATTCCTTTCACTGGCTGACCATAGATATCTGTCGCTACACTTCCATCTGTGTTTAATAGTGTTACTGGAATATCTCTAACACCCTTTTCATTGCTGTCATATACTCCATTTGTATTCTCATCGAACCATACACTGTTTCCAAGACATATCTCTTGAATATAACCAGCTTTTAAGAAGCTATAGTTTTTACTACTAGCTAATGTTACAGGCTCACTCATACCACCATTTAAGATATACTCTGGAATATCGCTACCTTTTACTTCATTATCACTGCTTCCAGTTGTTACATATGGAGCTCCATTTTCATCTTTACTTGCTTCAAATTTAACTCTGTATGTTCCTGGAATTAAGTTACAGAATTCATAAGAACCATCATTGCCTGTTGTGAAAGTCTTTACCACAACTTTGTTAGCATCTGTTACATTGCCATCACCATTACCATAAAGTAGTGTAATCTTAACATTTCCAAGACCTGGTTCTCCATCATCTTCTAATCCATTTGCATTTTTATCTAACCATACCTTACTACCAACACAAGCACCTTTGAATAATCCTTCGTCTATTGTAGTATTATTCTCTCCACTGCTTAGAGTCTCAACTGGTGCAGCTACTACTTTGTCTTTATCCAAGAACTCACCTGCATCAGAGTCTTTAGCATCTGTTGTGCCATTTACATCTCTTTTTGTTACATAGTAACCATTTTCAACTTTGAATGATACTTTGTAACTACCAGGAACTAATTGACAGAAGTTATATGTTCCATTGCTATCTGTATTCATAGCTCCTAAATCATTGCCATCTAAATCTTTGTTATAAACATTTCCAAAGCTATCAGCAACAGAAGTAATAGTTACTTCTACTCCATCAATACCTTTTTCTCCATCTTCTTGGATACCATTTGCATTTTTATCATCCCATACAAAGTTACCAATACAAGCTGGTTTGAAGATACCACCATCTAAAGTCATATTATTCTCACCACTAATTAGTGTCTCTTTGTTTGTTGTTCCAACTTTTGCATTGAAACTCTCTTTTAAATCACTATCTTTAGCATCATCACCAATATTAGCTCTTGTGATGTAATATCCATCTGGTGTTGTTGCTTT
>JALSMT010000149.1 GCA_026987375.1 Thermaceae bacterium | reverse complement strand
GAGGCTCAACCCCGGCTCCAGCACCGCCCGGATGTAACGGGGCTTTCCGTCCACCCCCATGAACTGCGATCGCGCGCTGGAATACCCCCGCCTTGGCGGGTTCCGGTTCACCTGCCAGCCCAAGACGCGCCAGCGGTCCACGTCCACCGCGACCCGTAGGGCCCAGTCGTAGCGGTAGGGGTTCTCATGGCTCTGTTCGACCGTGAAGAGCACCACCATGCGCGGCGACTTGTCGTTGACCGATCTCAGGTCCACGAGCTCGTAGGCGTCCCCAGGGCTGATGTGCGCTTCGGCCAGCAGCGGCTGCCGCCGCACGGCTTGCCTCGCTACGACCCGCAGCTCGTCGTAGAAAAACCTGGGGATGTGCCGGGTGAACTCGTGGTACCGGGTGCGCGTCGGAAGGTCGGGCCTCGACCGGCCGTAGTAATACGCCCGAGCCTCTTTGAACAGGTAGTAGGCCGTCTTCTTCGCGGCCAGCGTTTGCTCGTGCGGGCTGGGGAGGGATGCGAACATGGAGCTGTAGCGGGCGGCCTGGGCCTCGACCGCCGCCCGCTCCGAAGCGTTCCGGCCCAGGTTGCAGGCCGCGAGCGCCAGGAGCACGAGCCCCAGCAAGACCTGCAGAGCAACGCGGAGGCGGAGAACTTTTCTAGCTTTCATTTCCTGCCTTCCTCCTTCCTGAAACCGCTAGTATCCGTTGGTAATCGTGATGGACAGCTCGTCGCGGATCTCGCCCCAGGGGTCCATGAACATGACGCCCGCACGTGTGGCGGCCACCACGATCCCCACCAGGGCGTACTCGTCCTGCCCCATGCTTTCCGGGTTCTGGTAAAGCACAGGGGCACCGCTGTCGCCACCGGCGGCCATCTTGATGTGATCTTCGGGTTGGACTGCATACATGTCGTAATCAATATATAAATTACCCGTAGTATCCCGAATGGTGAGTTCAGGTGTCCGATCAACTACGACGCCCCGCGTCTTACC
Organism: Thermaceae bacterium; assembly: GCA_026987375.1. Lineage (GTDB taxonomy): Bacteria > Deinococcota > Deinococci > Deinococcales > Marinithermaceae > Oceanithermus. Next base: position 306 of record JALSMT010000149.1, on the reverse strand, counting down.
CGTTGTTCTCCCGATCTTGTAAACGCGGCTGTTTGCAAACGGAGCACTTTTGGCCCCGACGTAGCGATCGTAATCGTCGGGGTCTTCGACCGTCAGCTCTACGTCGTCCAGCGAAAGCGCAACGTTCGCAAGCCCGGCATCGGCAAGTGTCAGGTCGGGCTCTAGCTTGGCAAAGAGCGCGTCGGCAACCTGACAAAACTCGATCGAGTTTCCGGCATCGTCGTAGGCTTGGCAGCCCTCCTCGTACCACATTTTGTACGGCGCTCTGCGGGTAACCCAGGCAATAATCCGATCGGTTTGCTGGAT
>JALSMT010000148.1 GCA_026987375.1 Thermaceae bacterium | reverse complement strand
TGCCGGTGAATGTGCTGGTGGGCCTGGAATTCCTCAAAGCGGCCCACGGCTGGAGCGACGAGGAGATGTACAACCAGTTCTGCTACAACGTGCAGGTGCGCTATGCCCTGGGCTACCGGCATCTGGGGGAAGGCTACTTCGACCTGCGGACGCTGTATTACTTCCGCCAGCGCCTGGCGCGGCACATGCAGGAGACGGGAGAGAACCTGCTGGAGCAGGCTTTCGAACAGGTGACGGATGAACAACTGGAAGCCTTCGCCCTCAAGACCGGCCAACAGCGGATGGACAGCACCATGCTGGCTTCCAACATTCGCCAGATGGGGCGGGTGCAGTTGCTGGTGACTGTGCTTCAACGGGTGCATCGCATGCTCTCGGAAGCCGACCAGCAGCGCTACGCCGACTTGCTGGCGCCTTACCTGAAGGGGCATCCGGGGCAATATGTGTACCGGCTGAAGAAGGAAGCGTTGCCGAGCCATCTGCAGCGCATCGGGGAGATGATGAAGCAGTTGTTGGCGGATTTGGAAGCGGACTACGGGCAGGAGCCGGCCTACCGGGTGCTGGCGCGGGTGTTCGGCGAACATTTCCGGCAGGAGCCGGAGCGGTTGGTGGTGAAGGAGAGCAGCGAGTTGAGCGCCGACAGCCTGCAATCGCCCGATGACCTGGAAGCCACCTACCGGCAGAAGCGTGGCCAAGGGCATCGGGGGTATGTGGTGAACGTCACGGAAACCTGCGCTCCGGAGAACCCGGCGCAGTTGATCACCAAGGTGCAGGTGGAGCCGAATGTGACCGACGACAGCGTGCTGCTGCAGGAAGCCGTGCCGGCGTTGAAAGAGCGCACCGGGCTGGACACCCTGTACACCGATGGGGGCTACGGCAGCCCGGAGAACGACCGGTTATTGGAAGAGCACGAGGTAACGCTGGTGCAAACGGCCATCCGGGGGCGCCAGCGGGACCCGGAGCGGCTGTACCTGGACGATTTCCAGGTAGAACGGGCGCCGGGAGGCGAGCCGCAGCGGGTGGTGTGTCCGCAGCAGGCGACCGCCGAGGTGAGGCGCAGCCGTTCGGGGAAGTCCTTTGTGGCGGCGTTCGACGCTGAAGTGTGTGCAGCGTGTCCGCTGCAGGCGCGGTGCCCGGCGAGACCGCAGAAACGCAGGGCGGGACGGGAATTGCGCTTCACCTGGCAAGACCTGCGGCGGGCGGAACGGCGACGGCGTTCGCGAGGGCAGCGGGAGAAGGGGCGCAACCGGCGGGCAGCGGTGGAAGCCACGGTGAGGAGCCTCAAACATCCCTTTGCGGGTGGCAAGGCCCCGGTGCGCG
>JALSMT010000147.1 GCA_026987375.1 Thermaceae bacterium | reverse complement strand
AAAACCAAAAAGCTCTCGGACTCGCCCGCCACCGCACCGCAGCCCGCCCAAAAACGCCGCCCCTCAAAGCGTAGTTCGAGCCGCCAACCCCAGTCCTCGGCCCGCGGTTGGTTGACGGCTACGCCGCGTTCCTCCAAAGCGCTTTTCAAAAAGAACGCCAGCTTCCGCCCGCCCAAACCAGGGTTGACCAGCTCGCCCTCGTCCAGCTCAGGCGAGAACGCCGCCGACTTAACAGACCAAACCAGCTCCATGGCTAGCCGGCGACCGCTAGCGAAACAGCCCTGGTGGCAAAGCCGGGGTAGCGCCGCGCCAGGGCGTTCGCGTACTGTTCGGCCTTGCCCCGGCTGGCGAGCGGAGCAAAAAGGGTGCTGCCGCTGCCGCTCATCAAAACCCCAGCCAGGCCGTAGTTTTCCAGCAGCTCTTTCAGGTCGGCCAGCGGTGGATAGGCGAAGAATACCGCCCGCTCCAGATCGTTGCGCCAGGGGGGCACGGCTCCCTGCTTCAAGGCCTTCAGGATGGCGGCCACGTCGAGCTCGGGGCCGTAGTCGCGCTCCTCTAGCGCTGCGTAGGCCGCCGCCGTGGGCACCTCGAAGGGCGGCTTGACCAGTACAAAGTGAGCCTGCAGCGGCTGCAAATACCTCAGCTGCTCCCCCACCCCCCGCGCCTCGGCCAGGCCGCCGCGTAGCAAAAAGGGCACGTCCGCGCCCAGCCGCAAAGCCAGCGCGGGCAGGTCCAGCTCGGCCGGGTAAAGCCGCGCCAGCGCCCGCAAAAGCGCCGCAGCGTCGGCCGAGCCGCCGCCCAGCCCCGCGCCCGTTGGAATCTGCTTGACCAGCCTGATCTGCACCCCGCCTTCCGTGCCAGCAGCCTCGAGGTAGAGCGCCGCCGCCCGCCAAACCAGATTTTCCTCGCCTTCCGGCACGGCCACCGCACCGCTAACCAGCAGCTCGATGCCTTTTGGCCGGATAGAAACGAGCAGCTCGTCGCAAAAATCGGTGCTGGCGAAAACCGTATGGATCCGGTGCATGCCGTCTGGCCGGCGGCCTCGCACCGCCAGGCCCAGGTTTAGCTTGGCGCAGGCGTGTTCTCTCGTGACGTCCACGCTACCCAGTATGGCATTTAGCGACGGCTGCGAGGACACGCCGTCTGCTTTAAGAGGACACGCCGTCTGCTTTAATAAGACCATGCCCGCCCGTTTTCAACCCCTCGGCTACACCGCCCCAGAGACAGCGGAGATGCTGCGGCGCGCCCGCAGCTTCTACGAGCGGATGCGCGCCCGCCGCAGCGTGCGCGACTTTTCGGACCGGCCGGTACCGCGCCAGGTCATCGAGCTGGCGC
>JALSMT010000146.1 GCA_026987375.1 Thermaceae bacterium | reverse complement strand
AGCATCGCGATGCTCGTCCCCACCCCCACCCCCTCGATCAGCCACGGCGCGGCGGCGAAGCCAAAGGGCGTGAGCAGCATGGCCACGGTGTTCACCGCGGCGAAGGCCCGCCCCAGCAGGTCTTCGGGAAGCCGGGCCTGCAGGTAGGCGATGAAGACCGTGCCGCTGACGTTGGCCATGGCGTCGTTCAGCGCGCCCAGCGCGGCCGCTATGGGCAGCGAGCGGCTCCGGCCCAACCCCACCAGCGCCAGCCCCTGAACCAGGCCGCTGGCAAAGATCAGCCGCTCGCTGGAACGCAGGGGCGCGGCCGCGAGGGCCAGGTTGGAAACCGTCATGCCCAGGTTCATGGCCGAGCTGAGGAGGGCGTAGGCGCCGACCCCGCCCAGGCCGGCGGCGTAGAGGGGCGCGGCCACCTGGAAAGCGGCGGCGAAGAGGTTGGTGACCGCCAGGAAGAGCACCAACCGCAGGATTCGGGCCGAGCGCGCCAGGTACGCGAACCCCGCGCCCGCATACGCCAGGTCCGCTCTTCCGCGGGCGCCGCTGCGGGGCATGGCGGGCAACCCCATCAAGAGCACGCCCGAAAGCAGCGTCAGCAGCGCCGCCAGCGCGAGAACCCCGGCCGCTCCGGCGGCCGAAAACAGCAGCCCGCCCAGCAGCGGACCCGCGAGATGAGCGGCGTCGCTGGCCAGGCTGAGCTGGGCGTTGACGCGCACCAGCTCGTCTTTGGGAAACAGCGCCGCGGGGATGACGTAGCCGAACGAACCCAGCAGGCTGCCCAAAACCGAAAGGGCGAGGTTGCCGGCGACGAAGACGAGCGGGCCGGGCTCCCGCATCAACGCGCCGGCCATCCCCAACAAGACCAGGGCGTTGAGCGCCGCGCCCGCCAGCAGGGCGCGGCGGGGTTCGATGCGGTCGGCCAGGACGCCGCCGACCAGGTTGAGCACCAGCCCGGGCAGCATCCCCGCCAGCAGCGTTCCGCCCAGGGCCGCCGCTCCGTAGCGGCTCGAGCCCCAGGCCATGGCGAAAGTCGTCAGGGCCGCGGAGAGCCCTCCGGCGGCAGTGCTCAACCACAGCACGCGCCGGTAACGTAACGTAGGTTTCATTCGATGACCTCCAGCTGCAAGTGCGCGCCTCGCACGCACCGTGTCCGTAATTGTGCAAAGGGAAACTAAAAGCTAAAGCCGCCCGCGTTTCGCCGTCCACGCCGGCCAGCCGAGACGCAATGCGGAGGCGCGGAAGCAACGGTCCGAGCCTCCCGGTCGGCCGAGCCGGGCCTTGCGGGCGGGCTGCTTACTTGTGGCGCATTCTGGGCATACCAGGGCTACCTTTCGGAGATAGTTTA
>JALSMT010000145.1 GCA_026987375.1 Thermaceae bacterium | reverse complement strand
ACTGCTGCTGCTAACACATCTGAATCAGCAGCTTCTTGAATTAATTTTTTAGCTTTTTCAATTGCTTCAGCAATTTCACTTTCAGTGCTTCCTGTTACAGGCACTGCTCCTTCAGCTAATACATTTATATGATCAGGCGTAACTTCAACATATCCCCAATTAATAGCTATTACTTCTTCTTTTCCATTATCTTTTTTTAGTGTAATTACACCAGGTTTTAAATTAGTAACAAGAGGAGAGTGACCTTCTAATACTCCAAACTCTCCATCAATACCTGGAAATGTTGCTTCTTTTATTTCCCCTTGGAAAATCCTTCCAAGAGGAGTTACAATATCAATTTTCATTTTTATGCCTTTTGTTGCATCTTTTTAGCTTTTTCGATAGCTTCGTCTAAATCTCCAACCATATAGAATGCATTTTCTGGTAAATCATCAACTTCACCGTTTAAGATTTTTTCAAATCCTTCAATTGTTTTTTCAAGTTCAACATATCTACCATCTGCACCTGTAAATACTTTTGCAACAAAGAATGGTTGTGATAAGAATTTTTCAATTTTTCTTGCTCTTTGTACTATTAATTTATCTTCTTCACTTAATTCATCCATACCTAAGATAGCAATAATATCTTGTAAGTCTTTATATTTTTGTAATACTTCTTGAACTCCTCTTGCAACTCTGTAATGTCTTTCTCCTACAATTTGTGGGTCAAGAATTCTACTTGTTGAATCAAGTGGGTCAACTGCTGGATAAATACCTTTTTCAGCAATTTTTCTGTTAAGTACAGTTGTCGCATCTAAGTGAGCAAATACACTTGCAGGTGCTGGGTCTGTTAAGTCATCTGCTGGTACGTATACTGCTTGAATTGATGTAATACTTCCTTTTTTAGTAGAAGTAATTCTCTCTTGTAATCTTCCCATTTCTGTTGCAAGTGTTGGTTGATATCCAACTGCACTTGGAATTCTTCCAAGTAGTGCACTCATTTCTGCACCAGCTTGTGCAAATCTAAAGATGTTGTCTATAAACATTAAAACATCTCTATTTTCAACATCTCTGAAATACTCAGCCATTGTAAGACCAGTCATTGCTACTCTATTTCTACATCCTGGAGGTTCATTCATTTGTCCATAGCACAGTGCAACTTTATCTAAAACTCCACTCTCTTTCATTTCGTGATAAAGGTCATTACCCTCTCTTGTTCTCTCACCAACTCCTGCAAATACAGAATAACCGCTATGTTTATAAGCAACATTATGAATTAATTCCATAATAATAACTGTTTTACCAACACCAGCACCACCAAATAGACCTGTTTTTCCACCTTTCATATATGGACAAAGTAAGTCTACTA
>JALSMT010000144.1 GCA_026987375.1 Thermaceae bacterium | reverse complement strand
GGAAAGCTCAAGCGATCCTCCGCGCCCGCGGGAAGCGCCCACGCACCGTATTGACGGAACGCCGCGTACGCCTGGAAAAAACCTTCTTCGTCCCTTTGCCGCCACCCGACCAGGGCGTTTCCGTCCCGGTCCACCGCAAGGCTGGGGCTCTCGGCTTCGCCGCCCGGGAGACTGAGTATCCGGGCGTTGCCCCAACGACCGCCTTCGTAGACCTTGGCCCAGACACGGTAGGCGTTGGACTCGGGAGCTAACCAGGTCACGACCAGCGTGCCCGTTACCCTGCTGCCGGCTATAAGAGGATTGAGCGCGCTGTCGCATCCGATGCTCGCCGGGCTCCATCTACCGCCGCTACGCACGGCCATGATCAATCCAAACGTGCGAGGATTGCTCACTTCCCAGACCGCGTAGCCGCGGCCGGCGTCGTCCAGGAAGACGTGAACGTTCTCGTTGCTAAGCGAGTTGCCCGGCAGGCGTGCGGGCGAGCTCCACTGCCCGTTTTCGTAAAGGGCGGCGTAGACGTCGCCGCGCTGCAGCCAGGCCACAAGCGCGTCGCCGCGGTTGTTGACGGCCGCCGCAGGGTGCTCGGCGTCCTGACCCGCTTCGCTCACGTAGGCGGGCGTGCTCCAGCCGCCCCCATCGAAAAAGGCCACGCGGATCCGCGTGCTCTGCCCGTCGTTTTCCTGCCAGGCGAGGACCGCGCCCTGGGCGTCGTTGACGGCGAGCAAGGGAAAGTGAGCCTCGTGTCCGCCGCTCAGCCACCGGGTCCCCGACCAGTGACCGCTAGCGTAGGTCTTGGCGAAGACCTGTTGCGTACCCCCTTTCTTGGCGGTCCAGGTCATCGCCGCGAAGCCCGAGGGGTTGCCGACCAGGCCGAGGGAGTCGGCGTCGTTCTGGGCGACGAGCTCGGGATCGGACCAGCCGCCCTCGCCACCGGTCGTCAGGTAGATCTTCTGCTGTTCCTCCCAGGCCACCAGGGGGGTGTTTCCGGCCAGGGCGGCTCGCACCCAGTGGGCGTTGCCAGCAAGGTCGGGCTCAAGTCCCTCTGGTTCCTGCCAGGCCTTGTCCTCGCAGGTCACCGCCACGTCGCGGACGTCGGCGCTCTGCACCGCACCCTCCCCGTTCGCCACCGTGCAGCGCTCGAAGAGCGGCGGGGTCTCGATCGTCACGTGGAAGCGCGCGCCGTTCGGCAGCTTTTGGGAGAAGGCGAAGGGGCCGTTTTGGCTGATCGTCACCCTATCGCCGTCGTTTGCGAGCACCAGCGTGCCCCTGAGGCCGCTCACCGTACCACCGAGGGTAAAGGGTCCGCTCGGGCCTCCCCCGCAGGCGGCGAGCAAGAGGGTGAATGCAAGCAGAATTCC
>JALSMT010000143.1 GCA_026987375.1 Thermaceae bacterium | reverse complement strand
GATGGCGTTCTGGCCGTCCTCGCTGACGCTGATCAGGGCCACGCCGGTGGGTGCGTCGATCTCGGCCACGTCCGCGGCCTCGATGCCCTCGACTTCCAGCCCGCGCCCCAGCTCGGCGCCGTAGGCGTCGGCTCCGACCCGCCCGATCATCCGCACCCGCGCCCCCAGGCGGGCCGCGGCCACCGCCTGGTTGGCCCCCTTGCCGCCGGGGAAACGCCGCAGGTCGCCGCCGATTACCGTCTCGCCGGGCTTGGGGTGGCGCTGCACCGGCACCACCAGATCCATGTTGAGGCTGCCCACTACCACTACGCTCGCCGCTTCCATACCCCTATGCTAACGGCAAACGCAGGGGTGGGAATCCCCCACCCCTGCGTAAAGAAAGAAGCTCAGCGCCACTTCAGGTCGAAGCGGTCGAGGTTCATCACCTTGTCCCAGGCGCGCACGAAGTCGCGGACGAACTTTTCCTGCTTGTCGTCCTCGGCGTAGAACTCGGCCTGGGCCCGCAGCTCGGCGTTGGCGGCGAAGACCAGGTCGACGCGCGTCGCCGTCCAGCGCAGCGCGCCCGTGGCGCGGTCGTGACCGCTGAAGGCCTGGCCGTCCTCGCCGGTCGGCTTCCATTCGATCCCCGGGTCGAGAAGGTGGACGAAGAAGTCGTTAGAGAGCGTACCGGGCCGCTCGGTGAAGTAGCCGTGCGGGTTGCCTTGGTAGGTCGCCCCCAAGACGCGCATGCCGCCCACGAGCACGGTCATCTCGGGCACGGTCAGCGTGAGCAGCTGGGCCTTGTCGACGAGCGCCTGCTCAGCAGGCAGCTTGCACGCGGGGTGGAGGTAGTTGCGGAAGCCGTCGGCCACGGGCTCGAGGTAACCGAACGATTCAACGTCGGTCTGCTCCTGGCTCGCGTCGCTGCGACCGGGGGTGAAGGGCACTTCGACCTCGAAGCCGGCGTCTCGGGCGGCCTTTTCGATCGCCGCCGCCCCGCCGAGGACGATCAGGTCGGCGAGCGAGACCCGCTTGCCGTTCTTCTGCTCGCCGTTGAAGGCCTGCTGGATGCCCTCGAGGACCTCGAGCACCCGCGCCAGCCGCTCCGGCCGGTTCACCTCCCAACCGCGCTGGGGCTCGAGCCGCAGCCGGCCGCCGTTTGCCCCGCCGCGCTTGTCGGAGTCGCGGTAGGTGGAGGCCGCGGACCAGGCGGTGTAGACGAGCTCGGGCACGCTCAGGCCGGAAGCGAGGAGGCGCTTCTTCAGCTCGGCGACGTCGGCGGCGTCGATCAACTCGTGCTCCACCGGCGGGATCGGGTCCTGCCAGATCAGCTCCTCCTCGGGCACCTCGGGCCCCAGGTAGCGCGACCGCGGCCCCATGTCGCGGTGGGTCAGCTTGAACCAGGCGCGGGCGAAGGCGTCGGCGAACTCGCGGGGGTGCTCCAGGAAGCGGCGCGAGATGCGGCCGTAGGCGGGGTCCATGCGCAGCGCCAGGTCGGTGGTGAGCATGAAGGGCTTGTGCTTCTTTTCGGGGTCGTGAGCGTCGGGAACCATGTCCTCGGGGTCGGGGTTCACGGCCACCCACTGCCATGCGCCGGCCGGGCTCTTCTCCAGGTTCCAGTCGTACTTGAAGAGGAGCTCGAGGAAGGTGTTGTCCCACTTCGTGGGGGTGGGCGTCCAGGCGCCCTCGAGGCCGCTGGTGATGGTGTCGGGACCCTTGCCCGTACCGAAGCTGTTCTTCCAGCCCAGCCCCACCTCCTCCAGCGGCGCGGCCTCGGGCTCGGGGCCCAGGTGGTCGGTGCTGGCGGCGCCGTGGCTCTTGCCGAAGGTGTGCCCGCCGGCGATCAGCGCCACGGTCTCCTCGTCGTTCATGCCCATGCGCCTAAAGCTCTCGCGGATGTGCGCTGCCGACTCGAGCACGTTGGGCTCGCCGCCCGGCCCCTCGGGGTTGACGTAGATCAGGCCCATATGGTCGGCGGCGAGCGGCTTCTCGAGCTGGCCTTCGGGATGGCGCTCGTCGGCCAGCCACTCTTGCTCGGGACCCCAGTTGACGCTTTCGTCGGGCTCCCAGTCGTCCACGCGGCCGCCGCCGAAGCCAAAGGTCGAAAACCCCATCGACTCGAGGGCGACGTTGCCCGCGAGGATCATCAGGTCGGCCCAGGAGATGGCGTCGCCGTACTTCTGCTTGACGGGCCAGAGCAGCCGGCGCGCCTTGTCGAGGTTGACGTTGTCGGGCCAGCTGTTCACCGGGGCAAACCGCTGGTTGCCGGTGTTGCCGCCGCCGCGGCCGTCGAAGACGCGGTAGGTTCCCGCCGAGTGCCAGGCCATGCGGATGAAGAGCGGGCCGTAGTGGCCGTAGTCGGCGGGCCACCAGTCCTGCGAGGTCGTCATCAGCTCGCGCAGGTCCTGCTTGACGGCCTCGAGGTCGAGCTTGGAAAAGGCCTCGGCGTAGTCGAAGTCCGGGTCCGTAGGCCGGAGCTCGGCAGGGTTCTGGTGCAGGATCTTCAGGTTTAACTTTCCGGGCCACCAGCGGCGCAAAACGCTACCGCCAACGGTGGCGTGTGTAAAGGCGTCTGGCGCAGCGGGGCAACGGCTTTCGTTACGATCTTTCATTGACTTACCTCCGTATACATACTCATTACCGCTATGAATATGTATCTCTAGCATAGCACTGCTCCGTCTCGTCGCGGATGAGAAATTTAGGCGGCTGGCTAGCTTGCCCGAAGCGGAAGCGACGTTTTCCAGAGCAGCACGCCGCCTAGCGTCGCCGCTGTCAGCGAGGCGAGCAGAACGCCCAGCTTGGCTTCGTCTAGTAGGACCGCGTCAAAAGCCAGTCCGGCGATGAAGAGAGCCATGGTGAAGCCTATGCCCGCAATCAGGCCCACGCCGGCGATCGCCCGCCAGCCGACCCCCTGGGGCAACCGCGCCAGGCCCAAGCGCACCGCCAGGAAGGAAAAGAGCAAGATACCCACGGGCTTGCCGATCAAGAGGCCCAGGAAGATGCCCACGGCCACGGCGCCCACTTGGGCGCCCTCGAGCGCCACCCCGGCGTTGAAGAAGGCGAAGACGGGCATGATGAAGTAGGCCACGTAGGGATGGAGCAGGTGTTCGAGACGGTGCAGCGGCGACTGGGCTTCGCGCGCGGCGCTCTCCGGGGTCTCTAGTTGGGCCTCGCGCATCTCGGGGTCGCCGGCCTGTACGGGTAGGGGGTGTTGCCGGCCAATGGGGATCGCAAAAGCGAGCAGCACCCCGGCGACCGTGGCGTGCACCCCCGAGAGCAGCACGTAATACCACAGCACCAATCCGACGAGAGCGTACACGGTCAGCGCTCGCACCCTTAGCGCACCCAACAGCAAGGCCAAGGCAAAGACGAGCGCGGCGATAGCGAGAGCGGCTATATTAAGCCGGCTGGTGTAAAAGACCGCGATCACCAACACCGCGCCCAGGTCGTCCACGATCGCCAGCGCGGTCAGGAAGACCTTGAGTGAGAGCGGCACCCGCCTGCCCAAAAGCGAGAGGACCCCCAGAGCGAAGGCGATGTCGGTGGCCATGGGCACGCCCCAGCCGGCCGCGCCCTCGCCGCCGAGGTTGAAGGCGGTGTAGATGAGCGCGGGGGTGACCATCCCGCCCAGCGCCGCGGCCACGGCGAGCCCCGCCTGGCGCGGGTTCTTTAGCTCGCCCTGCAAGATCTCGCGCTTGAGCTCGAGCCCCACCAACAGGAAGAAGAAGGCCATCAGGAAGTCGTTGACGAAGTGCAGAAGGCTCTTCTTCAGCACCCAGTCGCCCACCTGCAGCTTGAGGTAGACGTCGCGCAGGTCAAAGTAGGCTTGGGCCCAAGGCGAGTTGCTGAAGACAAAAGCCGCCAGCGCGGCCACGAATAGGAGTACGCCGCCTTTGGCCTCGCTCTCCAAAAACTGTTCGATGAAGCGCTTAACAGGTCGCATCGCCGGGGCTCTTTTGGCCCTCAGGCCGTAGGCTTTTCCCTATCGGCTTGGCGCGCCTGACACTCAGGACAGACGCCGTGGAACTCGAGGTGTATCTCGCCCAACCGCCAGGAGTCCAGGTCTTCCCCTTCAAAAAGCGCCCGCGGGCGCAGGCTGCCCAGTGGTCCGGTCACACCCACGTCCACCATACGGCCGCAGATCTTACAAATCAGGTGGTGGTGCGGCTGGGTGTTAACGTCGTAACGGGTGTGCCCGTCGGGCCCTACGAAACGGGCGATGAGGCCTGTTTCGCTCAGCTTTTGCAGGTTCTGGTAGAGGGTGGCGATCGAAAGAGGTCTGCCGCGCTCGCGCAACGCCTCCAACATCTCTTCCGGTGTGTAGTGCTGGTGGGTTTCGTGTAAAAGCTCAAGTATGCGGCAGCGCGCCTCGGTGGCGCGTAGACCCCTTTCTTCGATTCGTTTGGTCAAATGCTCGCGTTCACAGGCCATAAACACACCCATTATGACAAAAAAGGGCCCTTCTTGGTGAAAGGCCCTTTAGTTTTATGCCTAGTATCACTCGGGAAAACCCTCAAGCATCTTGGCCACTTCCTCTTTGTGGTGGGTTTCGTCGACTATCATCTCGTGTATCTGGGCCGCCAGCGCCAGCTCGCCCGCCTGCTCCGCCTGGGCCATGCGGCCGGCGTAGCGTTCGACGGTCTCGGTCTCGGCCGCCAGCACCGCCTCGAGCATCGCCCGGGCGCTGGTAGCCTGGGGCACCGCCGCCGGCTCGACTGTAGGCACGCCGCCTAACGCAGAGATCTTGTCCGCTAGCATCTGCGCGTGCTTCAGCTCGTCGGCCGCCTCTTCCAAGAAAAAGGCCCGCAGGTTAGGGCGGAAAGGTCCGGCCACCTCGGCGGCGTAGGTCGTGTAGGCGATAACCGCCTGGTACTCGTGGGCCAGGTCCTGGTTGAGTCCTTCTATCAGCTCTTGTTTAGTGTTCATATCATCACCTCGTATATAATCATAACGGTTATGTTTCTGTTTTGCAAGCCCCTGCACAAACCGACCAAAGCCCACGTCGCAACTGCTTGCCCTGCGGAATATTAGTCCTACCGCAACGATAATCCCAAGCGGAAACCAAGGTATGGGCTGGTTCCCACCGGCGCAGCCCAGAAGCGTTGCCCCAGCTGCAATTCCGTGAAAATGCCGATGCTCTTCATCTCGGTAAAGTAGGACTCGAGCCCCAGCATGGCGTGCCCGTTGACCTCTGGGTTGGCGCGCAGCAAACCGGCGCTCACGCCCGCACCGGCGTAATAAGCCATGTCCAGCGCCTCCCCGCCATCCGAGTAGACGGTGCCCGAGGCCAGCAGCAAATCCAGCGACAAGGCCACCGAGTAGCTGCCGGCGTTACCCTCCTCAGGCGTGAGACCCACGCTCATACGCCAGTTAGTAGCGGTTACGAACTGGATGCCAAACGCCTCCGGCCAGCCGCCGTAAAGCCCCGCGCCGCCCATTGCGGCCGCCCAGCCCAGTGTCAGGAAAACCAGCCAGAAAACCCTTTTCCTCATCACGGCCTCTTCCTCTGCACATTCTATTACGAGCTGCTAACTCACCATCCGCCCACGCCAGTAACCCCAGCCCAGCGTTGCCGCGCGCACCAGGTTTATCAAAACCATCCCCCACCAGACCCCTACCAGCCCCCAGCCTAGGGGCACCACGAGCAACATCTCCAGCGCGCCCGCGGCGGCGGCCAAGAGCATCGCCGCCGCCAAGAAGCGGAACTGCTCGGCGGCCATAAATATGCCGTCCCAGACGAAAACAAGCGCGTTTAACGGCTGCGCCGCCCAGATTAACGGCCAAACTCCGGCCAGGGCGGCCAGCACCGCCGCGTCGCTAGTAAAAACACGCGGGATCCAAGCACGCCCCAGTAGCAGCAGAAGCGAGAGCAAGACCCCCACCAGCAACCCCCAAAACAGCAAGCGGTCGGCCACCCGTCGTGCCTGGGTGCGGTCCTCGCCGCGGTAGCGCGCCACCAACGCCTGCGCGGCGATAGCCAGCGCGTCAACCGACATAGCGATAAAGAGCCAGACCTGCCAGGCCACCTGGTGGGCGGCCACCGCCACCGTGCCCGCTCGCGCCGCCACCGCCGCCGCCAGGGTGATCACCGCCACCAAGCTGAAGGTGCGCAGCAGCAACTCGCCACCCACCCTCAAGAAGGGCAGCAGTGGAGCCAAGCCCGGCCAGGGTCGCACCGCCCCCAGCCGCCGCAGGCTCAGGTAGAACCAGGCCGCGCCGGCGCTCTGCGCCAGCAGGCTCGCCAGAGCTGCGCCCATGAGCCCCATGCCCAGGGGGAAGATGAAGAGGTAGTCGAGCAGCACGTTGGACGCGTTGACCCAAAAAGCCACCCAGAAAGGGGTGCGGGTGTCCTGCAAGCCGCGGTAGATGCCATGGGCGGCCATCAGCCAGAGGATAGCCAGACCCGCCAGCGCCCGCAGTCGCAGATAACCGAGAGCCAGCGGATAAACCGCGTCCCCAGCCCCCATCAAACGCACCAACCCGGGCGCCAGGAGCTCCAACACCAAGGTCGCCAGCACCCCCAAAAGCAACGCCAGCCAGAGCGCGTGCCCGGCCTGCGCCAGCGCCGCCGCGCGCCCCGCCGCTCCCAGCGAGCGCGCCACCCGCGGGGTGGTGGCGTAGG
>JALSMT010000142.1 GCA_026987375.1 Thermaceae bacterium | reverse complement strand
CCGTTGTCGCCGCAGTTGCCGCTGCAGTTGTCGTTGTCCGAGTCGTAGTCGCCGTCGTGGTCGTTGTCGTTGTTATGCGAGACCGCCAGCGAGTAGTTCACGCTCGCAGAGCCGTGAACGCTGGCGTGCGCCAGGGCGTCCAGGGGCACAAAGCGACCGCCCACGACGATGAAGGGTTTCACCTTGCCGCTTTCGGTCCGCGCCCACTCGATGGGCCCGGCGTAGAGAACGCGCCCCTCCGAGTCCAGCAGACGCAGACTGACGGCGCGGCTGACGGCCGATGCCTTCATGCTGCCTATCAGGGTCCCTTGGTAAACCTCTTTGCCGTTGGCGTCCAGGTATACGGCGGTGAAGTAGCGCTGCGCAAAGTGGGGGGTAACGCCGGGGCTGGCGAAAGCGGGGCTTAGGGCCGTGGCTGCGCCGATCATTAGCAGCGCGGCCGCCAGTAGTTGGGATATCCTCTGTAGTCCTTTCATGGCAACCGCAGTATGGCGAGCGCCGATAAACGGGGGATAAACGCAGAAAGAGCTTTGTCGGCGTCGCTTATTGGCGGGTATGAGTATTACTCAATCGCCGCCGTAAAAACCCCCGCTAGTGCGGGGGTGACTGGCGGAGAGGGCGGGATTCGAACCCGCGGTACCCGGAATGGGTACAACACCTTAGCAGGGTGCCGCCTTCAACCACTCGGCCACCTCTCCATGCTTGGTTTTGGCGGAGGGTGAGGGATTCGAACCCCCGGTAGGCTTGCGCCTACAGCGGTTTTCAAGACCGCCGCCTTCAACCGCTCGGCCAACCCTCCAAGGCCGCATAGTTCATCTTGAAGCCCGCAAATGAGTTTGTCAAGAAAAAGCGATGCCGCAACGGCCTCGTCGTTCCGCTAGGCGATGTCGTCTAGCGCGGCGCGCAGCGGTTTTTGCAAGCAGATAGAGGCACCGCCCGCGAGGGCCGTCGCTACCGCCTCGTTTTCAGACAGAAGGCTGATGGATACGGCCTTACCGCTCAACAAGTCTCTTTGCCGCTCGGAAGAGGCGTCTGGCGCTGTAGAAAAGAGCAGCGCAAATGACTCCCGGGGCGCAGGCGCGGCCAGCAGGTAGAGCGACGAGGGCTGCAAGTAGCGCGCCAGGCGCGTGCGGTTTAGCTGGCGCTGAGCCTCTTGCAACGCGCTGAGGTTGCTGGCGGCCAGCAGCAAGAGCAGGTCGGCGGAGGCGCTAAGGCCCACCAGCGAGTAGCTGCCGAAAGAGAGCGGCAGGGTGCGGGCGCACTTTTCCAGCGTCTGTGCGAACTCGTCTTTGGCCGACTCTATCTCGCTGGGCTCGAGCCCGCGCAGGGCGGAGTCGGTTTTGCAGAAGGAATAGCTGGAGTACGTTACCGCAGCGTCGCTGTTGGCGCTCACGCC
>JALSMT010000141.1 GCA_026987375.1 Thermaceae bacterium | reverse complement strand
CTATAAGGAGGTAAAAAGAGTATTGTAATATTGTTGTTTTTACAAAATTCTTTAACTTCTTTTGTCTTATGCCAAGTTGCATTATCCATAAAGAAGGCAAGAGGAATATTTTTATTATATAGCTCTCTTACTTTTTGTAAATGTTCAATAGTTGCTTTAGCATTTCCTCTCTCATGAAACGAAGTAATCAAGTTACCATTCTTTAGATTAATAGAGCCAAAACAGTTTAATGATGTTCCATATCGATAGCCTGAATAGACAACTGCCTTTCCTTTATCTGACCATGAAGTTATACGACTACTCTCTGAACAAAATCTACTTTCATCTTGTGAAAAAAGTATGGTATCATTTGACAACTCTTTAAGTTTTTTTTATATTTATCTTCCATTCTTTAATCTTTACTTCTGATTTCTTTGGATCTACTTTTTTTGCTTTCTTGTATGAAATATTTAACTGCTTTAACATATAGTAAACACTCTCTCTACTGACTTTTATACCATATTTATACTCTATTAAATCTACAATGATTTTACCATCCCACCCTTTTGCATTAATCGGACAACTATGATTAATAATATATCCTATCTCTTTCTTCTGTTTTTGACTTAGTTGACTTCGTCTATCTCCACCTCTTTGTTCTTTAAATCCCTCTTTACCTTCTGCAAAATACTTTTTTACAGCTCTTCCTACAAATCCTCTATTTCGTCCTAATGATTTACCTACATCTTCTTGTCTCATCCCATTTATATACATATGCACTGCTAGTAATCTCTCTTTTACTACTACACTTTTCTCTTGTGCCAATTGCTTTTTTACTCTAGTTTTTATCTCTTTGGTTATTTCATATCTACTTCTCATAAACTTATTATAGCATAATGTTTATTTATGGTTCTAAATGGGGATATATAAGCAATTAAGATAAAAAATGCAAACAGTGCTACTACATAATAAATAGGTATAAATGATTCTATAAAGCCGACTGCTTCTGATGGGCAATAACTTAGACCATATATTTAATATTTTTTATTTCTTCTAATATAGCTTCAATACTAATATTATCTAATACAATACCTTTTTCATACTCTTTTACTCTCTCTGCTGGAGCACCTATGTTAAAAACCATTAGTGGCATATCCATAGAGATTATCTCTTGTGTTGTATAAGAGAATGTCTCTGGGCAGATTGATGGGATTAGGAAAGTGTCTATTTTATATTTACTTACTAAATTTACTAAATTTTCTCTTTTGTATCTACCTGTTGAAATAAAGTTTTTACTGCTTATAGGCTCTGTTATTTCACCAATTACTACCACTTTGATATTTAAATTGTCTTTATCTATTTTTTCAACCAACTCTTTTACAACAGTTGCACCTTTTGCGTAGTTTATTGCTCCTAAAATGCCTATCACTTTT
>JALSMT010000140.1 GCA_026987375.1 Thermaceae bacterium | reverse complement strand
TCAATAAAAGAGTTTGCAACTCCAATAAATGGTTTATCAAAATCCTCATCTTTAAGACCTGTTGCTCTAAATAAACTTCTATGAGGGGCTCTGTGCCATCCTTTTTTTACTTCATCACTTCTCATAAAAATCCTTTTTTATTTGTATTTTAGCACAACTATTAAGTAAAGATGAAAAAAACCGATTAAAAATTAAGAAAAAGGAGGCTTAATGACTATTAATAGATTTATAAACAAATATTTTGAAAATTTAGAAGATTTTATATCAGAGAGTGATTTAAAAAAATGTAAAAATTACCTTTTTATAAAAGATTTTTTAGATAGAGCCGTAGATTTTTTTAGTAAAATAGATGAAAAATTATTAGATTCTTCTTTAAAAAAAGAATACAGAGAAATCAATGAATTGTTTCAATTATATGATAATTTCAAAAAAAAAGCTAATTATCCGGAGATTGTTTTTTTAGAATTTTTAGATATTTATGATGATTATGTCTCTTTAAAAAAAGAAATAGATTTTATAAAAGAAAAGATTAATTTTGATACTAAACAGATTTATTTATTAGAAGATAAATTAAAAAAAGAAGAAAACAAAAAATTAAAAACAATGTATGTTAATTTTATTGATGAAAGAGCTAAATTAAAAGAAGAATTAGGGAAATTAAATAAACAAATAAAACAATTAGAACAACAAATAGAACCTGTTTTTATTGAAAAATTTGTTAAAAAAAGAGATAAAATTTTTGAGAGATTTGAAATTTTTTTGAATAATAAATTAAGAGAATTTGAAAAAAAATTTTGGAATAGAGTCAATACTTCTAAAATAATTAAAGATTATTTTGACAATTTAGGTATAAAAAATAATTTTTCAACAAAAAATTTTATTAAACTTTTTTTAAAAAAAGTTGATAGTTATAAATTTAAAAATAAAAGTTGGATAAATAAGTTAGAAAATCTTTTAGATGAATTAGATTAGATTATTTGATATAATTGCACTCAAAAATATTTAAAGGTTTATTTGATGTTTTATTTGCCAAGTAAAAAAGAGTGTGATTATATCGTTGAAAATTCTAAACAATTTTTTAAAAAAGAGATAAATTATTTAAAAAAAGATATTTCAATTTACCATTATAAACAAGCAAAATACGAAGAATTTGTAAAGTTTAATGCATTCGAACTTAGAGGATTAACTTTTGTTGATAATGAGAGATTTTTATCTTTACATAAATTTTTTGAGCTAAATCAAGCGCCAAATTCTATGTATGAAGATGTTAAAAACAAAAAAATAATTAAAGTTGTAGAAAAAATTGATGGCAGTTTGCTTCAGCCAATTCTTATTGATGGAAAAATATATTTTAAAACAAAACTTAGTTTTGATGCGTATCAGGCAAAAAGAGCAAATGAAATTATGCTAAAAAATCCAAATCTCAAAACATATATATTAGA
>JALSMT010000139.1 GCA_026987375.1 Thermaceae bacterium | reverse complement strand
GCAGTAAGGGCAATGCGCGGTGCGCAATAAAAAAGGTTGTAGCTCGTGGCGGTAGCATGCGGACGGCCGTTAATCAAACATCTTGCGGTCGGCCGAAGGCCCTTTAGGGCCGCCTAGCGCTTCTGATTTTCGTTTTGCCGGCTGCGGCTTCTTTCGCCGCCTATCAAGCCTCACGGGGCGCCGCGAAGCGCGACGGGCTTATTAAAAGAAGGGCGAGCATTTGTAGGATTGGCTGATCTCCGCGACAGCGGCGCTATTGTCAATCATGTCGGGGCGGGGTATTTGAGACGTATGGGCTCAAGACGGTGAACGCGCCGATATTTTCTCCGAAGGCGGCCGCGTCGGGCTCCAGAGTACGTGACTGCCGCCGGGGCGGTCGCCCGCGCCCAGGCCGGGGGCCAGGGGGGCGGCCCCTAAAGCTCGGAGGGCCGCTTCCAGCTGCGCTTCCATGGGGCGGTCACCGAAAAAGACGTGCACCGCGGCCAGCTCGGCCGCACTCTCCATAAGGTAGTCGGCGTGCCAGTGCAGGGTCTTTTTATGCGGCGGCTTGACCCGCCAACCCAGCTCGCGAAAGTAGTTGAGAAGGCCTTCGCGAAGGGCGTGGGGCGGGCCGGCGGCGCGGCTGGCGTGCCGCAGCAGGCGGCTGGGGAGCCGGCCAGCGAGAGCCGAGCCGACGTAGTAAAGCCAGCCGCGCCGCAGCAGGAAAGAGCGCCCGTTCTGGAAACGGCCGAAGGTTAGTTCCAGGTCGTATTGCAGGCGTAGCTCTAGGACGTAAGCGCCGCTTTTCTGAGGACTTCCTAGGGTATGGATGCTCACGACTTGGGTTTTAGGCGTCTGACCTCTTCCAGCACTTCGGGGTTGACTAGGGCTGAGGTGTCGCCGCCGCTCTCGCCCAGGTAGGCGGCCTTGAGGAGGCGGCGCATTACCTTGGCGTTGCGGGTCTTGGGCAGGTCGCTGACGAAGTAGACCGCCGCAGGCTTCATTGGTTTTCCCAGCACCTCGGCCACCTTCTCGGCGATCTCGGCGGCCAGCTCCTGCGAGCCTTCGAACTCCGGCCGCGGCACCACGAAGAGGACCGGCGCCTCGCCTTTGACCTCGTGGGGTACGCCCACGGCCCCGGCCTCCTGCACCGCGGGGTGGTGTATGGCCGCCGACTCCAGCTCGGCCGGGCCCACCCGTTTACCGGCGATCTTGAGGGTGTCGTCGCTGCGGCCCAGTATGTACCAGTAGCCTTCATCGTCCTGTAGCGCCCAGTCGCCGTGCACCCAGACGTTTTTGAAGCGGCCCCAGTAGGTGCGTTCGTAGCGTTCCGGGTCGTTCCAGAAGCCCTTGGTCATGCCCGGCCAGGGCGCCAGCACCGCCAGCTCTCCCACCTGACCTATTACGGGCTCGCCGTCATCGTTCAGCACCGCCGCTTTGATACCCGGCGCGGGCGTGTTGAACGAAGACTCGGCTATCGGCTTGAAAACGGTGCAGCCGAGAATGCCGCCCGATACCTCGGTTCCGCCGGAGTAATTGATTATTGGGGCGCGCCCGCCGCCCACGACCTCGGAGAACCACTGGTAGGGTTCGGGGTTCCAGGGCTCGCCGGTGGAGCCGAGGATGCGCAGCGAGGAGACGTCGTGCTTCTTTACCTGTTCCTCGCCGTAAGGGATGAGGGCGCGAATAAGCGTAGGCGAGATACCCAGATGGGTGACGCCGTGCCGCTCTACCATGGACCAGAGGCGGTCTGGGCCCGGATAGTCGGGGGCCCCTTCGTAGAGGAAGACCGTCGCCCCCAGCAACAGGCTGCCCAGTATCTCCCAGGGGCCCATCATCCAGCCCATGTCGCTAAACCAGAACATCAGCTCGCCGGGCCGCAGGTCGAAGAGGTGGGCCATGTCCTGCGCCGCTTTGAGGGGGAAGCCCGCGTGGTAGTGGACCGTGCCCTTGGGGCGGCCGGTGGTGCCCGAGGTGTATATCAGCATGAAGGGGTCCATGCTCTCCATCACCTCGGTGGGGGAGTCTTTGGCCTGGCTTTCTACGGCTTCGTCCCACCAGACGTCGCGACCTTCTTGCATGGCGGCGCCGTTGTTGACCCGCCGCACAACCAGCACGCGCTCGACGCTGGGCGTTGACGCCAGCGCTTGATCGGCCACCGTCTTCATGGCGACTACGCGGCCGCGGCGCAGAAAGCCGTCGGCGGTGACCAGCAGCGTGGCGCCGGCGTCGGCCAGGCGCGTGCGGGCGGCTTCGGCGCCGTAGCCTGAAAAGATAGGGATGGCGATCGCGCCTATGCGGGCGACCGCCAGAAACGAGACCGCCGTTTCCGGGAGCATCGGCAAGTAGATGCCGACACGGTCTCCGCGCTTCACTCCCAGCTGGCGCATGGCGTTTGCCGCTTGCGCCACCTGCTGGTCAAGTTCGCGGTACGTCAGCCGCACTATGGAGCCGTTTTCACCTTCCCAGACGAGCGCCAGCTGACGGGCGCGCTCACCCCTGGCGTGGCGGGTGGTGGCGTTGTGCGCCAGGTTGAGCCTGCCGCCGGGGAACCAGTGGGGCCACATAACACCGCGGGAAAGGTCTGCGTACTCACGGTAGGGCTCGAACCACTCGAAAGAAATTTCTTCTAGGGTGGCTTTCCAAAAACTAGCCGGATCGTTTACGCTCAGGCGGTAGAGCTCGTCGTAATCGCTGACCCCAAGCGCTTGCATCAGCTTTTGCAGGTGGCTGCCGTTGGTGTAGTTTTCGCTTGGCGTCCAGACGGGTTTCATTTTTTCCTCCTCAATAATTTCCCCAGCCACGATGAAGTTGGCTGCTCTTTTTTCACCTGTGGAGCTTTTTCTACCGTGTAATGGCCTTTGAGGCTGCGCAATAGCCTGTCTAATTCGGTGCGTCTGTGGGGGTCTTTGGCTAGAAGGCCTTGTAAGCGCTGCTGTGTTTTTGGATCGAGCCCTGTTCTGCTCAGCGAAGGCGGCGCCTGGGTGAGGTGGGCGGCCATCAGCGCGTCGTAGCTATCCCCGTAAAAAGGGCGGCGGCCGGTGAGCAACTCATATGCCAGCACTCCCAGCGAGTAGGCGTCGGCGGCGGGGCCGGCCGACTCTCCCCTAAATATCTCGGGGGCCATGTAAAAGGGGCTGCCGGCGCGCTCGAAGGGCTTGGTGTTGTCCTTGGTGCGGGCCACGCCGTAATCGCCGAGTTTTACCACCTTACTCTTGGCGTCGTAAAAGACATTGGCGGGTTTTACGTCTTGATGGACTATGCCGCGGCCGTGCAGATAAATGAGGGCGCTGGCCAGCTGCGCGATGAAAGAGAGGGCGTCTTCCTGAGACGGCTTGCCCTGACGCAGCGCCGATTCGAGCGTGCCGCTGGGCATGTACTCCAGCGCGACAAAGGCTCCCTCGCCGAAGGGTTTGCCCACGAAACCGCGCAAGAGGTTGGGATGTTTTAGGCCCAGCGACAAGCGCACCTCTTGCTCGAACATCTGCGCCAGACGCTCGTCTTCGCGGATCTCCTTGCGGGGCAGCTTGAGCGCCACCTCTTTGCCGTCGGGGGTCTCGGCCAGGTAGACCTGCGCGGTCTTGCCCAGACCCAGCAGCATCTTCAGCTTGAAGTCGTCGCGGCGCAGCTTGCGATAGTCCATCGGCCGGTCTCAGACCTCCAGCGATTCGCCGGGTTTTAGGGCTTCACCGGCGAAACCCAGAGCTGCGGCCCGCTCTACGAAGGCGTCTCCGTCTTGGACTATCGGCGGGAAGGTGTTGTAGTGGATGGGCAGGACCCGCTTCGGTTTTAAGAGCTGTAGCGCCGCCAGGGCGTCGTCGGGGCCCATGGTGAAGGTGTCGCCGATGGGCAGAATGGCCAAGTCCAGCCCCTCTTTGCCGATGAGCGCCATGTCGCTGAAGTAGGCGGTGTCGCCGGCGTGGTAGATTTTCTTGCCGTCCAGCTCGACGACGACGCCCATCGGCATGCCGCCGTAGCTGCCGTCGGGGAAAGAGCTGGAGTGCCAGGCGGGATAGAACTTGAGCCAGCCGCCGCTAAAGTCGTAGCGCCCGCCGATGTTCATGGCGAAGGCCTTGGCGCCGTGTTTTTCGGCATAGACTGCTATCTCGTAAGTGGAAACCACCAAGGCCCCCTTCTGCGCCAGCGCCAGAGTGTCGCCAAAGTGGTCGCCGTGGGCGTGGGTGACGACCACCAGATCGGCTGTTATCTCATCGGCTGAGGCGGCGGCCTGGGGGTTGCCGCTCAGGAAGGGGTCTATTGCGATGGTGGTCTGTTGACCGCTAATTAGGACCGCCGCGTGCCCGAGAAAGGTAACTCTTGCCATCTTCAAACCTCCCTGCGATACTGCGCTTCTCGTGGTATTTTAACAAATATCACAGGAGGACCAAGGCTATCCCTGGATTTGCTTGAGAGTAGCGTCGAGGACTCTCTCAAAAGCGGCTTCGGCCATTTTGCGAAAGGCTTTGCCGCCCCATTTTTCTCCTTGGGGAAGGTCAATGTCCAGCCGTATCAGCGCCTGGTAACAAACTTCTTTACCTTGGACGGTCGCTTTGCCGCTGAGCTCTGCGCGTAGCTCTTCGTCTGTTGCCGGCAGGGGCTCGAGCCTAGCGGTCTCTCCCGCAACTTCGAAGCGGGAGCTGAACGGGAAACGAACCTCTCCCAGCAGAGCGAAAGGCGCAGCCAAAAAACCTGAGAGAACCCTATTTTCCAGTTTTAACTCGCGAAAGACTGGCAGTTTCGCCAAGGCGTGGTGAGGTTGGCCCATCAGCTCCAGGGCCGCCGCTTCGCTGCCGGCGGACAAGCAAAAGTGGACGCTGCGCTTCAGCCGCACCCTACTCCACCCATTCCACGCGCACCTTGCCGGCTTTCACCAGTTCCTCTATTTTGCGCTCGCTGACGTTCTTGAGGGTGCTTAGCTCGGCGAAACGAGGCGTGCTAGAAGCCAGCCCCAGACGGACTATCAGGACGTCTTCCGAGCTATTGCTGCCAATCCGCCAGACCAGGTAAGACCCTAGCTCGTTCAGCTGCTCTTCTAGTTCTTTGGGCAGGTCGCTCACTCCACTACCTCCAGTAGGGCAAACTTAAGGTAACGTGTTTCCGGTACGGTTAACAAGGTTGGGTGGTCCCAGCCCTGGCCGCGCCTTTCCAAAACCCGCAGCAAACGGTGACTGTCCGCCGCAGCCGCCGCCAGGATTCTGTAAAAGTCTTCTTCGGGCAGGTGATGGCTGCAGGAGGCGCTGGCCAGCAGCCCGCCGCGCTTTAGCAGCTTCAAAGCCCTCAGGTTTATTTCTTTATAGGCGGCCGCGGCCCGTTCGCGATCGCTCTTGCGCGCGGCCAGCGCTGGCGGGTCCAGCACTATCACGTCGTACTTCTCGCCCTCTCGCTCTCGTTGCCGCAGCAGCTCGAAAGCATTGGCCTGGTTAAAACTAACATTCTCCACGTTGTTCAGCGCGGCGTTGTCGGCGGCCGCGCGTAGGGCCTCGGCGGAGCTGTCCACCACCTCCACCTCTTGCAGGCGGCTCGCCAGTTGCAGTGCGAAAAGGCCCTGGTAAGCAAAAACGTCGAGCGCCCGCTGATAGTTTTTGCCGTGCGCGTATTTCGCCAGCAGCAGGCGGTTGTCGCGCTGATCCAAAAATGCGCCGGTTTTTTGCCCTGTCAGCAGAGCTACGCGGTAGCGCACCTCGCCCTCTCTAAGAACGGCCGTCTCGGCGGCTTCGCCGCTGAGAACGCGGACGTACCGGGGCAACCCTTCTTTTAGGCGCAGCGGAGAGTCGTGCCGGGCGATTACCGACTTGGCGCCGCTCAGGTCCTGCAGGCGCCGCGCCAGCTCCGGTAGCAAAGGCTCCCAGGCGGCGGCGTGGGCTTGCAGCACCAGGTGGCGCGCGTAGCTGTCTACCACCAGCCCCGGCAAGAGGTCGCCCTCGGCGTGAACCAGGCGCACTCCGCCCTCGGGGTGGGCCGAGTAGTAGCGGCGGCGCAATTCCCAGGCGTTTTCGAGATTGCGCCACAGTTGCGCCAGCGGGTCTTCGCTATGGCCAAAGTGAAACACCCGCACGCTGATTAGCGAAGCCGGGTTCACCAGCGCCCAGGCCAGCAGGCCGCGCTCGCCGTATACGGGGTAAATACCCGCTTTTTGCGGCATAGCGGCGACGTCGCCGCGCCAGACCCAGAGGTGGCGGTCGAGCAATCTTTTGACGCCGCGTTTGCCGAGGACGACCTTCATGGCTTAGAGCATACATGCCGCGACGACTTCACGTATTATGTTAGAGGTCGGCGTGGCTCCCCTTTGTTTCGTTGACACTGGATGGGGGCTAAGGTATTATGCGCCGGGATGTGTCGCCGACGCTGGTTGGCGCTTGTTTCTTATTACTTTTAAGGAGGCGGTATGCAAGGCCTGGGACTGGTTAAAAATCTCGCCGAGCGAGAGCGCGAGCTAGCCGAAAAACTTTCGGAGGCCAAGAAAAGCGCCGAGGAAATGCTGGCCAAAGCCAAGGCGGAGGCGGAGCGTATACTCCGCGAAGCCGAAGAAAAGGCGCTCCAACTGACCGAGCGATACAACAAAGAGATCGCGCAAGAAGTAGATAGCATCAGCGCCAAAGCGCGCCAGCAGGCCGAGGCCGAGGCCGCCGCTATCAAGGCCGCCGCCGAGGCCAAGCTGGATCAAGCCGTGCAATTAGTGCTGGAGGAGGTCCTTCCGTGATAGCAGCCATGGAGAAGTTGGTCGTAGCGGGCAGCAAGAGCCGCGTTCACCAGCTTCTCGCCGAGCTGCAAAAGATAGGCGTCGTGCAGGTGGACACCCTGCGCAGCGAAGAGTTGCCCGAGTACAGCCGTTCCGCCGAGGAAGAAGACCTCTACAAGCGCTGGCACAAGGTGAGCCAGCGTGCGGAGAGTTCGCTAGAACTCTTGGGAATGGCCGTCGAGCCGGCGCGGGCCTATGAAGGCGAACTAGACCAGGTTGAAGCGGCTCTGCAGCCCTTGGCGCACCGCGCCGAGGTGTTGACGCAGGAAGCCGAGAAGCTCAAGGCCGAGCTGGAAACGATAGACCTCTACCAGCAGCCCCTGGAGGCTTTTGCGGAGATGGCCCACGGCCTAGACAAGAGCCGCTGGCTGGCGGTGCTGCCCTTTCTGCTAGAGAAGGAAAGCGAGATCGAGGCGGCCGCAGAAGCCCTCACGGAGGCTGTCGAAGACCGCTTTGTGCTCGTTCATAAGCCCCTCGATAAGGGGGTAGCGGCCCTGGCGGTGCTCAGCAAGAAAGACCTAGAGTCCGCCAGAACGGCCCTCTCCCGCAAAGGGATAGGCGAGTTTCGTTTGAGCGGGCCCTATGCCGCCATGAGCCTCAGTGAGGCGCGCATCAAGATGAGCGAGCGCGCCAAGCTGGCGCCCGAAGAAATAGAGAGCGTTAACAGCGCGCTGCTGCGTTTGCGCAAGGAGGCCCAAGGGGTCCTCAGGTCCATCTGGACGCGGGCGACAGACGAGTTCTCGCGCCTGCAAACGCTATCCGAACTGAGCGCAGGCAAGTACGGCTTTGCGCTCTTGGGATGGGTCCCTAAAAAGCTCAGAGATAAAGTAGAAGCGGCGCTGGCGACCCACAAAGACCACGTCGTTTACACGCTCGAGCCCGCTGACGAGCACCACGAGGCGGATCAGGTGCCGGTCACGCTCGACAACCCTCCCGCCGTCAAGCCTTTCCAGATGCTGATCGAGTTTCTCAACACCCCCAAGTACGGCAGTTGGGACCCCACCTGGGTCGTCGCCGTTTTCTTTCCTTTTTGGTTTGGCATGGTGGTGGGCGACATCGGTTACGCCCTTTTGTTCATGCTTTTGTCGCGTTTCTTGGCGGGGCTGGTTAAGCAGAACAAGCCTCTGGTAATCGACTTTTTCGGCATCAACATGAAGCCGCCGGCGGTCAAGGACCTTTTGCACGTCCTCAACTGGATGATTTTCTGGACGGTCGCCTGGGGGCTCCTTTACGGCGAGTTCTTCGGCAACTTCCTGGAGCACTTGGGCGTCTTTTACCTGCGCGGGCATGGCTCTGGCCTGATACCCATTACCATCCCCCGCGCCGACACCGCCAAGACGGCTACGTTGATGATTTTGATCGCGGTCGCTTTCGGCGTCGTGCAAGTTTTTCACGGGTTGGCGGTGCGCGCCTGGTTGGGGCTGCGCCACGGCCACAAAAAGCACTTTTGGGAGGCCGTCGGCTATCTGGGAGGTTTGACCGGCCTGATTATTTTCGCCTTTGAGTTTTTGAGCGGCGCCAGCGGCGCGTTGTTGAACCTAATAATGTACGCCGGTTTTGCCGTTTTCCTGCTGGGAATAGTCATGTCGGGAATGGTGCTGATGATAGCCGAACTGCCCACGCAGGGAGGCCACATTCTCAGCTACATTCGTATTTACGCCGTGGGCGTGGCCGGGGCCATCATGGCAAACCTGGCTACCGACCTGGGGTTTTCCATGGCCGAGAAGCTGGGCATAGCCGGGATTCTCATAGGCCTGCTAGCCGCCCTGCTAACGCACTTCATTATTCTCGGGCTAACGCTAATGGGGCACATCCTACAGCCCATCCGTTTGATCTGGGTCGAGTTCTTCACCAAGTTCGGTTTCTACGAAGAGTCGGGGCGGCCCTACCGCCCGTTCAAGTCAATCCGTAACGATGCGGGTAGCGCATCTTAGGGAACAACCAGAAGGGTAAGTGGAGGTAAGTGATGAAAAAAGCTTTGATTGCACTTGGTATGTTGGTTTTCGGCGCATTGGCTATGGCTGCGGAGAACGCCGCCGGCGGCGACGGCGGTATCGGCCGTGGTCTGGTGGCGGTGGGCATGGCTCTGGCGGTGGGCTTGGGCGCCTTGGGCACCGGTTGGGCGCAGTCACGCATCGGTTCCGCCGCCGTAGGCGCCGTCGCCGAGAAGCCGGGGATGTTCGGTACCGCGATTATCTTCCTGCTGCTGCCGGAAACCTTGGTCATCTTCGGTATCGTCATCTCGTTCTTGCTGCTCGGCAAGCTGTAAGCGAAGTTCGGCCGGCTCTTCCGCTAGCCTGCGTGGCGGCGGGCGAGCCGATACGGGAGGCGGTGCATGTCTAAACTCGAAACAATCCTCCAGGAGGAGGTTCTGGCTGAGATTCAGCAGCTGATGTCCGAGGCCGAGGCCGAGGCGCAGAAGGTTGTCGCTGCGGCCAAGGAAAAGGCCGAGGCAGTGCTGTCTGCGCAGCAGCGCAAGCTGGAGGCGCGCAAAAAGGCCGAGCTGCATCGGGCCGAGAGCGCGGCTGAGCTGGCGGTGACCACGGCGCGGGTGGAGGCCAAAGGCCAGGTAATAGCGCAAATCCGCGCCAAGGTCGAAGAACGCCTCGAGCGGCTCAAAGACAGCCAGGAATACCCCAAGCTGCTAGAGCGTTTAGCCGCAGAGGCCTCCAAGGCCGTAGGCGGCGCAGAGGCGGTAATTGTCCATCCCGACGACGCGGAGCGCCTGCAAAGCTGGGCGACGCAGCAGGATGTCAAGCTGGAGACTTCAGAAGACGTCCGGCTGGGTGTGGTGGCCGTGGCCAAGGGCGGCAAGACGCGGGTAGCCAACACGCTGACCGACAGGCTCGAGCGCGCCTGGGAAACGCTTTCCGCCAAGGTCGCCCAGACCTTGTGGCCATGAGGAGGTACAGGTGACGGATGATTTCGGATACCTGAACGCGCGCGTGCGCGCCCGTCGCGCCGAACTTCTGCCCGAGGGCTTTTTTCAGGAGGGGCTCAACCTGAAATTCGCCGACTTACTGAGCGCACTGGGAGACACGCCCTACGCCGAGAGCCTCAGCGGGGAAGACCTCGGGGCCGTAGACCAGGCGGTAGCCCGTCACCTGAACCAAAGCGTCGGCGGACTGCCGGGGCTGGTAGCCGGCGCGGCGCGCGACGCGGTGCTGGCGTTGCTTTCCCGGGCGGACCTCATAAATATCAAGACGATCATGCGGGCCAAGGAAGCCGGGCTTGCGGCCGAGCAGGTCAAAGATCATCTGCTCGGCGGTACGCTGCCGCAGGCGGTCATAGAGGCTATGATCGAGGCTCCCGACGCCGCTGGTATGGTGCAGGCGCTTTTATTGCCCGGTCACCCGCTCTCGGCGGCGCTCAAGGAGGCCTTGCAGACCAGCGGCGACGCGGCGCAGGTCGAGGTGCGCCTGGACCGCGCCTATTACAAGAAGCTGCGCGATCTAGCGCGTAAGCTGGGAGACGACTTTTTGCAGGAATACCTGGCCATCGAGATCGACGGCGTCAACCTCTCCACCGCTTTCAAGCTGGCTCAGGCGCAGTACTCGGGGGAGGCCGAGGGCTACTTTGTCGCCGGAGGCCGCTACGTCGGCGCGCAGCTCTTCGCCAGGCTGGCGGCGGGAGAGAGCGAGGCCATGGAAGAGCTGGCCGATACTCCGCTGGCAAGCTTGGCGCAGGTGCGCGAGTTAGGCGAGCTCGAGCGCGCCTTGCGCTGCCTCTTGTTGCAGCGGGCCGCCAAAGGGTCTTTCGCGGCCGACGGCGCCGGGCTGGTAACCAGCTTTATCCGCGCCAAGGAGTGGGAGGCGGCCAGGATTCGCCTACTGGCCAGGCGTTCTTTCTACAACCTTCCGCAGGCCGCCGTTGAAAGGGAGGTGTTCTGCTCGTGAAGATAGCCGTTATCACCGACCCCGAGACGGCTAGCGGTTTCCGGCTGGGCGGTATGGAGGTGTACGCCGCGCAGGCCGCAGAGCAAGCCCGCGAGCGGCTGGCCGAGATGATCGAGACCGACGACTTCGCCCTGATAGCCGTAGACGAGGGGCTCCTGCCCGAGCCCTACGAAGCGGTGGAGCGCTTGATGCGGGGAAGAGACCTGCCGGTACTGCTCCCCATTACCTCTTTGGCGGAGGCTTTTGCCGCCGGCGAAGAAGACGCCACCGAGTACATGCGGCGCCTGGTGAAGTCAACGATCGGTTACGATATCAAAATTTAAGCAGGCAAGGAGGCAAACGGGAATGATTCAAGGAACCATCCAAAAGATCGCGGGGCCGGCCGTCATAGCCAAGGGCATGAGCGGCGCCCGCATGTTCGACATCTGTAAGGTGGGTAAGGAGGGGTTGGTCGGCGAGATCATCCGCCTCGATGGCGACACCGCCTTTGTCCAGGTGTACGAAGACACTTCCGGCTTGCAGGTCGGCGAGCCGGTCGCCTCGACCGGCAACCCGCTCTCGGTCGAGCTGGGTCCGGGTATGCTAAACGCCATTTACGACGGCATTCAGCGTCCCCTAAACAAGCTGCAGGAAAAAACGGGCGACTTCATCGACCGCGGCGTCGTAGTGCACGCCTTGGACCGCCAGAAAAGCTGGGCCTGGACGCCCCAGGTAAAGCCCGGAGACGCGGTTTCCGCGGGCGGAGTTCTCGGCACCGTGCCCGAGTTCAAGTTCACCCACAAAATTCTTGTTCCCCCTGGGGTTTCTGGCATCGTCAAGTCGGTAAAGCCGGAAGGGGAATACACCATCGAAGAACCGGTGGTGACCCTCGAAGACGGTACCGAGCTGAAGATGTACCACCTCTGGCCGGTGCGACGCGCCCGCCCCATCATCTCTAAAGAAGACCCCAACGAGCCCTTCCTCACCGGCATGCGCATCCTCGACGTGCTCTTCCCGGTGGCCATGGGCGGAACCGCGGCCATCCCCGGCCCCTTCGGTTCGGGTAAGACCGTTACCCAGCAGTCGCTGGCCAAGTGGTCCAACGCCGACGTGGTCATCTACGTCGGCTGCGGCGAGCGCGGCAACGAGATGACCGACGTGCTGACCGAGTTCCCCGAGCTGGAAGACCCCAAGACCGGCGGCCCGCTGATGCAGCGCACGGTCCTCATCGCCAATACTTCCAACATGCCGGTGGCGGCGCGCGAGGCCAGCATTTACGTGGGCGTGACGCTGGCCGAGTACTTCCGCGACCAGGGAATCTCGGTGGCGCTGATGGCCGACTCCACCAGCCGCTGGGCCGAGGCGCTGCGCGAGATCTCCAGCCGCCTGGAGGAGATGCCCGCCGAAGAAGGCTACCCGCCCTACCTGGCGGCGCGCCTGGCGGCGTTCTACGAGCGCTCCGGCCGCGTGGTCAGCCTTAACAAAGAGCCCGGCGCGGTCTCGATCGTCGGCGCCGTCAGCCCTCCCGGCGGCGATATGTCCGAGCCGGTGACCCAGTCCACGCTGCGTATCGTGGGCGCTTTCTGGCGCTTAGACGCTTCGCTGGCTTACCGCCGCCACTTCCCTTCCATCAACTGGAACGGCTCGTACTCTCTTTTCATAGACATCCTCGAGCCCTGGTACCGCCAGAACGTCGCCGAAGACTACCCGGAGCTGCGCAACCGTCTGCAGGAGCTCTTGCAGCAAGAAGCCAGCCTGCAAGAGGTGGTGCAACTCGTCGGCCCCGACGCTCTGCAGGACGCCGAGCGCCTGATTATCGAGGTAGGCCGCATAGCCCGCGAAGACTTTTTGCAGCAGAACGCCTTCGATCCGGTCGACGCCTACTGCTCGCTTTCAAAGGCTTACGGCATCATGCAGATGATCATGAGCCTTTACGACACCGCTTCCGAGGCCATCGCCGCCGGGGCGACGATCGACGAGATTATTCAGCACGCGGTAATCGAGAAGATCGCGCGCGCCCGCTACGTGGCCGAAGACGAGTTTGAGGCTTACAAAGAAGAGGTCATGGCCGAGATCAAGAGCGCCTTCAAGGCCGCGGCCTAAGGGGGAAACCATGGATTTGTTCAAAAAAGAGTACACCTCCCTCACTTACATCTCGGGGCCGTTGCTCTTCGTAGAGAACGCCAGCGACCTGGCTTACGGCGCAATCGTCGAGATCAAGGACGGTAGCGGCCGCATCCGCGGCGGTCAGGTAATCGAGGTTTCCGAGGAGTACGCGGTCATCCAGGTGTTCGAGGAGACCACCGGCCTCGACCTGGCCACCACCACGGTCAGCTTGGTCGAAGACGTAGCCCGGCTGGGCGTCAGCCCGGAGATGCTGGGCCGCCGTTTCAACGGCATCGGTAAGCCCATAGACGGCCTGCCGCCCATTACTCCCGAAAAACGCGAGCCCATCATCGGTAAGCCCATCAATCCGGTGGCGCGCCGCAAACCCGAAGAGTTCATCCAGACCGGTATCTCGACCATCGACGTCATGAACACCATGGTGCGCGGCCAGAAGCTGCCCATCTTCTCGGGTTCGGGTCTGCCGGCCAACGAGCTGGCCGCGCAGATCGCCCGCCAGGCGACGGTGCCCGGCGAGGACGTGCAGTTCGCCGTGGTCTTCGCCGCCATGGGCATCACCCAGCGCGAGCTCTCCTTCTTCGTCAACGAGTTCGAGCGCACCGGCGCGCTGGCCCGCAGCGTGCTCTTCCTCAACAAGGCCGACGACCCGACGATCGAGCGCATCCTCACCCCGCGCATGGCGCTGACGGTGGCCGAGTACCTGGCCTTCGAGCACGACTACCACGTGCTCGTCATCCTCACCGACATGCTCAACTACTGCGACGCGCTGCGCGAGGTGGCGGCCTCGCGTGAAGAGATCCCCGGCCGCCGCGGTTACCCCGGCTACATGTACACCGACTTGGCGACTCTCTACGAGCGCGCCGGCGTGATCGAGGGCAAGGACGGCTCGGTGACGCAGCTGCCCATCCTTTCGATGCCCGACGACGACCGCACCCACCCGGTGCCCGACCTGACCGGCTACATTACCGAGGGGCAGATCCAGCTCTCGCGCGAGCTGCACCGTAAGAACCTCTATCCGCCCATAGACCCGCTGCCTTCGCTCTCGCGGCTGATGAACAACGCCATCGGCAAGGGCAAGACCCGCGACGACCACAAGCAGGTGGCCGACCAGCTGTACGCCGCCTACTCCAACGGCGTCGACATCCGCAAACTGGTGGCCATCATCGGCGAAGACGCCCTGACCGAAAACGACCGCAAATACCTTGACTTCGCCGACGCCTTCGAGAAACACTTCATCAATCAAGGCCAGCAGAACCGCGACATCCAGCAGTCGCTTAGCTTGGCCTGGGCGTTGCTTTCGGCGCTGCCGCAATCCGAGCTGAAGCGCATATCGCGCGACCACATCGGCAAGTTCTACGGCCAGAAGCTGGAAGAGGTATGGGGCGAGGCATAGCCCGGAGGCGATATGGAACAGATTAGCCCCACCCGGATGACCCTTTTGCAAAAGCGCAGCCAGTTGCAGCTGGCCAGCAAAGGGGTGGACCTGCTAAAGAAAAAGCGCGACGCGCTGGTGGGGGAGTTCTTCGCGCTGGTCCAGGAGACCTTGGAGGCCCGCAAGAGTTTGGAGAGCGCGGCCAAGGACGCCTACTTCGCCCTTTTCCTGGCGAAGGCTTTTGACGGCCCGGAGGTAGTGGACGCGCAAGCCGTAGGCATTCCCGCGGTCAAGAGCGTTTCCGCCGAGGTCGAGAACGTTTGGGGGACCAAGGTCCCCAAGCTGAACGTAGACTGGCCCGCGGGCGCGGCGGCCAGCCCCATCGCCACGGGTGGGCAGACCCTGAAAGCGCAGGAGGCTTTCCGCCGCTTCGCCAAGGCGCTCGTTGAGGTAGCCAACACCGAAACCCGTTTGCGCCGCATCGGCGAGGAGATCAAGAAGACCACCCGCCGCGTCAACGCGCTGGAGCAGGTGGTGATCCCCGGCGTGCTGCACCAGATGCGCTTCATCAAGCTGGTGCTCGAGCAGCGTGAGCGCGAAGACACCTTCCGCCTCAAACGCATCAAAGCTAAGAGCGAGAAGGAAGAAAAGCAGGCCGCCACGGTCTGATTCAATTCCCGTTTGCCTTTTTGCGGGGCCCCGGCCAGGGGCCCCGCTCCTTCGCGGGCTTTCGTTGGCGATGCATTAGAACCAGCACGAAGCGGGCTTAGGTTTTGCTTCTTCCAGCCGCGCGCCAAATCCTGCGGGCAGAGTAACCGTTTTAAAACCGCTCGTTACGCTGCCTTTGAGCGCCGTGCGAGCGTAGCCGAGCGGATGGATGTGCACGCGCACCACCACCTCGGCGCCCGGAGCGATCGGCACCGGCCCGCCCGAGCGGGTGAAGGGCTGTTCATTCGCGTGCGAGTGTAGCAGAATGCGGCGATAGAGCAGCCTTCGTCCGTCGGGCGAGACCACCTCCCACCAGTCGGCGTACTGCCCGCATCCCTTGTCGGGGCTTAGTACCGTGGTGGTAAAGGTATATTTACCGCTCACGCCGCCGACTCTTACCTGGAGCACCCGCCCCGCCGGGCCCGACGCCAAAGCGCCGACCGTGAATAACACGGTGTAGATAGCTAAGAGTCTTCGCACGCCTTTAGTTTAAGGAGGGCTGAGCCCTCACCGTGTAGCCTGCCCTACGTCTAAGGCAGCCAGGTTTCCAGCCAGCGCAGCCAGTTTGTTCCCAGGACGCCGGGAAAGGCGCTCTGTGGAAGAACGCCTTTCAAAAGCCTGAGGTCTGCGGGGCTGTCTAGCGGGGCAGGGGTCTCGCCGGCGCCGAATCCGCCGTCGAAATCGGAGCCGATGCCCACGTGCTCCCAGCCGATCAGGTCGGCGACGTAGGACATGTTTCGCGCGATCGCCTCGAGTCCCGGCCGTGCGTCTCCCCGCCGCCAACCCTCCACCAGAAAGGCGTTGTACATTACCGTGCCGATCACTCCGCCGCGTTCGCCTAGCGCGCGGATCTGGGCGTCTGTTAGGTGGCGCTCGTGGTCCACGAAGCGGCGGGCGTTGGAATGGCTGGCGATCAGGGGTCCGTCGTAGCGCTCGAGCGCATCCCAGAAGGACTGCTCGGAGAGGTGGCTGGCGTCGAGCGCCGCCCGCGGTTCGTTTTGCAGGGCCGCCATCAGCTCGCGGCCCAGCTTAGTGAGGCCGCCGCTGCCGTTCCAGCTGCCGCCGGCGTAGCGGGTGCCGCCCCAGGCGGGCCCCACCAGGCGCACGCCGGCGTCGGCCCAGAAGCCCAGTTCGTCGGGCGTTCGTATCGGGTCGGCGCCTTCCATTAGCACGAATAGTCCTACCACGCCGTCTTCCCGCCACGCCTTCAGGTGCTCGTCCAGCTCGGTGCGGCTGGTAATGAGCCGCACCCGGCCCTCGTCCGCCCAGCTGCGGTAGAGCTCGAGCTGTCGCCAAGCCCGCGCGTGGGCCTCGTCCGGGGTGCGGTAGCCTGCGGGGTTGTGTTCGGGGTGATACGGCTCTACGAAGATTGTGGCGAAGACCAGCGCCGCACCCGCTTCTTCGAGCGCCGGCAGCGTGACCGTGGGCACGTCGCCTTCGGGGCGCCGCCGGCGTAGTTCTTCGAGAGGCAGAGTCAGGTCCATGCCTTTGTCTATGACGTTGTGGGCCAAGTCTTCGTGGGCGTCTACGAGCGGGGGTAGGGGAGGTTTCACACCCATATGGTACGGCAGGGCGCCCCGCTGCGCAGCGCGCGGCT
>JALSMT010000138.1 GCA_026987375.1 Thermaceae bacterium | reverse complement strand
ACGTAGTTCGCGGCGCGCAGCTCGCGGCGGAAGGAGCTTGTGGCGGGACCGCTAGCGGCGCAAGCAAGAGCCTACGGGTGGCAGGTTGTTACAAACGTAATGCTGAGCGAGTTTAAGGTCGCTACGATTGCTTGAAGAGCCCGGTCCCGCACCCCGCATCCTTGCCTTTCTCGCGTCGCGGCGCAGCCGGCAGGTTGGGTCTGGCCGCACCGCGGCGCCACGGTTTGCTCGCTGCGGAGCCGTTCGCCGGGCCGTAAAAGGCAAGCGCGGCTGACGGTTCACGCCCCGGCTGGCCCGCAGGGTTTATCGAGGTCTTGCCGTTTTCAAGCGCCGGCGAAGGCCACCTCGGCGACCTCGACGGTGGGGCTGGCGCCGGCCAGGTAGAGGACGCTCCACTCCAGCTCGCTTCCCACGGCTACGACGCGCTCGAGCAGCTCGAAGAAGTTGCCGCTGATGGTAAAGTTCTCGACCGGGTAGGCCGCCTCGCCGCCCTCGATCTTGAGGCCCAGAGCCTGCAAGGAGAAGTCGCCCGAGATGGGCTTGGCGCCGGCGTGGACGCCCATCAGGTCGGTCACGAGCACGCCGTCCTCGAGCCGCACGCCCGCGCCGGGGGCGACGATCAGGTTGTGCGGCGCCACGTCGAGCACGCCCTTGTAGCTGCGGGCGGCGTGGCCGCTGGGCTCGTGCCCCAGTTTGCGGGCGGTGAAGGTGTTGTGCATGAAGCTCTCCACCACCCCCTCGCGCAGCAGGTGGACCTTGCGGGTGGGGGTGCCCTCGGCGTCGAAGGGGGCGTTCATCAGGCCTTGGGGGTGGTCGGGGTCGTCGTAGAGCGAGAAGACCGCGCTGGCCACCCGCTGACCCAGTTTGTCCGCCAGGCGGCTCTTGCCCTCCAGTACCCACTTGCCGCTCCAGAGGCTAATGAAGGGGGCCAGCAGCGCCAGGAAGGCCTGAGGCTCGAAGTAGGCGGTGTAGCGCCCGCTCGAGAGCTCGCGCGCCCCCAGCAGACGGCCGGTCTTGCGGATGAACTCCTGCGCGGTGCTGGCCGGATCCAGTGCCGCGATTTCGCGCGCCACCTTGACCTCCCAGCCCTGCTTGACGCTCGTTCCTGCGGCCATGACCGCGCTGGTCATCAGGTAGGCGTAGCCGCTGCGGTAACCGCCCGCCGCTCCTTTGGTCGAGGCTATCTCGGTCTGGTATTCGCGCTCGGAGTAGGCGGCGGCGCCGATCTGCTGCACCCGCGGGTCGCTTTTGCTGGCGCGCTCGAGCTCGAGCGCCATCTGCTTCTTTTCGTCGAGCGGGGCCGAGAGCCCCTCTCCCAGCAGGTCGTGCCGCCCCAGGGAGCGGCCTGCTGGCAAAAAGCCGTCGGTTTCGCTTTGCAGCTTGGCGTTCTCGACGGCCTCGTCCAGCATCCAGTCCAGGGCCTCGGGGGTCAGCTCCTCGCTGTAGGCGTAGCCCGTCCGGCCCTCGGTGACCACCCGCACCCCCAGGCCGCCGCGCTCGGCGGCGGTGATTTCTTCCAGCTGCTCTTCGCGGGCGCGCAGCGTCAGCTCGCGGCTGCCGCTGGAGAGCACCTCCAGCTCCACGCCGCGCTCGCGGGCGCGCTCGAGCAGGTAGGTCTGCGCTTCTTGCAGGGTCATCCTTCACCTCCCACGACGATCTCGCTAATCAGCAGGTGGGGCTGGCCCACCTCGACGGGGACCGCGCCCGAGAGCGAGCCGCACATTCCCGGGGCGTTCTTTTGGTCGGCCGCCACCGCCGCGATCCGCTGGATGCTCTCGGGCCCCTTGCCCACCAGCATGGCCCCCTTGACCGGTTCTTCGACGCGGCCGTTTCGGATGACGTAGCCCTCCTGCACGGCAAAGTTGTACTCGCCGGAGCCGGGCTTGACCTGGCCGCCGCCCATCTTCTTGGCGTAGAGGCCCAGCTCGACGCCCTCGAAGAGGCTTTCGATGCTGGCGCCGCCCGCTTCGATGAAGGTGTTGCGCATGCGGCTGGTGGGGGCGAAGGTGTAGTCCTGCCGGCGGCCGGAGCCGGTGGGGCGGTAGCCGGTCATCAGGCTGCCCCAGCGGTCCACCATGTAGCTCTTTAGCACGCCCTTCTCGATCAGCACGGTGCGCTCGGTGGGCGCGCCTTCGTCGTCGTACTCCGACGAACCCCAGGCGTGGGGGAGGGTGCCGTCGTCGACGTAGGTGACCACGTCGCTGGCGATCTTTTCGCCCAGTTTGTCCGTGAGCACGCTGGTCTTGCGGGCGACCGCGGTGGTCTCGAGCAGGTGCCCCAGCGCTTCGTGGAAGATGACGCCGCCGAAGGCGTTGCCGATGACCACGGGCATGGGGCCGGCCGGGGCGGGCTTGGCCCCGAGCAGGGTGCGCGCCTGTTCTCCGGCGCGGCGGCCGTACTCGGCGGGGGGCGCCAGGTCGAAGAGCTCGAGCCCCACGCCGAGCCCCGGTCCCTCGAAGCCGGTCTGCATGCCCGCTTCGTTTTCGGCGATGGCGGTCACCACGTAGCGGGTGCGCACCCGGCGGTCGCGGTTCCAGACGCCCTCGGAGTTGGCTACCAGGATCTCCTGATCCCACTCGAGCAGACGCAGTTCGACTTTTTTAATCTCCGGACCAACGCGGGCCGCGGCGTCGGCCTCGGCCAGACGTTCGATGCGCCAGCGCTTGTCGCGTTCGTCGAGCGCGACCTGGGGCGCGTGCAGCCCGCGCGGTTCGGACCGGCGGAAGTCGAGGCCGCCGGCGCCGCGGGCGTCTACCTGACCTTTGCCGCCCTTGAGGCGGGCCAGGGTCTCGGTCACCTCCAGCAGGTTGGCCTCGCTGAGGTCGTTGGTGTAGGCGTAGACCACCTGGGTGCCGAAGAAGAGGCGGACGCCGGCGCCGCGCTCAATGCCGCTGCTGGCTTCCTGCACCGCCAGGTCGAGGAGGCGCAGGTTTCGTTTCTTCCAGCGCTCCGCGTAGACCTCGGCGAAGTCGGCGCCCAGTTCGCGGGCGCGCCGGAGCAGCTTTTCGGCTGTGCTTTCGTTGAACATGGGTTCATTGTACACGAGTCTGACCCGCGGGTCAGTTACAAATACTATAGAGCGCTCTCACCAGCGCTAGCTCGGGGTTGCGGCCGGTTTTGGCCGCCAGTTCCGCCTGCGCCAGTGCGTCGAGGTACCAGAGCAAACGCGTTTCATCGAGCCTCTTGGCGTACTGCAAGAGTTTCTTAGCGGGAAAGGGGTGCATTTTTAACAGCGCTGCAGCTTCTTTGTCGCTCAGGCCGCGTTCTTGCAGTTCTGCCCACAGCAGCGCCGCGCGGGTGTAGTGCTTGCTGAGGGCGCCGAGGATGCGCAGCGGTTCTTCGCCGCGTTGCAAAAGATCCCTGAGCAGCTCCATGGCCCGCTCGAACCTGCCGGCGGCTGCGGCGTCCACCAGGTCGAAACTGGAGAGCGGGGGCTCGAGCGCCACCACCGCCTTGACGCGCTCCAGCGTCAGCGGCCCCTCGAGCAGGGTTAGTTTTTCCAGCTCGGCGTGGATGGCCTCCAGGTCGGCTTCGAGTTCGCCCAGGTAGTGGGCGACCGCCGCCGGCGCTTTCAGGCCCATGCGCTTCATCTCGTTCGTCACCCAGCGCACCTTGTCGCGGTAGCGGGGGGTGGGGTGGTCGCGTTTCTCGCTGTGCTTGCCCAGCCAGCGGCTGCGGGCCGACGTTGGCTTGGGGTCGTAGAGGAGAACCAGGCTTTCTTCGGGTACGGCTTCCAGGACGCCGCGCAGCTCTTTCCACTCTGCTTCGCTGACGTCGCGCAAGTCTACGATCGCGCCGCCGGGGCCGAACAAGCCCCCCGAGGCGGCTTGTCGCACCTGCTGTGGCTCTGGCGGCAGCAGCCGCCACTCGAGCCCGCGCAGCTCGGCCTCGGCCCGCGCCGCCCGCCGGGCCAGGAAGGGGTCGCCGGTGAAGGAAACGATCACTACTCCAGTCTAGCGCGCGGTGCGTGGACCGGAACAAAGGCGTGGAAGGGCAGCGCATTTGCAAGGTGGTATATTATGTAATTATGGAAAGAAGGAAGACCACGCTCTACCTCGACGAGGACCTGATCAAGGCGGTCAAAATTGCCTCGGCGCGCGAGGGGCGCAGAGAGTACCAGATCGTCGAGTCGGCGCTCAGGGCCTACTTTGGTCGCGACCTGCTCGAGCAACTCTGGCGGCGGAACCGACTCTCCGAGGAAGCGGCGCTGGCCGTTGCTTACGACGAGCTGAAGGCCGAACGGAACAAGTGATTCGCGTTGTCATCGATCCGGGAGTGCTCATCGCAGCGGTTCTTACGTCCGATGGGCCGCCGGCGGTCTTGCTACGAAGATGGATTGCCGGAGCGTTTGAGATCGTGGTCTCGCCCAAGCTGCTGGACGAGCTGCTGAGGGTATTGGCGCGACCAAAGTTCCGCAGCTACCTGACGCTCACCGAGGCCGAGCGGTACGTAGCTTTGCTGAGGCGTTGGGCCGAGCGCGCAGACGACACCGCCGGCGAGCGCTACACTCCCGATCCCGATGACGATTACCTCATCGCTCTCGCGTTGTCGGCGCGTGCCGATTTCATCGTTTCGGGCGATCGGCACCTTACGGGCTGGCAGGACCCCAAGCTGCCGGTGCTGACTCCGCGGCAGGCGGTCGCCCTGCTCGACGAACTCGAGGACAAAAAACCTTAACTTGCACCACGCGAGGCGCGTCTGCTCAGCGCGTCGTCGTGCGGGTTGGCGAATCTTCCAGGGGTTGATGCTTCCTGCAGAAGGACGTTGCTCAGTCCCCCGCCGCCTCGGCCTTCCAGGCCTCGGGCACGTAGGCGCAGCGGGTCTCCGACTCGAAGGGGTCGCCCGTCTCGGCCCAGGCGCGGGCGCGGCTGCCCCAGCAGACGTTGCCGTACTCGCAGACGCGGCACTTGCCCTTTAGGTTCTCGCGGTCGCGCAGCTTGCGGAAGAGCTCGGAGTTCTGGTAGATGTCGAGCAGGCTGCGCTCCTTGATGTTGCCCGCGCTCATCGCCAAAAAGCCCGAGGGAAAGACCTCGCCCAACGAGCTGATGAAGACGAAGCCGTAGGCGTCGTGCATGTGCACGCCGCGCTTGTTCTGCACCAGGGCGTAATCCTGCACGCCTTCGTTTTTGGCGCGCTCCTGGATGACCACCCGGCGGAAGTGGGGGGCCTCGGTGGTGCGGATGTTCAGCTGGTGACTGCGCGACACCTGGTATAGCCAGCGCAGGGTATCTTCGTACTCCGCGGCGGTTAATTGCTGCAGTAGCGCTCCCCGACCGACCGGCACCAAAAAGAAGACCTCCCAGGCGCTGATTCCCAGGTCGCGGCCCAGGTCCGCCAGTTTGGGTAGTTCGGGAAGTGTTTGCTTGGTGACGGTCGAGTTTATCTGCGTCGGCAGGCCGATTGAGCGGGCGTACTGCAAGGCGTCTACCGCTAGCTCGAAGGTGCCGGGCACGCCGCGGAACTCGTCGTGGCTCTCGGGGCTGGCGCCGTCTAGGCTGACGGCCATGGCGTGCACCTCGAGCTCTTTGAAACGATCTATCACCTCGCGGGTCAAGAGCGGGGTGACCGCCGGGGTGATGCCAATCTTGATCCCCAACTGGCGGGCCTTTTCCAGGATTTCCCAGAGGTCGTGGCGCTTGAGCGGGTCACCGCCGGTGGGCAGGAGGATGGGCTTGGGCCTATAGGTGGCCATTTCTTCGAGGAAGCGGAAGGCCTCTTCGGTGGTAATCTCGCCCGGAAGCGGGTCTGGCTCGGCGCTGGCGCGGCAGTGTTTGCAGGCTAGATCGCAGGCGTGAGTCATCTCCCAGGCGACTAAAAGAGGATAGCGGTCAAAATCTGGACGCATGACCCAAGCATACGCAGTAAACGATGAAAAATCTAAAGCCAGGCGTTGCCGACGGCGCCCCAGAACACCGCCCAGGCGAAGCTGGCGAAGGTGCCGAGCAGGTAGTACTCGGTCTGCTCGCGGCTCTGGAAGCGGGCGATGGCCTTGCCCGCGAAGACGAAGCCCACGCCGTTGTAGGCGCCGGCCAGGATCATGGTCAGGATCATCAGCCGCTCCAGGTAGCCGATCCAGCGCCCGGCTTGGCTGAGCCCCGGCTCGACGTCCTGTACCCCGGGCACCCGGTCCAGCACGAACCGCACCGCGTGGTTTCCGCCCTCGATGACGAGCAGGTAGAGCAACGCGTATTCCAGCAGGACCACCTAACCCACCTCCTCCAGCAGCCGGCCCAGGCCCTCCAGCGCTTCGCGCACGTTCAGCACGCCGCGGGCGTGCAGTTGCTTGTGTACCGCCTGGTAGCTGACGCCCAGCTCCCCGGCCAGCTTCTTGATGCTTCCCAGCTCATCGTAGCGCAGCGCCCGCCGCCACACCTCGGCGCTCCAGCGTTTCCACGCGAACTCGATCAGGCCGAAGGTGCCGCCTGCTGCAGCGTCCAGGGCGGCGCGGCCGCTCTGCAGCACGATCTGGCGTTTCTCCTTGCGCGCCCGCGCCAGCGCCTCGGCGGCGGCCACGAAGGCGGGCCCGGTGAGCAGCGACGGGTCCGCTACGCCCGCGAGCGCCTGATCGATGGCGCCGAGGCCCAGGCCGAAGCGGCTCTTCAGCCGGCCTGCGCTGCGCACGACGAGTCCGCCCTGCAGCCGAAAGACGAGGGACAGGGCGTCCGGGCCGGCGGCCGCGACCCCCTGGAAGGCGTCGCCCTGGATCACGTCGAGGGGTACGAGCAGCGTTTTCGAGAACCGGGCGTTGACCTCGTTCACGACTTCGGAGAGGACGCGGGCGGCCTTGCCTGCGCCGTAGGCGCGCGAAGCCACGAGGTCGCCGCTGAGCACCACCGGGGGCATGCCCCCAGTCTAGCCGGATGCCGCCGCGAAATCAAACGAAAAGGGTTTAAAATGATGAATACAACCAAATAAGGTTGTGATAAAGGGGGCTCTTCAGGAACCCGTGCGCGTGCTTCCCTCCCTGCGCGGATCGGCGGCGGCCTCGCCGGCGCTGCTCACCGCGTGCACCCCGCCGAAGTAGAAGTCGCGCCGCGGCCAGGGGTTGAGGTGGAAGCGGGTTGCGAGCGCCTGCACGGTTGCGGTATCAAGGCCCGGTTCGAGGTGCAGGACGCCTTCTTCGTAGTGGATACGGGGAGCCCCTACCGCCTGGTCGAGCGTCGCAAACCCGCCCTGCAGGTGGGCGGCCACCTGAAAAACGGCGCTGCGGATGCGTTTGGAGCCGCCCGAGCCCAGGGCGTAGGCGCGGCCTTTCGCCTGGAAGACGACCGGGGCCATCATCGAGACCAGCCGCTTTCCGGGGGCGGGGCGGGGGCCGTGCGGCGGCAGGACGTCGTCTTCGCCCAGCATGTTGTTGAGCAAAATACCTGTACCTGGGGCCACCAGCCCCGAGCCCTCGCCGTTGGTCACGGTCATGGCGAGGAGCCGGCCCTCGGCGTCGCGGATGGAGAGGTGGGTGGTGCCGCGCTTCAGGCCGCCGCCCTCCGCCACCCGCCGCATGGCCCGGGCCAGCTCCAGGTAGTGCCGGACCGGATCTTCTTTATCGTGGGACTCGCCAAGGTAAGCGTCCAGCAGGTCGGCCACGGCCCGTCCCCCGCGCGAGGGGCCGGGCAGGAAGCACAGCTCGGCGGCGGGCCATCTTGCCCGCGCGGCCGGGGCGGTCAGGGTGCGCTGGGCGGCCAGGTCCTCAGCGGTCAGCAGGCCGCCGCGCCCGGCCAGGTAACGGGCCAGGTTCTCGGCGGCCGCTCCGGCGTAGAGGGCGTCGGCCTCTTCGGCCGGCAGGCGCATTAGAAAGCCGGCGTAGTCGGGGTTTTTGAGCAGCTCGCCCCGGCGCAGCAGCCTGCCCGTGGGAGCGTAGAGAGCTCGCGACTCGGGGGTCAGGGTCAAGATGGGTTCGATCAGGGTAAACAGGTAGGCCTGCAGCGGTGAAAGGGGCACGCCGTCGCGGGCGGCCCGCGCGGCCGGGGCGACCAGGCGCTCGAGCGGCAGGCGGCCGTGCCGGGTATGCACGTCGAGCAGGCCCCGCAGCAAGCCCGGAACCGCCACCGCGGCCGCGCCGGCGTGGTAGACGCCCAGGGCCCCGCCGTAGTCGACCCGCACCTCCAGCATTTTGCCACCGCCGGCTTGGGCCCCGAGGCCGGGCATGCTGGCGAAAAAGTCGTAACCACGGCATGCGCCGTCCGGTTCGCGGGCGATCATCAACCCGCCCCCGCCCAGGCCGGCCAGCACCGGCTCGGCGACGGGCTGCACGAAGGCGGCGGCCACAGCGGCGTCGAAGGCGTTGCCGCCGTCCGCCAGCGCCTCGGCGGCGGCGCGCGCGGTCAGGGGGTGCCCGGCGGCCACGGCGTACATG
>JALSMT010000137.1 GCA_026987375.1 Thermaceae bacterium | reverse complement strand
GTGGACCAGGGCTTCGGCTTCCGCACGGCGGGCTACACCGATCCTCTGGGGGCCCGGTCGAGTTCGGCATGCCGCTAGCGCCAAGAATGAGGGCGGAAGGGGTGCGACGGAGTCTTAGAGGGGCCGCCCGGGAAACCCTGTGCTCGAACAAAGCCGCCCTTGCGGCCTTCTGAGCCCTGCCCCCTCTACACCGAGTAAGTACCCGAGGCCAAGATAGTTTTCACCTGTGCCGCGCACGCGCAAAAGTTGGTGTGGACGCCGCCTGATAACGTTAAGCGCCTTGCTGCGGATCCGCAGCACCGCACTTCTAGCGAGAAGCGCTGAAACGCCTGTGGCCTCACCGTCGGTCGGCAAACGTCGCGCGAACGTCTTTCATGCGCATGTACATCCTATGGCCGTCGCCCAGTGGATGAAAACCGAAGTGGGCGTAAAAACGGGCGGCGCGCTCGTCAAAGGGATCCACCAGCATCAAAGCGAAGCCGGATTCATCCGAAAGGCGTTGAGCGTGTTGCAGAATGTGCAGCAATAACCGCCGACCCCAACCCAACCCTTGCAAGCTTTGGTCTACGGCCAACCGGCCGATCAACAGCGCAGGTATTTCGGGATATGGAGACGTAAGTGGATCGTCGCTATTGCCGGAACGCACCACCGCGGCGTTGCTGAGGGTGTAGTAGCCAAGGATCCGCCGCAGCTCGCTTTGCTTGACCAGCACAAAACAGCGGGTGAGATCACGACGCTGATCCTGACCAGCGAAACGCCGAAGGTACTCATCGAGCTCGGCTACCCCGCACGAGAACGTCGACCGATCGTGGTGCTCGCTGAGCAGCTCGATACGAAAGGGTTCGGGTATCACGAACGTGCTTTCCGGAGCTGTTCACGCAACTCCGGAACAATCCCGGGGGGCTGGTTTTGCAATTCCCAAAACAGCCGATCGAAAGCCTCTGCGCGCAACACTACACGCTCAACCGCACGGTGTTCGCGAACGGTCTCGCGTGCTCGTTCGAGTAGAACCATTTGCACGAAGGCGCTGGTGGTGGCGCCGCTCAGGCGAGCCGCTTCCTCAATCAACTTCTTTTGCTCAGGCGCCAGTCGCACCTCCAACCTGGCGGTCTTCATAGCTACCTCCTCTTTAATTGTACGGTATATTTCCGTACATATGATTAGAGTACTTGAAGGGTTGGCCCTAGGACTCTTCCGCCTGCAGCGCCCGGACGCTGGCGGCGTCGATCGACACTGTGACGACCGCCTGGTCGGGGGCGGCGAAGCTTACTGTTCGGGTGCGTAGCTCGCCGTCCTGGGGTTCGGCCTAGGCGCCCAGTCCTCGTAGGGTTTGAGTACCCCCCGGCCCGCTGCTGGCGCAGCGGATAGGGGTGGAGGTAAACTAGAAACCCTGAGCGGAGGTCGAAGTTGGCTAGGTTCTTTGCTTTACTGCTGCTTTCGGGCTTGGCCATGGCCCAGCACGCGGTCACCCTCGC
>JALSMT010000136.1 GCA_026987375.1 Thermaceae bacterium | reverse complement strand
TCTGCGGCTCGCCCACGGTGTAGTCGTCCCCCGCGTCGTAGTAGACCTTGTCGATCGTGCCGCCGGTGGTGAATATCTGGATAAACTCAGGCGTGGAGGGCTGGTTCACTAGGTCAGGATACCCGAGGAGGCGTTGTTTTACGAACGCAAATACAGGCACTTGTTGTTTTAAAAATTTAGCGTATGTAAAATAAGGCGTG
This sequence comes from Thermaceae bacterium, assembly GCA_026987375.1. GTDB lineage: Bacteria > Deinococcota > Deinococci > Deinococcales > Marinithermaceae > Oceanithermus. The sequence continues at coordinate 1,276 of JALSMT010000136.1, read as the reverse complement.
CGGCGCGACCTGTTTTCCGAACGAAGCCCGGGCGATCTACTCCCGCTGGGAGATGGTATTTTCGCCTTTGTTCCTCATCCGCTGCCGCCACGCTTCGAACTCGATCATGAACTGGCCCTGCTGCTTGCCGATGCATCTTTGGCGCTCGGTCGACTGGACGGCCTAGGACACACACTGCCTAACCCGCACCTCTTGATCCGACCCTTTGCGCGCATCGAGGCCGTCGGCTCTTCCCGCATCGAAGGGACCCAGGCGTCGCTGGCTGATCTCTACGCGGCCGAGGCCGAAGTGCCCCTGTTTCCTCCAAGCGATGTGCGCGACGACGCTATTGAAGTAAGAAACTACGTCCGCGCCCTGGAGCTCGGCCTCGAACTGCTCGGCGAACTCCCGATCAGCGTTCGTTTGCTCCGAAGAATGCATGCCGTACTCATGGAAGGGGTGCGGGGGCGGAACAAAGCGCCGGGAGAGCTGCGGCGGGGTCAAAACTGGATAGGGGGCTACGATCTTCGCTCGGCGGTGTACGTCCCCCCACCTCACCATCTCGTTCCCGACCTGCTTTCCCAGCTCGAGCATTATATTAACCGGGAACGCAGCCCTCACCATCCGTTCGTGGACCTGGCCCTGGTGCACTACCAATTCGAGGCCATCCACCCGTTCTGGGACGGCAACGGCCGCATGGGGAGGCTACTCATTACTCTGATGCTGCTCGATAAGAAACTGCTCGAACAGCCGTTGCTCTACCTAAGCTCCTATTTTGAACGGACGCGTGACGAGTACTACCGATTGCTGCATCGAGTTTCCACCGACGGGGACTGGCGGTCCTGGGTCGCCTACTTCCTTCATGGGGTCCACACTCAGGCCCTAGACGCACTCGAGCGTTCTGCACGCTTGGTTGAGCTGCGCGAGCGCTACCGTAAGACGCTCCAGGGCGCGCGTGCTCGCGGCACCTTGCTGAGGGTAGTGGACCACCTCTTTGCGCGACCAATTTTCACCGTGAGGCAACTGGAAAGCGAGCTTAACATCAGTTTCGCCACTGCAAACAAGGCTGTTGCCCAGCTAACGCAAGCCGGGATCCTAACCGAGCTTACCGGGCATCGCAGGAACCGCCTATTCGCCGCAAACGAGGTATTAGAACTGCTTTAGGGCCGCACCGGCAGGTTGAAGACGTTCTGCAAGACGAACATCCCCACCACCGAGATGACGGCCGCCACCGTAGGAGTAAGCAGCCAGCCGATGGTTATGTTCCTTACCACGCCCCAGCGCACGCGCTCGCCCG
>JALSMT010000135.1 GCA_026987375.1 Thermaceae bacterium | reverse complement strand
CTGGAGCTTCGACTACACCGGCACCGAGCTGAGCGAGGGGACCCATACCCTCAAAGCCGTGGCCACCGACGCCGCGGGCAACAGCGCCGATACGACTCAGAACATCGTCATCGACACCACGGCGCCGACGGTCACCGTCAACGACCAGACCACCAACGACAGCACGCCGGAGATCACCGGTACGGTGGACGATCCCACCGCCACGGTGATCGTCACCGTCGACGGGGTCGACTACACCGCCGTCAACAACGGCGACGGCACCTGGACCCTGCCCGATGATACGGTGGCGCAACTGGGCGAAGGGGAGCACGACATCACCGTCAAAGCCGTCGATCCCGCCGGGAATGAAGGCGACGCCACCGGCACCCTCGTCGTCGATACCAGCGCGCCGGATGTGGCCATCACCGCCATCAGCGACGATACCGGAAGCAGCGACAGCGACTTCGTCACCAGTGACGAGACCCTGATCTTCAGCGGAACGACCGAAGCGGGGGCTACGGTCGAAGTCTTCCTCGACGGTCAATCCCTCGGCCAGGCCACCGTCGATAGCGACGGCCACTGGAGCTTCGACTACACCGGCACCGAGCTGAGCGAGGGGACCCATACCCTCAAAGCCGTGGCCACCGACGCCGCGGGCAACAGCGCCGATACGACTCAGAACATCGTCATCGACACCACGGCGCCGGTAGCAAGCGATGACACTGCTAGGGCTAATGTGGGGGAAACTGTGACCATTGATGTCATGGCCAACGATACCGATTCGCAAAATGATCTCGATCCTACCACGGTCAAGATCCTTGACGGCAACGGAAATCTCGTTACTAGCCTCTCCGTCAGTGGCGAGGGAACCTGGAGCGTGGATCCTCAAAGCGGTGCAATTACCTTTGCACCGGAGCAGAACTTTACCGGAGATCCGACACCGATTCAGTACGTCATCTCCGATATCGCCGGTCAGACTTCCAACCCGGCGACGGTGAGCGTCGATTATAATAATCCTCCTGAAGCACAGGATACTCAGGTGACATTTGATGAAGCCAAGGATGCTCCGGCACCGATGTATGTGCTTAGTGCAGCAGACTTTAGCTTTAGTGATCAAGATAGCAGGGATAGCCTACAGGCGATCAAAATCACATCGCTCCCGACTTTTGGGAAGTTGTATTACGACGGTAATGAAATTACCACGACGGGTCAGGTCATCAGTAAGGCGGACCTGGATGCAGGTAAACTGACTTTCCAACCCAACGACGGTAACGATTCCGGTTCAGATCAATATATCGGAGATATACGTCCGGACGGTTCGACTGTCGATGCAAATGATGTGGGTGACCAAGGAGCGGATTACGCTCGCTTCAATTATGAGGTGAGCGACGGAAGCAACTGGAGCAACGATGCGACAATGAAGATCGATATCGATGCCGTAGCCGATACGCCGACCTTGACCCTCGCCGCGACCTCGATTAGTTCCGAAGTGACAATTACGAAAGATAATTTGAACGATACTACACACGGGTTTACTATCAAAGCATACAATGCCGACGGTAGCGAAGGGACCTTTGCTACCCACAGTGGTCCCGACGGTTTCGGTGTCGCCGGTGCTGCGAGCGGTGCGGATGCCGAAACGGGATATGACGACAACCTGCAAGCGCCGGAGATGGTCGTCGTAACCTTTGATAATCCCATCGATTCCGTCAATGTCTCTTTGGCTTGGAATGCTTCCGATGAAAATGTGGAGATAGCCTTCTACCGTAACGGAGTATTGATCGATACCGTGCAGACGGGAGGAGGAAGTGACGGTGTCGATCCTGCGGTAAATTTCCGACCCTCCGACGGTTCTGCCTTCGATGAGATCCGCTTCTATCCGCCGGGATCAGGGGATGATTTCTTGATCCATTCGATCTCCTTTAACGAGACGGAGATTACTCATGACGGTACGATTGTCGTCGAGGAGCAGTCGTCGGCAGAGATCGACTTGAGTGCGGGATTGACCGATACGGACGGTTCCGAATCCTTGAAGGTAGAGATCACGGATCTTCCCGAAGGATTTACATTGACCGACGGGGTGCATACCTTTACCTCCGACGGAAACACGACGACGGTGGATATTACAGACTGGGATACTGATCATCTGGTACTGAAGACGCCGGATGTAGATCAGGATACCGAATATACGCTCCATGCCGTGGCTACATCGACGGAATACTCCAACGGCAGTACGGCATCGACAACCCAAGATATCCACGTCACGGTAAAAGCGGTCACGACCGAGGCACCGCCGACCATTAGTGCAGATCAAGAGATTCATGTATCCGAAGAGGGCCTTCTGGTTGCAAACGGTGCTCCATATGATGGAATTCCCGACAACTCCCCAAGTGGATTGGATACGACAAATAGCACGACAAATAGCGGACAGTTTGAGGTTCATGACGTCAACGGAGATACCTTGAGCGTCAAACTTTCGGTTCCGACAGGAAATTATACTTCCGGCGGGGACAATATCGACTGGGCACTTTCTAGCGATGGTCATACGCTGACCGGAACCACCCATAACGGCGGCATCGAAATTCTGACCGTTACGATCGACGATGCCGGAAACTATACGACGACGCTCAAAGGACCGATTGATCATCCCGATCCGACCCAAGAGGATGACTTGACGATTCCTATCAAGGTAACGGTCAGCGATGGAGATCCCGATACGCAAAATGCCGTTTCGACACTAAACGTCGTCGTGGAGGATGACAGTCCCCATACGACCACAACGACACAGGAGGTTGCGCTCCCCTCCGTCGATACCAATGTTCAACTAATTTTGGATGTCTCCGGTTCAATGAATGAGAGTGTAGATGACGGACACGGAGGGACAACGACACGCCTTGCTATTATGCAAGCGGCTGTAAATGAGATGCTGGACAAATATGACAATTTGGGGGATGTTCGTGTCGAGGTAATTAGCTTCTCCTACGGTGCAAACGACTTGACGAAAGGTTGGGTGGATGTCGCCACGGCCAAAGAGATTGTCAACAATCTGACGGCAGGAGGAATGACCAACTATGATGCAGCACTTCTTAAAGCGCAAAATAGTTATACAGAAGCTGGAAGATTGAGTAATGGACAAAATGTCTCCTACTTCCTGACCGATGGGGATCCGACGGAAAATGAAAATGGAGAAAACGGTATCCAGCAGGATGAGGAGGCGGCATGGACCGACTTCTTGACGAATAACGGTATCAATGCTTTTGCCTATGCTTTGGGAAGTGGAGCCGATGTGGCGAATATAGATCCTATCGCCTATAACGGAGTGACCTCTAGCGACAAAGATGGTGTTCTGGTCGAGACGGAAGCGGATCTGCCTCCCGTTCTGAGAGATTCGGTTATCGAAGCTACCGGCGGTACGATTGTGGGTGGAGGCATTACGTCAAGCATTGGTTTCGGAGCAGATGGAGGAGATATCCATACGATCTCACTAGATGGCAGCACCTACACCTATGATCCACAGAACAATACCGTGAGCCAAAATGGCACGGAAAACTCTTACACTTATGATGCGACGACTCATATTTTGAGTATTGAGACCAATCTTAAAGGTAAGTTTGAAATCAATGTGGATACAGGGGATTACCAATACACGGCTTCAGGTGATCAAACAACGCGTGAAACGGAGACTATCGACTTTAGCGTAGAAGATCACGATGGAGATATAAGCAATACATCGACCTTGACCATAGGGATCAATCCTCCGGGTACGATGCCTTATATCGTGCCTGCGGGTGATCACAGCGTGGTTGAGGATACGACGCAGGTCGTCGCACACGCCTATGATGATGACGGGACGATCGTCAGTTCATCGGTAGAGGCGCAGCACGGTACAGTCATGATCGATGACAACGGAGTTGTAAGTTATACGCCCGATAGCGGTTATACCGGCGATGATACGATCAGCGTGAGCGTGACGGATAACGACGGATTTACGGTGAAGAAGGATATCGACGTTACGGTA
>JALSMT010000134.1 GCA_026987375.1 Thermaceae bacterium | reverse complement strand
CGCTATTGTATGCGATGATGAAGCCGTGGAAACGATAACTTTTCTTCCCGGCTACCTGAGCCCGCCCAGCGGTTTCAGGCTGTTTGACGAAAGCGCCGGGGAATATAAATCGCAACACCTCAGTCCGTATCCAAGTCTGGAGGGTCAGCTGGCGGGCTGGGCGGGGGAGATAGAGCCGGGCGGACACTTGGTCGCTTCCTTCGAAGCGGGGATTGCGGCGGTTAAGCTGGCGCTGGAGGTCGGCGCGAAGAGCTTGCTGTGGTTTTCGCCTTTCGCCCGCGTCGACGCCGCGCTGAGGGCGAGGCTGCTGTCGCTGCAGTGGGCTTTAGAGCAAGGCGGCAGGCGGGGTTTTGCGCGGGTGGCCGCGCCTCTGGCTTTCGGCGGCCTCATGCTCGACCGCGGCCGCGACCTGATAGGCGCCTGGGAGCAGAGACTGGACGAAGAAGGCCTGGCTCAGTGGCTAGAGTCGTTGCTGGCGATGGGCGACGAAAGAAAATGGCTGAGGACGCTGCAAGGCGTCCCCGTCATGACGATAGTCGGCAGCGAGGACGTCTGCACGCCCATGCGCTACGCTCACGAGATAACGGAGTGGGTGCCGGACCTCAAGGGGATACTAGTAACGCTCGAAGGCGCCGGCCACTTCAGTTTTTGGGAGAACCCGCGCGAGGCGACGAGCCTTTTGAAAGGCTTCGTCAGCCGCTACCAAGAGTTCCTGAACGGCCCGCAGGAGTGGCAACCAGACGAAGATGAACCTCCGCCGCTGCGTTTCGAGCCGGAGTCGCCCGCCTAGACATGGCTTACATAAACATCTACGGCGCAAATATCGTTTATGACCGCTGGGGGGAGGGTCCCTTGCGCGTCTTGGTGGCTTACCGGGCGGCGGACTGGCGCGGCTGCCCGTTGCAGCGGGGTTATGAGTACATCGCCCCCGACATGCCCGGACACGGACGCAGCGCGAGCAAGGAAGGGCTGGCTGACGATGAGCTGGCAGAGTACCTGTTGGGACTGTTGACGATGCTGCACGCCACCGAGGGAGAGCTACTGGTGCACTCGCGCGCCAGGGCCATTGGCGATTACTTAAGCAACAGGCTTGACATGCGCACGGCCAGCCTGCCCGGATGTTAATCCGCGGCGCTTTGCGGTTTTGAGCCGCTATGCAGCTTGGACATTAGTTCGTGCGAGGCGTAGGCTGGGCCGACCAAAACCAAACGGTCTCCCTCTTTGAGGGTAGTATGTCCGCGCGGTATCAGTATTCTGTTTTCGCCATCGCGCATTATTGAGATGACTAATACGTCAGGAGGGAGCTCTAGCTCAAAAATGCGCTTGCCGGCCCAGGGGTGGTCCTTTGAGACTTCCAATGTAAACATTACCTCTTCGCCCTCAGGATCCAGCAAGACCGGCTGCCCGGTATCGAGCAGGCGCGCCAGGTCGGGCAGGGGGACGTCGGACGGTATCGGCAGGCCGCGTTCACCCAGGCTGGTAAGAGCCGAGCGTAGGTATTCGTGGGCGTGCACGGGGCTGTCTATGCGCTCGGGAACCTGCGAGCGATAGAGGGTGTGCGTGGGTTTGAGGCTCAGGTAAGAAATGAAACTGCTAAGCATCAACGGCACCAGCAGGCCGTAAGAACCGGTCATCTCGGTGACCATGACTATGGATGAGAGAGGGGTCTTCGCGGCGGCGGCGAAGAAGGCCGCCATGCCGACTAAGGCGAAGTGAACCGGCTCAATACCGGCATGAGGAAAGGCCGCCTGGAAAAACTGGCCCGTCGCCCCGCCCAGAGCCGCGCCGATTATGACGCTGGGGCCAAAAACGCCGCCAGAGCCGCCGGAGCCGATGGACAGGGAGGTGCTGACCATCTTGCCAACGGCTATAGCCAGCAGCGCCCAGAGAGAAAACTTGTTGAGAAATACCATCTGCAACCAGCCATAGCCGCCGTCTAGAACCTGCGGCAGGGCTATTCCCATAAGGCCGACCACCAGTCCGCCCAGGGCTGGTTTGATGAGCGCGGGGTAGGGCAGACCTTTGAACCAGTCGGCCGTGCCATAGAAAAGTTTTACGAAGAGCCAGCCACCGGCGGCGCTGATTAGGGCCAGCAGCAAGTATAGTGGCAGCAGCGCCGGCTTGGCGAAATAGTCGGCGGGCGTTGCGAAGAGCGAGCCAAAGCCGTATACGTAGCCGACTATTGAGTAGGCGGTGACGGCCGAGAGGATGCTGGGAACCAAAACGTCCGTTTCGTAGTCCAGGTTGCCGTAGAGCACCTCGGTGGCGAAGAGAGCGCCGCCCAGCGGCGCGTGAAAGATAGCGCCGATGCCGCCGGCGGCGCCGGCCATTACCAGAACGCGCCTCTCGCCGTCGCTCAGGCGCAGCAGATATGAGAGTATCGAGCCAAAGCCGGCTCCTATCTGTGCGATGGGCCCCTCGCGTCCGCCAGAGCCGCCAGAGCCCAGAGTCAGCGCCGAGGCCACGGTCTTTATCACCGGCACCCGTGCGCGGATGCGTCCGCCGGCGTGGTGGAAGGCCTTTAGCACCGCGTCGGTGCCGTGCCCCTCGGCTTCGGGGGCGTAAGTAAAGACCAGCCAGCCGGCGATGAGGCCGCCCAGAGTCGTTGAAATTGGGATTAGCCAGCGGCCGTAACGCCCTACGAATTCCTGCAGCACGCCGCCCTCCTTGGGGAGGCCGGGGGCGGCGTAGCCGGCGATGTGCCCCAAAAAGTAGACCTTGCCAAGGTCGAGCAGCCAGTTGAAAAGAATAGCGCCAAATCCGGCGACTACACCCACTAAAACGCTAAGAACGAGGATCTTGCTGGTTTTGGAGACGGTGAGTGGTCTGATACGCACGTCTGAAATCATACGCCCGCCGACGCTTCTCAATCAGGTATTCTTGTCCTCATGGATTGGCGAGATCTGGCGCGTGAGGCGCTCGGCAGAAACTTGACTTTGCCCGCTTTGGAAAAAGAAGGCTGGCGCCAGCAGCAAGTATGGGAGATGACGCTGCTGCTAGTGCGAGAGCTAACCATGCGAGGACTCTTGCCGGCGCACCCCGCAGCGGATGAGCCGGGCTGTTACCGCGCCCCGGGGGCGCGCGATAGTACAAACTGAGCACGGCTATGTACAGCGACGTTACGGCAAACTAAAATAAGGAGTGGAGGTGGTAGACGTGAAAAAGTTCATTATTGCGCTAGTGCTGTTATTGGCGCCGGCTTTTGCCGAGTACAACATCAGCGCCGCGTTGTCGGCGGGTTACGGAGCGGGGGCCTTTGGCGCGTTGGAAGCCAGTTGGGACTGCCAGCTCTTTCAGCCAGGTAAAGGAGCGCTGCGCCCGACACTAGACCTAGGCTACGGCGTAGCGGGTTTTAGCGCCGCTTTTACGATGCGACACCTCTTCGAGGTAGCTCCAGCGCTTCAGGTTGGTGGAGGAGTCGGTTTGCGTTACCAGATGGGCGTACAGGCTTACCTGCGCGGCGACGTCGAATACTCATTGCTGCAGGCGTCTGGGTTGCCTCTCTTCGTGGGCGCGGACGTAGGGTACGCCTATGGTTTCGGGGCCGCGCCTAAAACGGTGGTGGCTCAGCTCAAACTCGGCTACAACTTCTAAAAAGCTGTAGCGGAATCTTCTCCGGAGGCCTCGCCCTCCGGATTCTTTTTCATGATTTCCCGCAAGACGGCCGTAGCGTATGCCCCTTTGGGCAAAAAGAAGCCGAGCCGCAAAGAGTCGCCCTCCCTGCTCAGCGAAACCTCTTCTAAAGGGAAGCGCAGCGCCCTGCGGGCTCCCTTGCGCGCCGAAAACATCTCACGGCTGAGCTCGTACTTTTGCAGTATCTCGTCTTCAATGTCGCGGGCCTGGTCCTGGGCCTCGAAGTATTTGCGGCCGTGCAAGGGGCCGGTAGCGCTGATTTCCAGCGAACGCGCACGAGGGGTTTCCTTTTCGGGGTCTTCGACGATGAATTCGCCGCGCGTCTCGTGCTTCTTGGCGATGTCGCCGCGCACCACCCTGTCGAAAAGCGAGCGCTCCAGGCGCAGCGCCAGCCAGTCGTTGAAAAGCAGGCTTTGCAGCGAGCCGATCAAAAACTTTTTCAGCCAAGGCCTGCCCCGCCCCTTGCCGGTCTTAACGAGCTGGTAGCCGCGCACGGCGTTCTGCCCGCCCAGTCCGAAACGCTGCGGGCCGTAATAATTGGGGACGCCAGATTCTGTTAGTCGCGCAATTACCTTTTGCGCAGTTTCATACCCCTGGGGAAATATGTCACGTATTAAAATTACAAAGCGATTGCCCCTCAGGTGCCCGACTCCGAGCTTGTTTTTATGGATGCCGGTATCCAGTATGGCGACACCGGCAAGTTCTTCGAGCTGGGGCAACCTTTCGCGATAGCGCAAAGGTATGCTTATCCATTGCCTGGTTACAGCGTGTTTGTCTTTCAGCCCCGCAACACCGATAGACTTTTCGGGAATGCGCATAACCTTGTGCAGGTGGTCAAAAACCTCGCGGGTGGTGAGGCCGCGTTTTTCCAAATAGACGTAAAGGTGCTCGCCTTCGCCGCTCGGCAGGTAGGCGGGAACCTCGCTAACGACAAAGTCTTGCAAGGTTTTTCTGATAACGCCCCCGCAGCCGCCGAGATCGTTACTGAGATAAGGGTAGGAGTCAAAGTTAAAGACAAGCCGCTCGGCTTTCACCGCATAATACTAACCCGCGCTACCATGAGTAGGTGGATGCGCTAGCGGCCAGGTTCGCAGCCAAGGTGGGAGAGCTCTGCCCTAAGGGTCTAATAGTCGCCGCGGTAAGCGGCGGCGGCGACTCGCTGGCGTTGCTGTACCTGTTGCGAGAGATAGATAGAGAGGTGGTAGTAGCGCACCTAGATCACGGTCTGCGGCGCGAGTCCGCCGCAGACGCCCGTTTTGTCCAGGACGTAGCGGCGAAGCTGGGTTTTCGCTGCGTCGTGGAGCGCGTAGACGCCGCCGCAATAGCGCGGCGGCGCCGCGAGAATATGGAAGCAAGCGCCCGGCGGTTGCGTTACTCATTTCTTGTGCGAGTGGCGCGCGAATACGGGGCGGAGTGTGTGATGACGGCCCACACGATCGAAGACAACGCCGAAACGGTTTTGTTGCAGCTGTTCCGCGGCGCGGCGCGCGCATTGGGAATTCGCCGCCGTCGCGGCAGGGTGGTAAGGCCGTTGCTGGAGGAACGAAGAAACGTTCTCAGGGCATACTTGCGGAGTAAGTCGGCGAGCTGGCTGGAAGACCCAAGTAACGAGTCGTTGTCATTAGACCGTAACTACCTTCGTCACCAGGTTTGGCCGCGGGTCGTGGAGCGCTTTCCGCGGGCAGACGCGGCGCTATTGCGCTACTCGCTCAGCCAGCAGGCCGATGATGACACCCTAGAAGTAATTGCAGCGGCAAAGCTGGTAGAAGACGCCAGGTTCGCGCCCGTAAGAGCCGTGCGCGGCAAGCCGCTTTTACTGGCCGCGCCAGCGCTGCGCCGCAGGGCGCTACGCTTGCTGCTGGAGGAGCAGGGAATTAGACCTGAGACGAGGCACATTGAAGCCGCCGAAAGGGCTTTACAAGGTGAGACGGTCAGCCTGCAGCGCTTCATCCTGCGTCTCACTGCGGGTTCACTGGTATGGATTCCAGAACGCCCCGACCTGCTAACAGAGGCCAAAGCTCCAGCCGGGTTGCCAGTCCGCACCGCCCGCGCCGGTGACGCGCTGAGGCTTAGGGGGATGCGTAAGAGGCTAGTAGATTTTTTGGCGGAACGAGCGGTGCCGCCAGAACTTCGCCGCGTATGGCCGGTGGCGGAAAAAGAAGGGGAGGTAGTTTGGGTATGGCGCTACCTGCCCGAAGATGACGATTACCGCTTTATGCGTGAAGCGCTGTCGCTGGCGCGGCGCGCTGCGGACGCCGGGGAGGTGCCCGTTGGGGCGCTTGTGGTCTGGCGGGGTAAAGTAGTGGCTCGCGTAGCCAACGAAAGCGAAGCCAGGCGCGACGCCACCGCGCACGCCGAAATGCTGGCGCTGCGCGAGGCGCTGGCCGCCAGTGGAGAGAAGGTGCTTGCGGGGGCTACTCTCTATGTGACGCTCGAGCCCTGCCCCATGTGCATGGGGGCGTTAATAGAAGCGCAGTTTTCGCGGGTAGTGTGGGCTACCGAAAATGACAAAGCCGGCGCAGTTACAAGGTATGGTATGCCCGTACCGCTGCAACTAGAGGCTGGACGGTTCGCCAAGGAAAGTGCTAGACTCCTTAAGGGTTTTTTCGCGAAACTACGCGAGCCCAAAAGCTAAGCCTGGAGGGGTGCCGGAGCGGTTGAACGGGCCGGTCTCGAAAACCGGTGTGTCCGTCAGGGCACCGCGGGTTCGAATCCCGCCCCCTCCGCCAGAAGGCCGCCGGCAACGGCGGCACTATTCTTTCCTCGAAGTCTACATGACTCTCCGCACTGCCTTCCGGGTGCTTTCATCAGCACCCTATTGATTAACGATTGCGGGAAGGCATAGCAGGCCGACGGCGCTGCCGGTGGGGGGACCTCCCCTGGAGAAGGTTTTTTACGCTGATTACAGGAAGATACGATCGGCGTGACGAGAACTAGCAAAATAGATGCGACAACTACGAAACGAACAAAGGCATGCTTCGTGATTATTCACCTGCCATTACGGTTTGCTTCGCTTATCCGGCGGATCTTTAGTATCTTTAACCCAAGCTCCCATACTTTCCTGTGCCCAATAAGGAGACTGATAGCCAAACGAGCAGTCCGGAACGCCATCGTCTCCCGTGAACTTGCCCCCAATGGCCTCGCAGTTCTGCCTGGAAAGCTCCTTGGGGTACTGCACCAGGTAGAGGTAGCGCCCGCGCGGGGGAACCACGTCGAGCCAGTAGAAGTAATAGCGCTCGCCCTGAACGTCGTAGATCTTTGATTCCGCACCGTAGCTGCAGGCCC
>JALSMT010000133.1 GCA_026987375.1 Thermaceae bacterium | reverse complement strand
TTTGTATGCGTTGTCGTGCTCGGCCATGGTACGTCGATTGGAAGACAGGAGTCCCGCTGGAGGGCACTGTTCCGCACGGCAGGGGAGCCCCTCGGTCAGTTGCCGAAGACATCTCCCATGGACTCGGCGCTCAGGACACGCTCGGACCACCGGAGTATCTGCTGCTGGTCAGCCTGTTCCAGGCGATGCCGGAGCTCTATAGTGGACCCCATAAATGAGACAGTATGCTAAGCGCAGAAATCAACCTGTCCAGGGGGAGAAAATGAAGCGAAAAAAATACAGCAACGACATGAAAACCAACGTGGCGCTGGCGGCCTTAAAGGCTCAAAAGACCAACAGCCAAATCGCCTCGGAGTTTGGAATCCATGTCAGTCAGGTAAATCGGTGGAAGAACCAGGCCATCGAAGCACTACCCGGTGTATTTGGCGGAAAACAGAGCAAGACCATAAAAAATCTCGAAAAGGAAAGAGACCGACTTTTTCAGCAAATCGGCAGGTTACAGGTCGAGCTCGACTGGTTAAAAAAAACTACTGGTCATCTGGGGTAAGCACGCAGGAGAAACTCTCATGCATTGAGCCCAAGCACCGTGATATCAGTGTTGCCCGGCAGTGTGCGCTCATCGGATTACCTCGATCAAACTATTACCGCCCCAAGGTGCCTGACGAAGAAAGCGCGGAGAATCTGGAGCTTATGCGGATGATTGATGCGGAATATACCAGGCATCCTTTTTACGGAAGTCGCAAGATGCGGGATGTCCTGCGACGGCGAGGCTATATGGTCAATCGGAAGCGGATCCAGCGCCTGATGCGGAAGATGGGAATCCAGTCAATCGCTCCACAGCCCGGCACGAGTACGCCGCATCCGGAGCACAAGGTATATCCTTATCTCCTCAAAAATCTGACGATTCGCTGCCCTGACCAGGTATGGTCATCAGACATCACGTATATCCCGTTAATCAGTGGTTTTGTGTACCTGGTCGCCGTCATCGACTGGTTCAGTCGGTATGTGCTCGCCTGGGAGGTCTCTGTCAGCATGGACAAGGAATTTTGTATTTCTGCCCTGACATCAGCCCTGAGGCGCTATGGCCGCCCAGACATCTTCAATACAGATCAGGGGGCTCAGTTTACCAGCCTGTCCTACACGGATATTCTCAAGAACAACGAGGTGTTGATCAGCATGGATGGCCGTGGCCGTGCCTTGGACAATGTCTTTATCGAGCGTCTTTGGAGAAGCGTGAAATATGAGGAAATCTATCCCCGCGAGTATGGCTCACCGGCAGAATTGATTCGGTCATTGCGGCAATACTTTGACTTTTACAACAATGAGCGTCCCCATGCTGCCCTGGGCGGAAACACGCCCGGAGAGGTCTATTCCGGGTGTGGTATGGCCTTGGCATAGCCAGTGACCAGCGTGCCGGTCATACTTCCCAATGGCTTGAATATCGGCTTGCTCCGCTCGCCGGAAGTAGGTTTATCGCTTTTCGGGCTCATGAAAGGAGGGAAGACGAACGAGGGCCGGTGGTCCTTCCCGGCCCTCATCCTTTCACGA
>JALSMT010000132.1 GCA_026987375.1 Thermaceae bacterium | reverse complement strand
TCCACCGCTCAATGCGGTAAGGCAGGGCGCGCCGGCGCGGGCGCAGGTCTTTTTTCTTGTCGTCGTCGGGAGCGCCCTTAGAAGTCATTAACGTCACCACCTGCTTCTTGGTATTCCACTATACCCGCCGTCTTGGTCGTAGAAGTAGTTGCGGGGGGTGCGGGTGTCCTTTCACATAACCCCCTCTTGCGTCGGTAGCCTTGCGTACCCAAATACGCTCCCCCGTAGTTATGCGGATCCAGCGTTCCTGGACGGAAACCCCGCCGTAGTTGCCTTTTTCAACGTGGGCAGCGACCAGTTTCCACTCTCCTGGGCTTTCGCTATAACTTCTCCAAGAGCTGCCGAGTGAAGATTCGCCACCGCTGCCGTACCCCCCGCCAACCATCATATCGCCCAAATCTTTATGGATGCCGTCGTAATCAGCAAATTCAGTAAGATTAGCACTTGAGCCTACTAATAGGTCTATCTCGGCGTTTGAAAGAGCAGGCAGACTGGCTATTTGCCCAAAAGAAAGAAGTGCGTGTTGCGAGTTATCGCTGATCGGAAAGTTAAGGATATTGCCAGTAACTCCTGAATGCGCTAAGCCCTCGTAAACACGTATTACTGGAGAACTAACCTTGGCGAGCGACAAGCTCAAAATGACTAAGGTTGATATTGCTATTAGCTTTTTCATACTACCACTCTCCTTTCTGCTTTAGAAGGGTTTGTGGTTGCTGGAATGCTGGTTGTCCCTTCAGTTGGAAGAGTAGCAGGGTGCCCCCTGGTAGGGGAATTTGTCCCGTACATCGCTAAAAACACGCCTTATCAAATGAACACTAGGCTGCTTGCGCCAAAGCAATCGCCAATCAACACGGTGCAAAGCACTCAAGCTGCCGCTACGAAGGGATGCGCGGTATCGTGAGCATATGAGCGAAGTACGTGAAACGGTCTTGGAGCTGGCGCGCTCGGCCCGCCAGGCGGCGCGGCAGATGGCGGCGACCGACGGAGCGGCCAAGCAACGAGCGCTGCTGCGCATGGTCGAGCTTCTGGACGAAAAAGAGAACGAGGTACTAAAAGCCAACGCCGCCGACCTCCAGGCCGCCAAGGAGGCGGGGCTGGCCGGACCCAAGCTGGGGCGGCTGGGGCTCGACGGGCGCACCCTGGCCGACCTGAAAGCGGGCCTGCGGCAGGTGGCGGCCATGCCCGACCCGGTGGGCGAAATCAGTCAGATGCAAACGCTGGCCAACGGCCTGCAGGTGGGGCGGATGCGGATCCCGCTAGGGGTGATCGGCTTCATCTACGAGTCGCGCCCCGGGGCCACGGTGGAGGCGGCGGCCCTGAGCCTCAAAGCGGGCAACGCCATCGTTCTGCGCGGCGGCAAGGAAGCTCTGCGTTCCAACACCCTGCTGGTCGAGCTCTTTCAGCAAGCGCTGGCGGAGGCGGGCCTGCCGGCCGCTGCGGTCCAGCTGGTGCCGCTCAGCGACCGCGCGGCGGTGCTGGAGATGCTCAAATTGGACGAATACCTGGACGTTATCATTCCCCGCGGCGGCGAAGGGCTGATCCGGTTGGTGGCCGAGAACGCGCGCATGCCCGTGCTCTACCACGCCAAGGGGGTGAACCACCTCTACGTGGACGAGGACGCCGACCTGGAGATGGCGCTGAAGATCGCCCACAACGGCAAGGTGCAGCGGCCGGGGGTGTGCAACGCGCTTGAGGCCGTGCTGGTGCACCAGGACGCGGCCGCAGAGCTGCTGCCGCGTCTGGAGGCCGAGCTGACGGCGGCCGGTGTGGAGCTGCGGGCCCACGAGAACGCGTTGCCTTACCTGAAGCAGGCCAGGAGAGCGAGCGCAGACGACTGGGGCAGAGAGTTTTTAGACCTGATTCTGGCGGTCAAGGTGGTCGCAGCAATGGACGAGGCGCTCAACCACATCGCCCGCTACGGTTCCCACCACACCGAGGTGATCGTCACTGAGGACTACGCGCGGGCGCTGCGCTTTTTACGCGAGGTGGACGCCAGTCTGGTGCTGGTGAACGCCAGCCCCCGCTTCAACGACGGCTTTCAGCTGGGGCTGGGGGCCGAAATCGGCATCTCGACCAGCAAGCTGCACGCCTACGGACCCATGGGCGTGCGCGAGCTAACCACCACTAAGTTTGTCGGGCTGGGCCAGGGGCAGGTGCGCGGCTAGTGAAAAAAGAGGCGGTGAAGGCCTACCTAAAGCGCCTGGCTGGAGTTTATACGCGCGCGCACGTGCCTTTCTTTTCCGCCTCGCTGGCCTATTACGCTCTCTTCAGCCTGCTGCCGCTTTTGCTGATGGTGGTGGGCGTCTTCGGCTTGATGCTGCAAAGCCGCCCCGACCTGGAGCACGCTTTCATGGCGCAGGTGCAAAACCTGACTCAGAACCTCTTCCCCACTTCGCACGATATTGGCAGCACGGTAGCGGCTGCGCTGCGCCAGGGCGCGGCGGGAGCCACGCTCACCTCGGTGCTAATCCTCAGCTGGACCGCCAGCAATTTTTTCGCCGCGCTCTCTTACGCTCTGTCGATGATCTTCGGCGGCCGCGGACCAGGCTGGCGCGGCCGCCTGCTAGGGCTTTTGGCGCCGCTGATGATCGGCCTCTTGCTGCTGCTGTTCAGCCTGGGCAGCCTGGCTCTTAGTATGGTGCTGCCCTACCTGCCCAGCGGCCCCTGGCGCGGGATGATGGCCGGTAGTCTGCCCTGGCTGGCCACTTTGCTGGCCTTCTTCGTGATTTACCGGTTTTTACCGCAACCGCCTCCCTCCACCCTGCACAGCCTGGCCGCCGCCTTTCTAGCCTCGAGCGTCTGGACAGCGCTCTCGCGCCTGCTGCCCCACCTGGTATCAAAAACCCGCTACGAGACCATCTACGGACCGCTGGCGGGATTTTTGCTGGCGCTCTTCGGCTTTTACCTGGCTATGTGGATACTGTTGGGCGGCGCGGCAGTGCTACGCGCTTTTCTCCCAGATGAGGCGCAGACCTTTTAGCGTCAGGTCGGGGTCTACTACCTCCAAGTAGCGGCAAACCGGTTCTATGACCCGTGAAAAACCGCCTGTGGCTATCACCAGCGCGTCCCCGCTGGCGTCCAAAAAGCGTTTGACCATACCGTCCACCAGCGAAGCGTAGCCCAAAACCAGCCCGGCCTGCAGCGCCTGGGTTGTGGAGCGCCCCAGGGGAGACTCTGGAGCGCGGGAAAGGTCCACCCGCGGCAGCTTGGCGGTCTTGGAGGAAAGGGCTTCGGCGGCGGTGCGCGGGCCGGGGGCAATGGCCCCACCGCGGTATATGCCTGGTTCTTCTACCAGGTCGAAGGTGGCGGCGGTGCCAAAGTCCACCACCACGTAGCGCCCGCGCCGGTCGTGGTACTGCAAAGCGGCCACGGCGTTGACCAAGCGATCTGCGCCTACCTCGCGGGGGTTGTCTATGTCTACTTGCAGACCGGAATTGGCGGCGCTGACCACCACCGGCGCGACGCCGAAAAGCGTTTGCAAAGCGGCGCTCAACTCGAGCTCCACCGGCGGAACTACGCTGGAAACTATGGCGGCGTCGGGAGAAGCAAGCCCGGCGAAAGCGAAGAGTTGGTGCAACAGCGCCACGTACTCGCTCTCCATGCGCATGGCGTCGGTGGCGATGCGCCAGCGCTGCAGTAGTTCTTCCTCGTTCCACAGACCGATGATGGTAGCGGTATTGCCAACGTCTATCGCGAGTAACATACCCTACGATACCGTCAAAAAACGTACTCCCAGCCCAGATAGAAGTTGGGAACGAACAAAAAGAGGAGGCCAAAATTCATAGATCCCCCTGGGGTCCTGTCATAGAGCAGGTGGTAGAGAATGACCGGATGGAAGTTGAGCTGCACCCCGAAATAGAAGGGTGTGCCGGTGCGGTACTCATAACCCACGTCCAGGAAGGAAAACTCCAAGATGGGGTACCAGGGTATGGCTACTCCGGCGCCGTAGTAGGCCGCGCCCGAGTCGTGCTGCGCCAGCGGCCAGAAATAACGGCGGAAGTCTAGCTGAATAGTGGCGCCCAGACCGCCGCGCAGGCTCTGAGTTATCTGCTTTTGCTCGTTGTAGAAGTCGTAATCCAGGCCCACCACGCCGTAGCCGCCGGTGAAGATGGAAAACTTTTTGCCGCCTGCGGCCGCGACGGAAAGGCTGCAAACCACCATTAGTATCAGTATCGCCTTTAGTGTAGTTGCTTTCACATTATCTCCCCTCCCAGCAGTATAGCAAAGGCCCACTAGCGCGGCGTTATCCTGGGGCATGGACTGGAAAGCTCTGCTGCACGAAGAAGCGCCCTCCCCCTACGGAGAAGTAGCGCCGCCGGTGTTCCAAAGCTCTCTCTTCGCTTTCGCCAGCAGCGCCGAGTTCGAAGCGGCGATGAACGAAGGCAATAGACCCGTCTACACCCGCATCGGCAACCCTACCACCCGTGTTTTCGAGAGAAAGCTGGCCGCCCTGGAGGGGGCCGAAGACGCCCTGGCGTTTTCCAGCGGCAACGCCGCCATGGCGGCGACGCTGTTTTCGCTGCTGTCGGCGGGCGATAGGGTGGTGCTCGCCACCCCCGTCTACGCGGGAACCTACGGCCTGGTAAACAAGATGCTGGCGCGCTTCGGCGTCGAGGCGGATCTGGTGGACGGGAAAGACAGCAAAACCATTATCGAAAAGCTGCCCGGGGCGCGGCTCTTGCTGCTGGAGTCGCCCACCTCTTACACCTTCGAGATGCAAGACCTGAGCGCCCTCAGCCGCGCCGCCCGCGAGGCGGGGGTTCTAACGGTGATAGACAACACCTACGGCGCCGCGGTCTACCTGCGCCCCCTAGACTTTGGCGTTGACCTGGTGGTGCACTCCGCCACCAAGTACATCTCGGGGCACTCCGACGTGGTGGCCGGCGCGGTCGCCGGGCCGGCGCGGCTCATTCACGAGATCCGCGCCAAGGGTCTGGTTTTTCTGGGAGCAAAGCTAGCCCCTTGGGAATCCTGGCTGCTGGTGCGGGGGTTGCGCACCCTGCCGCTGCGCCTGCAACGCCACCAGCAGTCGGCGCTGCAGGCGGCCGAGTTCTTAGAAGAGCACCCCAAGGTCAGGCGGGTGTATCACCCCGGACTCGCCAGCTATCCGCAAAAAGACCTGGCGCAAAAGTACCTGCGCGGCAGCGGCGGCATCTTTTCCATCGAGCTGGCAGACGGCGCCGCCGCCCGCGAGTTTGCAGATTCACTCGAGCTGTTTCAGATAGGCGTCAGCTGGGGCGGCCACGAGTCGCTGGTGCTGCCGCTGGCTTCGCAGCCACGGGTCGCGGCCTCCTACGCCTTCCCCGAGGGCTTGGTGCGCCTCTTCGTTGGCCTGGAGCCCGCCGCCGAGCTGATAGCCGACCTGGAGCAGGCGCTGGCGGCAATATAAAACCCGGCCGCAGCCGGGCGTTTGGTGGGCGGTAGAGGACTTGAACCTCCGACCTCTCGCGTGTGAAGCGAGCGCTCTAGCCATCTGAGCTAACCGCCCGCGCAAGCTCTAAACTAGCACGCCTGGAGGCGGACTGTCAACCAAATTCGGCTCGTTGGGAACGACATTTATCGCTAATCTACGGTAGCATGGTGACGTGGCTTTGGACTTCGTGGCCGAGGTTTCTGAAAGGCCGCCGCTGGTGCTGGGGGTAGACCCGCGCCCCCAGCTACACCCCGGCGGCGAGCCCTTGCGAAGCATCGCCCGTTACGCCGCCGGGCTCATGGAAGAGCTGGCTTCGGAACTGGCGGCGGTCAAGTTCCAGTACGCCTTTTTCGAAGCGCTGGGGATCCCCGGCTGGCGCTTGCTGCAAGAGCTGATAGCCGCCGCGCGGGTGCTGGGGCTGCCCGTTATTCACGACGCCAAGAGGGGCGACATCGGCTCGACCGCCGAAGCCTACGCCCGGGCGACGTTGGCGCGCTGGCCGGGCAGCGCCCTCACCGTCAACCCCTACCTGGGGAAAGACGCTCTCCAGCCCTTCTTCGAGAGCGCCGCCGCCAGCGGGGGGGCGGTGTTCGTGCTGGTCAAGACTTCAAACCCCGGCTCGGGCGACTTTCAAGACCTGCAGGCGCAAGGCCGGCCGTTATACCGCCACGTAGCCGAACGCCTGGCGGCCTGGTGCGACGAATATCCGGCCGCTAAGCGCTGGAGCCGCGTCGCCGCGGTAGTCGGGGGAACCTACCCGCAGGTCCTGCAAGAGTTGCGGCCGCTCATGCCCAAGAGCCTCTTCCTGGCGCCGGGGCTGGGGGCTCAGGGCGCCCAGGCGCAGCCGCTCGAGGGCGTGCTCTGGTCGGCGTCGCGCGCCATCTTTTACCCGAATGGCAAACCGCAAATAGAAGAAGGCGCGGCGCGGGCCCGCAGCTACCTGCGGCAACTGCGGGTAGGATGAAATCGTGAACGTCCTGGACCTTTACCGTCAGAGCGGAGCGCTGCTGCAGGGGCACTTCCTGCTGCGCAGCGGCAAGCACTCGGCCGTATTCCTGCAAAGCGCCGCCCTCTTACAACACCCGCTCTACGCCGAAGCCGTCGGCGAGGCCATCGCCGCCCGCTACGAAAACGAGCCGCTAGACTTCGTCATCGGCCCCGCCATCGGCGGGGTGGTGCTCAGCTTCGTAGTCGCCAAAGCGCTGGGAGTGCGCGCTCTCTTTGCCGAAAAAGACCATTACGGGGGAATGTTCATCCGTCCGGGCCTGACCGTAAAACCCGGAGAGCGCTTTCTGGCGGTTGAAGACGTGGTGACCACCGGCGCCTCACTCAAGAAAACGATTGGCGCCGCCGAAAAGGCCGGCGCGGTAGCGGCGGCGGCGGCGGCGATCATAGACCGCAGCGGCGGCGCGGCCAGCTTTGGCTTGCCCTTCGCCGCTCTTGCCGCCCTCGAGGCCGAAGCCTACCCCGCAGACTCCTGCCCGCTCTGCGCGCAAAACGTTCCGCTCGAGGAGGTTTGACCTTGCGACGCTTTTTGCTGGCGCTTCTAGCGCTTTCCGCCGCGCCCCTGCTGGCGCAACAAGCACCCCAAGAAATCGCCAAAGCCGCGGTGCAACAGTGGCTCTCGGGCAAACTGAGCCCCAAGCTGGACCTGCAAGAAATAAAGGGCCTTGGCCCCGAAGAAGCAAAGGAATGGCTGCACCGCTATTTAGCCTTCCCCCCTCCGCCGCCGTCGCTACAGGTCAACCTGGACGACCCCAAGATAGAACGGCTGGGCGCGGCGCTACAGGTGTCTTTTCCGGCGACGGTGGATAACCAAGGAGGCGAGATAGTGGTGCTGATCGAAGGGAACTCCGCCAAGCAGGTGGCTTGGCGTCCCAGCGGCGGCATGATACCGCCCTGGGTAAAGAGCAGCTACGCCAGGCTTCTCTACGCCGCGGCCACGCTGTTGCTTTTGATCGCCCTCTTACAAGGCGGCTGGCGGCGTCTTTGGGAAAGGACTGCGACCCTGTTGGGGCGTTACAGAAAGCTCTACCTTTTCTGCAACGCGCTGTTCTACGGACTCTTCGTCTTAGGGGCGCTTTGGGCCTACCTCGCCCCGGACCTCGCCAAGACCATGCAAGAAGTGATTGGCATGGCCGTACAGACCATCGGTCTCGACAAGGCCGCACAGATGAGCTTGGGGCAGCTAGCCTGGATAATCTTCTACTGGAATTTCTCGCACGGTCTACTGCTGACGACCTTCGTTCCGGCGTTCTTCCTGGGAATACCGGCGCTGCTGATAAACTCATTCCGCTACCTGGCCTTTGGATTCGCCCTCAGCCCGGCGACTTTCCCCCTCGAAACGTACCTGCTGCACGTTCCCACACTGGTCGTCGAGCTGCAGGCTTACATCCTCGTTACCTTTGGCGGACTGGTGCTGCTGTGGGAAACCCTGCGCGGCGGAGGCTTTAGAAAAGGCCTCGACCTCTTGGGGTACACCTTAATGCTGGGAACGCTGATGCTAATCGCGGGCGCCTGGTACGAGGCCTTCGAGCTGTTATACCTGATTCACTGAGATGAAAGTGGCCGTAATAGGAGCGGGAGGCTGGGGCACGGCGCTGGCTCTGCTGCTGGCGGGTAACCGTCAGCAAGTAGCGCTCTGGACGCGGCGTTGCGACTTAGCCGCAGCCATGGTCGCCAGCCGCAAAAACCCGGACTACCTGCCCGGCGCCGTCCTGCCGCCCCAAGTCGTACCGGTTTGCGACGGCGAACAGGCTCTCCATGACGCGGCAATGGCGGTCGTGGCGACGCCGGTACGCTACGTTAAGACGGTACTAACCGCGCTGCCTGCCGCAAAAGCCTACGTTTCCGCGGCCAAGGGCGTACGGTTCACGGAGGGGCGGCTTCTGCGCGTCTCCGAGGTAATCGCCGAGGTAAACCCCGGCTCGCGCGTGGCGGTGCTCAGCGGCCCCAACCTGGCTGCCGAGGTAGCCAGCGGGAAACCGGCGGCGGCGGTAGCCGCCAGCTCTCAAGACGACCTGGCGCGGCTGGTGCAAAAAGCCTTTAGCGGCCCAACTTTCCGCGTCTATACCTCAAGCGACGTGGCGGGAGTAGAGCTGGGCGGAGCGCTCAAAAACGTTATGGCCCTTGCCGCGGGAATGGCCGACGGCCTGGACCTGGGGGACAACGCCAAGGCGGCGCTGCTAACCCGCGGGTTGCGCGAGATAGTTCGCTTCGGCACGGCGCACGGCGGTAAACGCGAGACTTTTTACGGGCTCTCCGGCCTGGGGGACCTGCTAGCCACCGCCGCCAGCCCGCTGTCGCGCAACCGCAGCGCCGGCGAGCGCTTCGCGCGCGGGGCCACGCTGGCCGATCTAAAAGCGGGGCGGCAGGTCGTCGAGGGAGTGCACACCGCCGCAGCGCTGCACGAGTGGGCGACCGCCAAAGGTGTAGACCTGCCGGTCAGCGAAGCGGTCTGGCGGGTCGTCTACCGCGGGGACGACCCGCAGCGGGTGCTCGAGGAGCTGATGCGGCGCGCGCCCAGGCCCGAGTGACTAGCGCTCGTCGTACTCGTTTGGCGGATAATCCCCCTGGATATTGTTGACCTTGAGCGTAGCCCCGACCCACTCGCGTATCAGCTCGTCATAGAGCTCGGGGGAAACGTCGGGTTTGAGAACCTCTATCGTTTCGCGGGCCTGATCCAGAATACTCTCGGCCTCTTCGAAGTCGCGGTCTTTGACCGCCTTTTCCTCGGCGTGAATCAGCATGCTGCGAAAGAGGACCAAGTTGTCGTGAACGCTCAGCGAGTCGCGTCCCGGCATCATCAGACTCCGTAAATCTTTTCGAGGAAACCGCCCAGCGCGGTGTTGAAGGCCGCTGGGTTCTCGACGTTCGACATGTGGCCGGCGGCGGGGACTATGAGCATCTCCGCATCGGGAATGGCGGCCGCCATGGCTCTGGCGTCGCTGGGCGGCGTCAGGGCGTCTTCTTCGCCCACCAGGACCAGTGTCGGCGCCTCTATCTCCGCCAGCAGCGGCCGCGAGTCGGGACGCGCCGCCATGGCCTCGAGCGCCCGCGCTACCCCTTCGCTATCGGCCTCTGCTATCCACTGTTTGACCCAGTCCGCCACCGCCCTCTTCTCCTCGTCTTCGGACTCCTGAGTGCTCGGCCCCAGCAAAGACGGTAAAAAGCCTTCGAAAAGCACCTCGGGGCCGTTACGCCGCACCGCCGCCGCCAGCTCGGCGCGCTTCGCCTTACCCGCGGCGTCGTCGCCCTGGGCGCGGGTGTCGGCCAGCACCAAACCGGCAAAGCGGTCGGGGAACAGGTCCCACATGCGCAACGCCAGGTAACCGCCCATAGAAAGACCTACGAATACCGCCTCTTCAAAGCCGACCTCGTCGAGCCGCCGGTCCAGCTCGGCGGCCCACTCGTCGAGGCTGGCGGGGCCCGCCTCTCGTCCGCCGAAACCTGGCATAGCCGGCGCGAAGACGCTGTAGCGCCCCTCGAACTCGGCTACTTGCGGCGACCACATCGCCGGCGAAAACGGGAACGCGTGTAAGAATACTATTGGTTTAGAAGCTATCAGCCACTCCATGCCTCTCCTTTCAGGCCCCGCGCCTCCAGCAGGGCCAGTAACGCGGCGTCCTTGACGCCCACCCAGTTTTCCCCGTCTTTTTGGAAAGCGACTATCTCGTCTCTGGCCGCCGCCTCCTTCCACAGCTTCATCAGCTGCGCGTCTTCCACTAACAGGGGCGTAACACGCCTGGCTCGGTAAGCCTTCATTTGTTCTGCGCCTCCACCAAGGCCTGTTCCAGGGCGTTCCAGGCGAGAGTGGCGCACTTGACGCGCGAGTGCAACTTGGACACGCCCGCGAGCGCCCGTAGGTCTCCCAGCTCGGGCGCCGCCTCTTTGCCTTCGACGACCATCTCCTTAAACTTTTTGATGAGTTCGCGTGCCTCGCTGAAGCTGCGCCCCTTTACCAGGTCGGTCATCATGCTGGCCGAACTCTGGCTAATAGCGCAGCCCTGCCCCTGAAAGCTGACGTCGGCGATGCGCTCGCCGTCGCTCTGCAGGTAGATGGTTATCATGTCGCCGCAGCTGGTGTTGTGACCGCGGCTCTCGACAGTGGGGTTCGCCAGCGCGCCGAAGTTGTGGGGCTTTTGAGCGTGTATCATTATCGTTTCACGATAGAGTTCTTCGAGTAGGCTCATGGCACGTCCATTCTAGTGTGATGCGGGACCCTGGGTGGACTATAGGCTTCGATACGGACCCGGCGCCGCTACATCCAGCTCGCAAAAAACCGCCGCGCCTCCTTTAGCGCCTGCAGCAAGCGCTCGACGTCCTCGCGGGTGTTATAGACGTAAAAACTGGCGCGCGCGCTGGCGGCCACGCCCAGGCGGCGGTGCAGCGGCTGGGCGCAGTGGTGGCCGCTGCGCACCGCCACGCCGGCCTGGTCGAGGGCGCTGGCCAGGTCGTGGGGGTGAAGACTACCCAGGTTGAAGGCGACCACGCCGCCGCGATCTTCGCCGCGAGGTCCGTAGAGGTGCAGGTCGGGCACTTCGGCCAGCCGCTCGAGAGCGTACTCGAGCAGCGCGCGGTCGTGCTCCCAGACGTTTTCCATGCCTAGCGCCATCAGGTAATCGGCCGCCGCACCCAGGCCGATAGCCTCGGCGATGGCGGGGGTGCCGGCTTCGAAGCGCTGCGGCGGCGGGGCGTAACTGGAGCGCTCGATCGTGACCTCCTCGATCATGTTGCCGCCGCCCAGGAAGGGGGGCAGGTCGGCGAGCGCCTCGCGCCGCCCCCAGAGGACGCCGGCGCCCGTGGGCCCCAGCATCTTGTGGCCCGAAAGGGCGTAAAAATCGGCGTTCAGCTCGCTCACGCGTACGGGCAGATGGGGCGCCCCCTGGGCGCCGTCGACCACCACCAGCGCCCCGCGCTCGCGGGCGGCCGCGGCCAGTTCGGCCACCGGGTTGACGGTTCCCAAGACGTTGGACATCTGGGTGAGGCCGAATACGCGGGTTCTATCTGTGAGCATGGCCGCGAAGGCGTCTAGGTCGAGGCGTCCCTCTTTCGTAAAGGGCACCGCGCGGATGCGCGCGCCGCTGCGCCGCGCCAGCAACTGCCAGGGCACCAGGTTGGCGTGGTGCTCCATCTCGGTCAGTAAAATTTCGTCGCCGGAACGCAGGTGCTCGAGCCCCCAGGCGTAAGCCGTCAGGTTTAGCGCTTCGGTGGCGTTGCGCACGAAGACGATTTCGTCGGGCTGGGCGCCCAGGAAACGCGCCATTTGCCGGCGCGCGGTCTCGTAGGCCTCGGTAGCCCGCTCGGAGAGGGCGTAGGCGCCGCGGTGAACGTTGGCGTGATCGTGCTCGTAGTAGCGTGAGATCGCCTCGATTACCGCGCGCGGTTTCTGGCTGCTGGCGGCGGAGTCTAAGAAAACCAGACCGGGGTTGTTGGCGAATATGGGAAAGTCGCCTTTGAGCGCTTGAGCGTCTAACATGGCTGTCGCCTCCAAGAGCAGTCTACGCCCGCTAAGCGCGCGGGCGTAGCGACGAGTAAGAGGGCCGCACCCTAAGCCAGCCTGGAATCTATGATGGCGGCGATGTGCGCCCGCAGCTTCTCTAAAGGCACCCTGCCCAGCACCTCTTCGAGGAAAGCGGCCACCAGCAGCTGCTGCGCCGCGGGGCGGGAAATGCCGCGCGTCTGCAGGTAGAAAATCTGCTCCTCGCTGACCGGCGAGGTAGAAGAACCGTGGCTGCAGCGAACGTCGTTGGCGGAAATCTCCAACTGCGGCACGCTCTCGGCGCGCGCCTGACGGCTGAGCAGCAGGTTGCGGTTGGTCTGGTAGGCGTCGGTCTTCTGGGCGCTGGGCTCGAGCCTGATCAAACCCTGATAAACTATGCGGCCGTTGTCCGCAGCCGCGCCCTTGTAGTAGACGTCGGAACGCGCCTGCGCGCTGACGTGGTGCTGGGTGGTGTAGTGATCCAGGTGCTGGCCCCGACCGGCGAAGTAGACCCCCAGCATCTCGGAGTCGGCCCCCGGCCCCACCAGCTCGCTGGCCACCTCGGTGCGCGCCAGTTTGGAGCCGAGGTTGACGGCCAGGTCGAGCAGTTTGGCCTCGCGCTCGATGAGGGCGTGCTGGCGGTGAAAGTGGCGCGCGCCGGCGCCCCAGGTCTGCACCGCGGCGTGCCGCAGGCGCGAACTCGGCCGCAAGAGGACCTCGCTTTGCGCCAGGTGCAGGTAACCCGCGCCCTCGTCGGAAACGAACTCCTCCAGCAGCGTGGCCGCGGCGCCGTCTTCGAGCAAGACCAGAGTACGCGAAATACTGACGGCGTCGGCGGCTTCGGCGTAGTGAAAA
Source organism: Thermaceae bacterium (assembly GCA_026987375.1). Taxonomy (GTDB): domain Bacteria; phylum Deinococcota; class Deinococci; order Deinococcales; family Marinithermaceae; genus Oceanithermus. The sequence goes on along the minus strand of JALSMT010000132.1, from coordinate 12,959 downwards.
ACGCCCAGCGGGGCCTCCAGCTGCACGCCCGCCGGCAAGTAGAGGAACACCCCGTAGTTCCAAAGAGCGGCGTTGAGAGCGGCCAGCTTGTCTTCGGGGCCCTGCATGGCGGCCAGGTCGTCGGCCTGGTAAAGGGCGCCTTCGATGTGCTCGCCGTGCTCGCGCAGCGCGCCGTGCAAGTCGCTCAGCACCACCCCTTTCTGCCGCAGTTCGGGCGGCAGGCTCTGGTAGACCAGGCGGCCGTCGGCAAAAACCAGCGCGGCCTCGGCGTCGCTCTCCGCCAGCCGCTTCTGCACCTTCAAAGGCAGCTCGTGCAGGCTCTTCAAGGCTGCCTCTTTGGGGGTTTCGGGCTCGAGCTCGAACCAGGCCGGCTCCAGTTTGGTGTAGCGCCAGGCCTCGTTCTTGCGGCTGGGCCAGTCGAGGCGCTCGAATACTTCCCAGGCCCGCAGGCGCGAGAGGCGCAGCCACTCGGGCTCGCCCAGCCTGCGGCTCAGGTCACCGACCGCGGATCGGGAGAATACGGCTGTCTTCGTCTTCATCTAACCCACCGACCCTTCCATCTCCAGCTCGATGAGGCGGTTGAGCTCGACGGCGAACTCCAGCGGCAGCTCTTTGGCGACCGGCTCGATGAAGCCGCGCACGATTAGCGCCGCCGCTTCGTCTTCGGGGATGCCGCGCGTGGTCAGGTAGAAGATCTGGTCGTCGGCCAAGCGGCTGACTGTGGCCTCGTGCCCCACGCTGGCGGTCTCGTTGGCTATCTCCATGTAGGGGTAGGTATCGGTCTTGGAGTTTTCGTTGACCAGCAGGGCGTCGCACTCGACGTTTACCTTGGCGCGCTCGGCGGCCGGCGCCACCTTGACGAGGCCGCGGTAACTGCTGCGCCCCTCGCCTTTGGAGATGGACTTGGAAATTATCGAGCCGGAGGCGTCCGGATTCATGAAGATGAGCTTGCCGCCGGTATCCAGGTGCTGACCGTCGCCGGCGAAAGCTATCGAGAGGATCTCGCTTTTGGCGCCGCGGCCTTTTAGCACCGAGGAGGGGTATTTCATCGTTACCTTGGAGCCAAGGTTGCCGTCCAGCCACATGTGGTAGGCGTTCTCGTGCACCAAGGCGCGCTGGGTGACCAGGTTGTACATGTTCACCGGCCAGTTCTGGATGGTGGTGTAGCGACTCTCGGCACCGTCCATGACGATGATTTCGATTACGCCGGTGTGCAGCGCCTCGGAGGTGTAGATGGGGGCGGTGCAACCCTCGATGTAGTGCGCCTTGGCGCCCTTGTCGAGGATTATCAAGGTGCGCTCGAACTGGCCGAAGCCCTCGGTGTTGACGCGAAAGTAGGCCTGCAGCGGCACCTCTACCTCGACGCCCGGCGGCACGTAGACGAAGGATCCGCCGGAAAAGAGCGCCGAGTTGAGGGCGGCGAACTTGTTGTCGGTAGGGGGCACCACCTTGGAGAAGTAGCGGCGAAAGAGCTCTTCGTGCTCCTTGACGCCGTCTTCTATTGATTTGAAGATGACCCCTTGTTTGCCCAGTTCTTCTTTGATGGAGTGGTAGACCATCTCCGAGTCGTACTGGGCGCCCACGCCAGCGAGAACCTTCTGCTCGGCCTCGGGAATGCCCAGCTTCTCGTAGGTGCGACGGATTTCCTCGGGCACGTCGTCCCAGCTGCGGGCGTCTTGCTGCGTCGGCGGCTTGACGTAGTAGTAAAAGTCGTCCATCTGCCGCCGCAGTTCGCTGAGGTCGGGCCCCCAGGTGGGCCAGGGTTTTTCGAAGTATATTTCCAGTGACTTCAAGCGAAAATCGAGCAGCCACTGGGGCTCGCCCTTGAGGCGCGAGATGGCGCGCACCACCTCGGCGTTCAAACCTTTTAGCTTGACGTCCGGCTCGACGTCGTCGGCAAAGCCCCAGCGGTAGTCCTCGGAGATGTGTTTTAACTCGGCGTCGCTCACGATTCCTCCCTGCCGCGGGCGCGTAGCTGATTCACGCGCCGACCTCGGCCTTCAGCCAGTCGTAGCCGCGCTCTTCCAGCTCGAGCGCCAGGTCTTTGCCGCCCGTCTTGACCACGCGGCCGTCCACCATCACGTGCACCACGTCGGGCACAATGTAGTTGAGCAACCGCTGGTAGTGGGTGATCACCAAGGCGGCGAACTCGGGGCCGCGCATGGCGTTCACTCCCTTGGAAACTACCTTGAGGGCGTCGATGTCGAGGCCCGAGTCGGTCTCGTCGAGAATGGCGTACTTGGGCTCGAGCACCATCAGCTGCAATACCTCGTTGCGCTTCTTTTCGCCGCCGGAAAAGCCCTCGTTGAGGTAGCGCGTCACGTAGGACTCGTCCCACTCCAGCACCTCTATGGCCTTTTGCAGTTTGTTGTAGAACTCGCTCAGCGGCACCTCGCGCCCAAAACGCTGCTGCAAAGCCAGGCGCAAAAAGTTGGCAATGGTGACCCCGGGCACCTCCAGCGGGTACTGGAAGGCCAAAAACAGCCCCTTACGAGCGCGCTCGTCGGGCTTTAGCTGCAAGATGTTTTCTCCATCCAGCAGCACCTCGCCCTCGGTCACCTGATAGCTGGGGTCGCCGGCGATGACTCTGCCGAGGGTGCTCTTTCCGGCTCCGTTGGGGCCCATCAGAGCGTGTACTTCTCCTTGCGGCACCACCAGGTCAACGCCCTTGAGAATGGGCGAACCGTCTATTTCGGCCCATAGATCGCGTATTTCAAGTTTATTAGCCATGCTCTCTCCTCCTCGGCCGGATTATTCCGACCGACTTACTCAGGATTATATTCACCCGCGTCCAGATATACAAGAGGGGCAAGCGCCCCGCTTAGGCGAACTCACTCTTTGACTAGCGAGTAGCCCTTCTTTTTCATGCAGGCTCGCACGAGTTCGCTTTCGAACTCGCTGCGATAGCTTTCGTATTCGCTTTCCACGGCGTTTTCGGCGGCGCGCCGCAGGCGTTCTTGCAGCAGGTAGGGAGTGCCTATGGGGAAATCGAGATAGACGTGGAACTCCTGCAAGGCAGGCGTTGACTCCACAAAGCGCGCCCGCGCCTGGTAGCGGCACGACTCCAAGTCGCGGTCGCGCTGACTGCTGGTAGCGCCGGGGCGGTACCACACCCGCGGAGCGCAAGAGGCCAGCAAGGCCGCCAGTAGAAACACCGCCAAAGTGAGTCTTTTCATCTGCTACCTCCGTACCGCCATCTTAATTCAGGCTCGAATAGTAAAGCGCGGCGTAGCGCAACAAGCAGCTAGCCCCCGGCAGGGCCAGCTTGAGCAACAACTGGCGGCGGTAGCTGTAGACGGTCTTGAGGCGGATGCCCAGCCGCTCGGCCACCTCGCTGTTTGCCAGCCCCTGGCCCAGTAAGAGCAGCACTTCGCGCTCCGCCTCCGAGAGGGGCTCGAGGCCCGACCAGTCAGCAGCCTCACCGCAGCCCTGCGGGTGCAGCAAAGCCGCCAGAACCTCCGCGAAGGGCTGGCGCTTACATATGAAAGCCGCCGCGCCCAGCTCGGCGGCCCGCCTCCTAAAGGCCTTTTCGTCAAACGCGGTCAGCACTATCACCGGCAACTCAGGGTAGTCGGGGCGAATCTCCCGCAAAAAGCGCAGACCGTGCTGGTCGGGCAGCGAAAGGCCCAAGGTCACCCTCTCCGCCCAGCCCAGACGCCGCCTGGCCTCGGTGGCCGTCCCCGCGTGGCGCAGCTCTACTTCCGCCAGCTCGCGGGAAAGAAGAGCCGCCAGCCCCTGGCGAAACATAAGGTGCTCATCAACGATCAGTATTTTCATCTTCGCTCACTTACCAGTTCATTAGAGCCGCCGCTAACAAACAATACCGCCCAATACCACTACGATGCTACAACACTAGCGCCTCATTCCCATTCGCCTAATGCCAAAGCGGGTAAACTGGCGTTGTGTACGCCCTCTCACAGGCCCTACGCGCATTCCGTAATCACCCTACCAGCGCCCTGGCGACGCTGACCACCGCAACGGTTTCTTTCACGCTGCTATTCCTAGTAGGCCTTTTGCTGTGGAACCTGGACCGCGTAGTCAGCTCGCTGGAGAGCGAAGTAGAAATAGTAGCATACCTGCAAAACGGCGCCAAGCCCCAACCGCTGATCTCCCAGATAAAGAGCTGGCCCGAGGTGGAGTCTGTCAAGCTGATAAGCAAAGACGAGGCGCTGGCCCTGTTGCAGCTAGACTACCCCTACCTGGCCGAGGCGGCCGACCTGATAGAAAACCCACTGCACGACACCCTGCGTATTCGTCTAATAGACCCGCGTCTGGCCCGCCAGGTAGCGCGCAAGCTGGCCAACCTGAGCGCCATCGGCCCCGGCAACGTGGACTACGGCGGCGAGGTCACCGAAAAACTGGTGCGCTTCCTGGGAGGGCTGCGCCTGGGCGCCAACGTGCTGATAATGCTGCTGATAATAAACACCTTCTTCAGCGTCATGGGCACCATCCGCCTCTCCATAGAAAACCGCCGCGAGAAACTGCACGTAATGCTCCTGGTGGGGGCGGCGCGCAGCTTCGTGCAACTGCCCTTCCTGCTGGAGGGCTCTTTGCTAACCCTTACCGCGGCCCTGGTGGCGCTGGCGCTCGGCGCAGCGGCCTACCGCTTCGTAGCGGCGGCTCTGCAAAACCTCATGCCCTTCCTGCCCGTCCTTTCCCCAGGCGACCTGCTAAACGCCTCCTTGGGCCTGCTGGCGCTGGCCCTCTTCTTGGGCTTCTTTGGCGCTTGGCTTTCGGTGCGGGCGCACCTTCGGGAAACCGACCTATGAAGCGCTGGCTGCTGCTGCTACTGCTGCTCTGTGCTCCGGCGGCGCCGGCGCAGACCTCGCTCAGCGATATCAACGCCGCCATACAGAAGGCCCAGCAGCTGCGTCAACAGAGACTAGAAGCCGCCAAAGTAGCCGCGGCCAAGATAAAAAAGCTGGGCGCGGCGGTACAGCAAAAACTAAGTCAGTTGCGCAACGTCAGCAACGACATAAACCGCCTCGAGCGCGAGAAGCGCGACCTGGAAAAATCCATCGCCGGGCTAAAAGTTCAGGTAGAAGACAGCAAAAAAGAGGTAGCCGGCCTCAACGCCAAGCTAGCCCGCCTCAAAGGGCGCATGTCCAAGCTGGTTCTCAAGCTCTACCGCGAGCGCGCCAGCCGCTACCTGCCGCTACTGGGGACCAGCTCGCTGGCGGACCTGCTCATGCGCGCCCGCTGGGTGCAGTACCTGGGAGCCAGCGACGTAGAGCTGGTAAAGACCCTGACCGCGCTGGTGCACGAGTTGCAGGCCGCGCGCCAGCGCCTGGAAGGGCTGGTAAAAGACCTGCTGCGCAAGAAAAGCGAGCGGGAAGAACGCATAAAAGCCCTGGAGGCCAAGAGAAAGCAGTATCAGGCCATTTTAGCGAGCCTGAAAAAGCAAAAAGCCAGCGAGGAGGTGCGGGTAGTAGAGCTGAACAAGGCCGCCGAGCAGCTGAACCAGCAGTTGCAAAGCCTGTCGCAAAAACTGGCCGCCGAGAAAAAACGGCTGGCAGAAGAGCGTAAGAAGCGCGAGGCCGCCGCCCGCGCCGCTGGTCGCGTTACGCCCACCTTCAACGTTCCCAGAGAACTGCTGGGGCAGCTGATGTTCCCCGTTCCCGGCGGCAAGATAACCCTTCCCTTCGGCGCCAAAGACAACACCTGGGAGGTAATACAGGCCGATCAGAACTACGCCCCGGTGCGCGCCGCCGCCGACGGCCAGGTTTTCGCCACCGCCTTCTACTCCAACTACGGCTGGAACGTGCTCATTCTGCACTCCGACAACCTGCTGACCCGCTACACCAACCTGCAAGAACCGCTCGTCAACAGCGGCGAGACGGTTAAACAGGGGCAGATAATCGGTTACCTGGGCGGCTCCGCCATCATCCCTCCCAACGAGATGTGGTTCAGCGTCATTCTCAGCAAAGGCAAGCGCCTCGTCTCGGTAGACCCAGCCAAGTTTTACTAGCGGCGCGCCAAAGGGGCGGCGCTGTCCGCCGCCCCTTTTCTAAAGTCCATCGGTCGCTCTATGCTCCCGGTTCAATCAGGCCGTAATTACCGTCGTGACGGCGGTAAATAACGCTTATCTCGCCGCTCTCGGCGTTGCGGAAGACAAAAAAGGTGTGGCCCAAGGCCTCCATCTGCAAAGCCGCGTCCTCGGGCATCATCGGCTTCATCTCGAAGCGCTTGACGCGCACTATCTCCGGTTCGTACTCCTCTTCTTCGCTAAATTCGGCGGGCGCCGCAGGGGCTGCGGGGGCGGCGTGACCGCTGTGCCTCTTACCCACCAAGCGGCCCTTGAAGCGTTTGAGCTGCTTTTCTAAAACCTCGACCGCCCTGTCAATGGCGGCGTACATGTCGGGGTCGCTCTCCTCTACGCGGATCAGACCGCCCGGCACGTTGAGCTGAATCTCCGCCTTGGCGCGCCGCTCAACGTGGGGGCTGCCCGCCAGAGACAGCACCACCTTGGCGTCGACGATGTTGTCGAAGTAGCGGTCCAGGCGCTCCGTCTTGCGCTTTATGTAGTCTTTGAGGGCATCGGTTACGTCTACGTTCCTGCCGACGAGCTTGTAGATATTCATAGAGCCTCCTTTCGACTAGCACACGCTTTTTACCCTCAACCCAAGTTTACCACCAGTCAAAGGGCGTAGTGTCCGGCCTTCTCGTCGCGCACTACCTGACCCGAGCGCAACACCACCACCCGCTGCGGATGCGCCTCCACCAGCTCGCGCGAGTGGGTGGCTATCACCACCGTCGCGCCGGAAGCGTGAATGGCCTTGAAAATCTCCAAAACCTGCACGGCGTTTTCCGGATCCAGGTTGCCGGTGGGCTCGTCGGCCAAGATAATAGGGGGGCGCCCGATAATGGCCCTGGCGATGGCCACCCGCTGCGCCTCTCCTACCGATAACTGATAGGGATAAGCGCGGCGCTTGTGCACTATCCCCACGGTGCGCAAGACGCGCACGACGCGCTTTTTCCACTCAGACGGGGATACCCCCAAAACCCGCAAGATAAAGGCCAGGTTCTCCTCGACGGTCATGTCGTTCAAGAGGCGGTGGTCCTGAAAGACCATACCGACGTTGCGCCGGTGCAAGGCCACCTTGTTGCCGTGCAGTTTAGCCAAGTTCTGACCGGCGACGTAAACGCGCCCCGAGGTTGGCTCTATGCGCTTTAGCGCCAGCGAGAGCATAGTGCTCTTACCGGCTCCCGAATGACCCACCAAAAAGACGAACTCCCCTCTCTTTATCTCCAGGTTGACGCCGTAGAGCGCCATAGTTCTGGTGCGTGGGTATTCTACGGAGACCCGGTGATAGTGAATCATCTTGTAAACACGATACCGCAAGGCGGTGAGCGAATAGTAACGGGAATGTTCTCATAAGCCGCGGTTACAATGCGGCTCATGAATAAGCGCATCCTCGCCCTAGGCGGGCTGACCCTCTTACTGCTGGCCGTCGTCATGGCCCAGTTTGGCGGAATTAGCTTCCAGAAAGACCCAAACGGTAAGGCGGCTATCGAGGCCTTTCAGATAATCCAGGAACAGTACCTGAAACCGGTGGACAAAAAGACCGGCGAAAAGCTGCTGGAAGGAGCCACCAAGGGAATCGTGCGCGCCCTCGACGACCCCTTTACCTCATACAGCCCGCCGCTGGACGTCCACATCCGCAACGAAGACGTTAACGGCGAGTTCTTCGGTATCGGCGTGCAAATTTCTCCCGCCAACCCCGACGGCAGCGGCGCCAAGATAGTCAACGTCTTTCGCGGCGGCCCCGCCTTCGAAGCGGGCCTGCGCATCGGCGACGAGATAATAGAGGTCAACGGTAAGGACGTCAGCGAGGAGCCGCTTTACGATATAGTATCCAAGATACGCGGTCCCAAAGGCACCAAAGTGACTCTAGGGGTGCGGCGTTCCGGCAGCAATGCGCTGCTGAAGTTCGAGATTATCCGGCGCAAGATCGAGATAGTCTCGGTGAGCAGCGCCATGCTTCCCGATAACGTCGGCTACGTGGCCATCGAAACATTCCTCAACGTCAAGGTGGACAGTCAGCTGCAGAAGGCGATAGACGAGCTGAAGAGGCAAGGCGCTAAAAAGCTGATACTCGACCTGCGCGACAACGGCGGCGGCCTGCTGGACCAGGGCTGCCAGGTGGCCGACTCGTTCATCAAGCACGGCGTTATCGTTTACACCCGCGACCGTCGCTCCACGCGCGCCTATTGCGAGGCCAACCCGGCCACTCTCTGGAACGGCGAGATGGTGGTGCTGGTCAACGGCGGCTCGGCCTCGGCTTCGGAGATAGTCTCGGGGGCGCTGCAAGACAGCGGCCGCGCCAAAATCATCGGCGAGCAAACCTTCGGCAAGGGTGTGGGCCAGAACGTCTTTACGCTGACCAACGGCGGCGAGCTTACCCTGGTTACCTTCGAGTGGCTGACGCCCAAAAAGCGCTCCATCCACAAGAAAGGCATAACCCCCGACGTGGTTGTGCGCGACAACCGCTACCCCACCCCCATCGCCTTCGACGGCATAGGCGCCAAGCCCGGCCAGAAGGTGACGCTGCAGGTGGGCGACAAGTCCTTCACCGCCGTGGCCGACAAAGACGGTAAGTTCAACTTTAGCGAAGAGCTACCGCCGCGCAATCTTTCAGACGTTCAGGGCAAGGCCAAGCTCGACGTAGACCACGACGCCATTCTCAAGAAAGCCTTGCAGGTGCTGGGGGCCGGCGGCGTCAGCGGAGTTTTCGATACTATGCCGGTCTTATCGTTCCAAAGCGGCGATGTTCCTTCGTTACGGGCGCTCGAGGCGGCGGGAATTCTCTTTTTCACCGTCTAAGCCAGAACTTCCCGACCCCCGCTTGCAAAGCGCAAGCGGGGGTCGTCTGTTGCAGGACTAGGGTCACTAGCGCCGCCACGCGCTCTTGCCGCAAAATGAAAGGTATGGAAACCCTAGGCTTTAAGGGCATGCCCGAACAAACGCTGGCGCAAATCAAGCCGAAGCTGAAGAAGTTGCACTTTCCGACCATGACGGTCATCCTGGTGACGGACAGACAGGGCGACCGCGCACGCTCGCGCTACCGCGTGCTCCTCGAGGCCGGAAAGCACGTTTTCTTCAGCGAAGAGGCCTTTGGCCCCGGTTTCGGCGAGGCGGGGGCCAAAGCCCTGTCCGAGCTAATCGCCACGCTCAAAGGCTCCGGGGTGCGCCGCTTCAAGGAGGCCGTTCTGCCGCCCGACGTCTACGCGGCTCTCGACGACATGCCGCACCAGCAGGCGCTCGAGCGCGTACTGGCCAGCGCGGCGCAGGCGGACCCCAAAATTTACGCCGCCTAAAAACCGTTCAGCCCTCCGGCTTCGGCTGATTTTGCTATACTTTGCCCCTAAGGCCGGAGGGGCTCATTCTATGGCGCACGACCACGAACACGCACCGCAGGGGACGGGCTGGGGCGAGCTGCCCCTGCCCCGGCTGCGCTACGACCTGAAGCAGCGAGCGCAAAAGCACGCCTACCTGGCGGCTCTGGCCGAGCGGGTGCTCGTCTTCGACGGCGCCATGGGCACCGAGCTGCAGAAGCGCGACCTTAAGGCCGCGGACTACGGCGGCGCCGAGTACGAGGGCTGCCCCGAGATTCTGAACGTCACCCGCCCCGACGTGATCCGGGCGATTCACGAAAGCTACCTTGAAGCCGGGGCCGACGTGATCGAGACCAACACCTTCGGGGTCATGCCCCACGTCATCGGCGAGTACGGCCTGGCCGCGCGCGCCCGCGAGCTGGCCGAGGCCGGCGCGCGGCTGGCCCGTGCTGCGGCCGACGCTTACAGCAGCCCCGAAAAGCCGCGCTTCGTCGCCGGCTCCCTGGGTCCGGGCACCAAGCTGATCAGCCTGGGCCAGATCGGCTGGGACGAGCTCTACGAGAGCTACCGCAGCGCCGCCCGCGGCCTGATCGCCGGCGGGGTGGACGTGATCGTCATCGAAACCGCCCAGGACATCCTGCAGGTACGCTGCGCGGTCCAGGCGGCGCGTCAAGCGATGCGCGACGAAGGCCGCGAGGTGCCGCTGCAAACCCAGGTGACGATCGAGACCACCGGCCAGATGCTGGTGGGCAGCGACGCCGAGGCGGCGCTGGTGGCGCTGGAATCGCTGCCGGTGGACGTGGTGGGGATGAACTGCGCCACCGGCCCCGACCTGATGGACCCGCACATCCGCGTCTTCGCCGAGCGCTCAAGCCGGCCGACCGTCTGCATGCCCAACGCCGGCCTGCCCAGGAGCGAAGGCGGGCGGGTGGTCTACGACCTGACCCCCGAGGAGCTGGTCCGCTGGCAGACCAAGTTCGTGAGCGAGTACGGCCTGAACGTGGTGGGCGGCTGCTGCGGCACCGGGCCCGAGCACATCCGCGCCCTCAGCCGGGCGCTGGCGAACGCGCCGCAGCGCGGGCCGCGGCCGCCCCGGCTCGAGCCCCCGGCGGTGGCCAGCCTCTACCAGGCGGTCGAGCTCGAGCCCCAGGCCGGGGTGCTGATGATCGGCGAGCGCACCAACGCCACCGGCTCCAAGAAGTTCCGCGAGCTGCTGTTCGCCGGCGACCTCGACGGCATCGTCGAGCTGGCCCAGGACCAGGTGGCCGGCGGCGCTCAGATGCTCGACGTCAGCGTGGCCTGGACCGGCCGCGACGAAAAGAGCGACATGGTCAAGGTCGTCGAGCGGCTGGCCCGCGAGGTGGACGCGGCCCTCATGATCGACAGCACCCAGCCCGAGGTGATCGCAGCGGCGCTCGCGCACGTGCCCGGCCGCCCGGTGATCAACTCGGTCAACTTCGAAGACGGCGAAGACCGCTTCGACCGCATCGCCGAGCTGGCCCGCGCCCACGGCGCGGCGGTGGTCGCCCTGACGATCGACGAGGAGGGCATGGCCAAGACGGTCGAGCGCAAGCTCGAGGTGGCCCGGCGCATCTACCGGCGGCTGGTGGAGAAGCACGGCTTTCTGCCCGAAGACGTCCTCTTCGACCTGCTCACCTTCCCCATCACCCAGGGCGACGAGGACACCCGGCGGCTGGCGCTGGCGACGCTGGAGGCGATGCGCTACCTGAAGGACGCGCTGCCCGGCGTCGGCTTCGTGCTGGGGGTCTCCAACGTCTCCTTCGGCCTCAAGCCCGCCGCCCGCAAGGTGCTGAATGCGGTCTTCCTGCACGAGGCCCAGCAGGCGGGCCTGACCGCCGCCATCGTCCACCCCGGCAGGATCGTGCCGGTCAACCGGATCCCCGAGGAGGCGGTGCGGCTGGCCCGCGATTTGATCTACGACCGCCGCGAAGAAGGCTACGACCCGCTCTTTGCCTTCATCGACTACTTCGAAGGCCACACCCTGGACGAGGCGCGGGAGGAAGAGGCTCAGCTGCCGGTCGAAGCGCGCCTGCACCGCCGCATCGTCGAGGGGCGCAAGAAGGGGCTCGAGGAGGACCTGGCCGAGGCGCTAAAGCAGCACCGCGCCGAAGAGATCATCAACCGGATCCTGCTCGGCGGCATGCAGGAGGTGGGCGACCTCTTCGGCTCCGGCCAGATGCAGCTCCCCTTCGTCCTCAAGTCGGCCGAGGTGATGAAGGCCGCGGTCGCCTGGCTCGAGCCCTACATGGAGCGGCAGGAAGGCGCCCACAAGGGCACCCTGGTGCTGGCGACGGTCAAGGGCGACGTCCACGACATCGGCAAGAACCTGGTGGACATTATCCTCTCCAACAACGGCTACCGGGTCGTCAACCTGGGCATCAAGCAGCCGATCGACTCGATTCTGGAAGCGGTCGAGCGCTACCGGCCCGACGCCGTGGGGATGAGCGGCCTCTTGGTCAAGAGCACCGCGGTCATGAAGGAGAACCTGGAGCACATGGCCGCCCTGGGCCACCGCATCCCGGTGATTCTCGGCGGCGCGGCGCTCAACCGCGGCTACGTCGAGCGCGAGCTGCGGGCCGTCTACCCCGGCACCGTCCACTACGCCCCCGACGCCTTCGCCGGCCTGAAGCTGATGGAAGAGATCGTCGGCGCGCGCGGCCGGTCCGAGCCCGCAGGGCCCGCCGCCGCGGCCAAGCCCCGGCCCGGGGCCGCCCCCGCCCGCGCCCAACCGGTCGGCCCGCCGCCGGCGGTTCCCCGCCCCCCCTTCTACGGCCGCCGCATCGTTAAACCCGACGAGCTCGACCTCTTCACCGTCGCCCGCTACCTCAACGAAAACGCCCTCTTCCGCGGGCAGTGGGGCTACAAGCGCGGCCGGCTGAGCCCCAAAGAACACCGCGCGCTCATCGAACGCGAAGCCCGGCCGCGGCTGCGCCGCTGGCTCGAGCGCGCCGCAGCCGAGAACCTGCTCGAGCCCCGGGTCGTCTACGGCTTCTGGCCCGCGGCGCGCGAGGGGGACGAGGTGGCACTCTTCGATCCGGAAACGGGGGCCGAGCTCGAGCGCTTCGCCTTCCCCCGCCAGGCCGGCGGCGGCTTGGCCCTCGCCGACTACCTTCGCCCCCGCGGCGCCGAGCCGCTGGGCGATGAAGAAGAGTGGCTGCCCCCGGCCGCCTACGCCGCCGGCGCCCGCGACGTGATGGCGCTGATGGCCGTGACCATGGGCCCCCGCGCCAGCGCCTTCAGCCAGCAGCTCTTCGACGCCGGCGAGTACGAGGACTACCTGCTCTTCCACGGCCTCTCGGTGGAGATGGCCGAGGCCCTGGCCGAGTTCTGGCACAAACGCCTGCGCCAGCAGTGGGGCATCGCCGGTGCCGACGCCACCAACCTGCAAAAGCTCTTCGCCCAGGGCTACCAGGGGGCGCGCTACGCCCCCGGCTACCCCGCCTGCCCCGACCTGGAAGACCAGGCCAGGCTGGAACGCCTGCTCGGCTGGCGCGAGATCGGCCTGAGCCTGACCGAAGACTTCCAGCTCGTCCCCGAACAGTCCACCAGCGCCTTCGTGGTGCACCACCCCGAGGCGCGCTACTTTAGCGTCTAGCTGCAAA
>JALSMT010000131.1 GCA_026987375.1 Thermaceae bacterium | reverse complement strand
CAGGTAAGGTAAAATGAGAAGGCTGGCCCTCCCCGACGAGTTGTGGTAATACCACGCTCAAAATTAACGCAGTCATGATGCTGCACAAAAAAAGGAGAACCAGCCATGGGTAATGTAACAATAGGAATGGATCTTGGCGACAAAAATCATGCTGTTTGTGTATTCGATCATAATGAAATAGTCCACCAGGGAAGTATTCGAAATACAAAGGATGAACTGGTGAAGTTTTTTTCCCAATATCAGGGAGCAACCATTGCCCTGGAAGCGGGAACCCATTCTCCCTGGATAAGCAGGTTACTTGAGGACCTTGGATGTCATGCCCTTGTCGGTAACCCGCGCAAGCTGAGAGTTATATGGGACAGCAACAATAAATATGACGGCCGTGATGCCGAAATGCTTGCCAGAATTGCCAGGTTTGATCCACATCTTTTATATCCGATCACCCATCGAGGCGAGCAGACCCAGTGTGACCTGGAATTGCTGCAGGCAAGGGATATACTGGTTAAAGCACGGACCTCTCTGATCAACCATGTCCGTGGCAGTGTCAAAGCTTTCGGTGAGCGATTACCCAAATGCAGCGCACACTGTTTTCACTACAAAGTAGTGGAAGATGTACCGGACATATTAAAGCCCATATTACTACCCATGCTGGAAATGATTGAACGATTGACCGACCAGATAAAGTCCTATGACAAGATCATTAAGGAACTATGCAAAACCGCTTATCCTGAAACCGAACTTCTGATGGGGATAAAAGGTGTAGGGACCTTGACAGCTCTGGCTTATATTCTGGTACTGGAAGACCCGTCACGGTTTGACAAAAGCCGCCAGGTGGGATCATTTTTAGGATTGACTCCGCGCCGGGATCAATCAGGAGAGACGGACAAGCAGCTACGAATCACTAAAGCCGGCAATCCATTTTTACGCCGACTTCTGGTCAGCGCTGCCCAATATATCCTTGGTCATTTTGGAGAGGATTGCAATCTTAAGGTGTTTGGCACGCGTATTAGCGACAGGGGCGGGAAAAATGCTAAAAAAAGGGCCGTCGTTGCAGTGGCGAGAAAACTGGGGGTGCTTATGCATCACCTGTGGGCAAGTGGGGAGGTGTACGATCCCTGGTACAAGCCATCTCGTTGCCTGGCAAAAGCCGCATAGTTAGCATCGGTAGCGAACGCTGCGGACAATGCAAGGGAAAAATTACTTTGCTTAATACAGATAAACATGGTGGTGCAGTGATATATCAACATAATCAGATGGACAATTTTTCCCTTGCATTGTTCTTGCTTATCGCTGACCTGTAGGTGAGCGAAGGGCGGAAGGCGCCCTTTTGGGCAGAACCCTCCGGGGGGAGCTCTGCTACAAAAGGCTGTTTTTAAGACTGTTTGACAAGGATATTATTTTTTTTCAGTTCCCTGAATATAGGACGTCCCGTCCGGAAGACTGCGTTAGCTCGCTGGGCCCGTCACAAGCCAGTGACATTATTGAGGCCGAAGGTAAGGTTGCAGCTTCCACGACGGACTGTACAATGCATCGGGCCTTGGCTGGGTCCTTCAAAGAATGCGAATGGAAGCG
>JALSMT010000130.1 GCA_026987375.1 Thermaceae bacterium | reverse complement strand
GGCCAGCCCGCGCAGCTGGTCTTTCAGGAAGTCCCGGGTGTACCCGACGTCTTGGGTGGCGTCCACGAAAGGGAGCCAGCGACGCAGGTGCTCGCGATTTTGGTCAATTAGCTCAAAAAGGGCTTCGGCGTTTTGGGGCACGGCCAGCGCCAGCTCTAGCCCATCGCCCAGGTCTTCGCGAATCATGAGGTATTATACCTTGACAAGTAGATATTGGTGTGATATCACCTTAATATCTAAGGAGGGCGTATGCATCAAGTGCGAGAGCGACGGGCTTTCAAGATAAACGGTTTTCTGATGTTGCTGGTCACCCTGATTTTCTACGCGCTGAGCGGCTGGGAAATATATCAGTTTGCAAGACAATCGGAGGGCTTCGCCCTCTGGCCAACGCTGCTATGGGGCTCCTTCTACTTCGTTGTCGCACTGGTAATGAGCGCCGGTTTCTTGACCGTGCAGCCGAACACCGCCAAAGTGCTGGTTTTCTTTGGTAAGTACATCGGCAGCGTCCGCGAGGACGGTTTTTGGTGGGTAAACCCCTTCGCCGGCGCCAAGCGCGTCAGCCTACGGGTGCGCAACTTCAACTCCGAAGTCCTCAAAGTCAACGACAAGCACGGCAACCCCGTAGAGATAGGCACGGTGGTCGTCTGGAAGGTAGTGGACACCGCCAAGGCCGTCTTTGACGTGGACGACTACGAGGAGTTTGTGGAGGTGCAAGTGGAAACGGCCATCCGCAAACTGGCCAGCCGCTACCCCTACGACGCCGAAGAGCACGAGCTTTCACTACGGGGCAGCCCCGACGAGGTGGCTAAGGCCCTTACGAGCGAGGTGCAGGAGCGGCTGGAAGTGGCCGGAGTAAAGGTGCAGGAAGCGCTGATAAGCCACCTGGCCTACTCCCCCGAAATAGCCCAAGCGATGCTGCGCCGCCAGCAGGCCCAGGCCATCATCTCGGCGCGCCGCCTCATCGTGGACGCGGCGGTGGGGATGGTGCAGCAGGCGCTCGAGCACCTGGAGCGCGAAAACGTAGTGCTGCTGGACGAAGAAAAGAAAGCCGCCATGGTCAACAACCTGATGGTCGTCCTCACCAGTGAACAGTCGGCGAGCCCGGTGATCAATGCCGGTACGCTATACGG
>JALSMT010000129.1 GCA_026987375.1 Thermaceae bacterium | reverse complement strand
ATGAAGAAACGCTTCCTCTTACGACTAGACCCCAAGCTCTACGACGCCCTGGCAAAGTGGGCCGCGGACGACCTGCGCAGCGTCAACGCGCAGATAGAGTTCATTCTTTCGCGAGAGGCAAAGAGGGCCGGTAGACTCAAAGAGCCTGGGGCGGAAGGAGGCGGTAAAGTTGAAAAATAACGGCGTTGACTGTCGGGTAGCCGGCGACCTGCGCGGCCGCAAGACGCGCGCCGCGGCGGTGGCGCTGCTGGCGCTGCTGATTACCTATTACAGCTACAGCGTGGCCAGCGTCCCCAACCCGGCGAGGTGGCTGCTTTCGGCCCTGGTTTTCTTGGTAACGTCTTCTTTCGCGGCGCTGTTGTGGCTCATGCCGGCGCGACTGGCTTATAGCCTCGCGGATGGCGTCCTGGAACTAAAAATGCTGGCCGGCGCGCGCCGCGTCCGGCTCGAGAACGTCATGGCGGTCGAGGAGGTAGACTACGCCCTTGGCCGCCGCAACGGCAGCGCCGCCCTGCCGGGCTACTACGTGGGCCGCTTTCAGAGCAATCTGGGCAAGCTGACCGCCTACGCCGGCGGCCCGGCTGGTAAGGGACTGTTGCTGGCCCTGCGAAGCGGCGAGCTGATTCTGCTGACGCCCCAAGACCGCCAGCGCCTCTTAAAAGCCGTCAAAAACCGTCTGCCGAGGGTAAAAAATGGCGAGAAGAAGTAATAACCGCCACTCCGGCGGCGGCGCCAGCCTGCCGCTGCTCCTACCCATCGCGGCCTCCATACCGCTAACTCTCTTCATTGCATTTCTGCTGGGGGAAAGGCGGGTTACTTACTGGCTTTCGACCTTCGAGGCGCTCGGCGGCGCCCTGCTGTTCTTCTTAGGCGCGACGGCTGCGGGCAAGCCGCGCTACCGCGTAAAAACCTCGTCGCTGAGAATTGAAGCCTTCTCCGGCGGCCGCCGCTCGCGCAAACGGCAGGTAAAGAGCGCCAAGCTGGTGCGCTACCGTCTGGGTTTCAAAATCAGCGGCTGGGCCATGCCCGGCTACTACTTGGGCTGCTTTCAAAGCAACCTGGGCGCGGTCACGGCCTGCGTCGGCCTGGCGAAGGGCCGCGGCCCGCTGCTAGAAGTGGTGGACGGGCGCAAGCCGCCGTTAAATCCGCAGAGGCCAGAAGAGCGTCTGGGGCTGCTGGGACTGCGAATGGTGAACCATGAAGAAAGCTGACCGAGCCTTGACCATTACCCTGGCGCTAAGCTGGGCGGCCTTCGCCGTCTACTACCTCGGCGGCGGCGGCCTAAAGAGCCCCTGGTTCTTAGCATTCAGCCTTATCTACATGTGGATCCCCGGCCTGGTGGCGCTGCTGCTGGCGCGGCGCGAGGGTATGCGGCTGCGCATTTTCAGCAAGCCCAACCGCTGGTGGCTGGCGGCCTGGCTGCTGCCGCTGTTCTTCAGTCTGGCCAGCATCGTCACCAGCCTGCCCCTCGACAGCTACGTAGGGCTCGCCCAGGTCCGCCAGGCCGTCGCCGCGCGCAGCGGGGCCGAGGGGGCAAGCCTGCCCGGCTGGGCACTGTGGGCGGCGCTGATCGTCCAGGGGCTGCTGGCGGGTGCGACGATCAACCTGCTCTTCGCGCTGGGCGAGGAGCTAATGTGGCGCGGTTATCTATGGGAGCACACGCGCGAGCTCGGCTTCTGGCCCGCCTCACTGCAAATCGGCATCGCCTGGGGGCTGTGGCACGCGCCGCTAGTCTATTTTTTGGGCTACGACTACCCCGCTCATCGCCTCGCGGGCGTTTTTATGATGGTCATTTTTACCACGCTGCTGACACCCTGGATGCTATACCTGCGCGAACGCGGCGGATCAATCCTGCCGCCCGCGCTCTTCCACGGCACCCTCAACGCCGTGGCCGGGCTGCCTCTCCTCGTCTTCGCGGGCGGCGCCGATATTTACGGCCGCAAGAACGACCTGCTGGTAGGCGTCCTTGGTCTGGGCGGGTTCGTGGTGCTGGCGCTGGCGAATTTGTACCTGCGGCGGCTGGTGCCGCTCGAGGCTCAAGAAAGCGCCGGCTGAACGTCGGTGCGGGAAAAATCGTCACCTACGAAGAGGAGTGGCTCTCCGCTTAGTTTGGCCATGGCGTAGCTCATCGCGTCACCGAAGTTGAGGCCGGCCGGGTGGCGGCCCTTGCCAAAGCGCCGGTAGGCGCGCACCGCCTCGTCGGTGTGCTCGCGGCCGAAGGATACTACCTCGGCTTCCATTTGCCGCAGGAGCTCGTCGAGCAAGAAGGTTTTCTCGAACCCCACCCGCGCGCCCAGGACGATCTTGGCCTCGGCCAGCGTGGGGGCACCCACAGAAACGGTCTCGGCGGCGTCCAGCGCCTCGAGCAGGCGCTCGTAACCGGGCTCGCGAAACAGGATGGCCAGGAAGGCGCTGCTGTCGAGCACCATCACACGCCCTCCTCACCGTAGCCCAAAATCGCCTCGCGCTCCCGTTTACCCGGCATGCGGGCGCCTTCGAGCAGGGGCGCAACGTCGTCCAAAAAAGCCTGTACCCTTTCGCTGCGCGTAAGCTCCGGGCGGCGCCGTCGGCGCCTGAGCGACAATAGCGCCCGGCGCACGAGCTCGGTCTTGGTCACCTTTTCCTCCGCGGCAAGTTCGCGCACTAGCCGTTCAACTTCATCGTTCTTGATCGTTAGCGGCATGGTTTCAATATAGCAACATTTTTTCAGTATTAGATGAATGGCAGGCACAGGGACCCGTCTGGCTTGTCTGAAAGCAGCTGGGTCGGTATAGTGTGGGTGATGAGTCGCTTCGCCGTTCGCTTCTGGTGGTGGCCTGGTTAACCCCGGGGCGGACGGCCTTTGCTTGATTCCCGGGGTGCAGCACACCGGGAGTTTTTATTTTGGAAGGGGAACGACGATGAAGACGAAACCCGTGGTCAAGACCCTGCTCGCCGACCTGGAAACGCCGGTGACCGCTTACTTGAAGCTGGCCGAGAAGGCGCCGGTGAGCTTTTTGCTCGAGTCCGTCGAGGCGGGCAAGCGCTGGAGCCGTTACTCGATTATCGGCGTGGGGGCGCGACGGACGTTCAGGCTGGAAGAGGGCAGGTTTACGATCGACGGCGCCGAGGTGGAGGCGGCGGACCCGCTGGCCACGCTCTATCACGCGGTGCACCGCGATGTCAAGAACGGCCACGAGCTGCCGCCGTTTTGGGGCGGGGCGGTGGGCTACGTGGCCTATGACCTGGTGCGCTATTACGAAAAACTGCCCGACGCCAACCCCGACGAGATTGGGGCGCCAGACATGCTATTCATTGAACCCGAGCTCGTGGTCGTCTTCGACCACTTCCAGCAGGTGATACACCTGGTCGCACCCACGCTGGGCAGCGGCCCCTCGGCCACGGCGCGGGCCCGCGAGCTGCTGGACTCCGCCGAGCGCCGGCTGCGGGGGCCGCTGCCGGGCGTGCCGGGTGAGCGAGGCGGCCGCAAGGCCGCGTTCAGCGCCAACCTGAGCCCCGAGGAATACGCCAGCATCGTGGAGAAGAGCAAGGAATACATCCGCGCCGGCGACATCTTCCAGGTGGTGCCCTCGGTGCGCTTCTCCGCCGAGCTGGGCGTGCACCCCTTCGCCCTCTACCGGGCGCTCCGCAGCGTCAACCCCAGCCCCTACATGGGCTACCTCGACCTGGGCGAGCTGACGCTGGTCTCAGCCAGCCCCGAAAGCCTGCTGCGCGCCAGCGGCCGCAGTGTGACGACGCGGCCCATCGCCGGCACCCGGCCGCGCGGCCGGACGCCCCAGGAGGACCGCGCGCTGGCCGAGGAGCTGCTGGCCGATGAGAAGGAGCGCGCCGAGCACGTGATGCTGGTGGACCTGAGCCGCAACGACATCGGCCGGGTGGCCAAACACGGCAGCGTCAAGGTGGACGAGCTAATGCGGGTGGAGCACTACTCGCACGTCATGCACATCGTCAGCACCGTCAGCGGCGAGCTAAAAGACGATAAAACGCCGCTAGACGCCCTGGCCAGCGTGATCCCCATGGGTACCGCCAGCGGCGCGCCCAAGATCCGGGCCATGGAGATCATCGACGAGCTCGAGCCCACCCGCCGCGGCCCCTACGGCGGCGCCTTCGGCTACATCGCCTACGACGGCGCCATGGACATGGCGCTGACGCTGCGCACCTTCGTCATCGCCGGCGGCCGGGTCCACGTCCAGGCCGGCGCCGGCGTGGTGGCGGACAGCGACCCCGAGCGCGAGTACCAGGAGTGCGTGAACAAGGCGAAGGCGTTGATGAGGGCAGTCGAATTGGCAGAGAAGGGGTTGTAGGCCCGCTCGGCCGGTGCGTGGTACGTGGTGCGTAGTACGTAGTGGAGGTGACGATGAGACCGAGAAACCTCAAGGAACTGGAGGTTTGGCGCGAAGCGATAGAACTCGCCAAGCGAGTCTACGAAACCAGCAAGGACTGGCCAAAGGAAGAAGTTTATGGCCTCACCTCACAAACACGTCGGGCAGCCACATCCATTGCATCCAACCTCGCCGAGGGTTTAGGGCGCGGTTCCAGCGCCGAAATCGTCAGGTTCGGAAAAATCTCACTCGGTAGCGCATACGAACTCTACAGCCTGCTCGAATTGAGCAGTGCTCTTGACTACTCAATCCCCGAAGACCTTGCGGACCTATCGGAACGGCTCAATTCACTTACCCGCCGCATCGCGGCTTACATCAACCATTGGAAAGGGCAAAAATGAATAGCAACCAATCACTCGGTACCACGCACCGCGCACCCCGAACCACGAACCACGCACCACCAACCACGCACCACGAACCACGCACCACCAACCACGCACCACGCACTACGCACCACGTACTAATCATCGACAACTACGACTCCTTCACCTACAACCTCGCCGACTACCTGGGCCGGCTGGGGGCGCGGCTGACCGTCTGGCGCAACGACAAGTTCCGGCTCGAGGACGTGGACAGGCTGGCCCCAGGCGCCGTGGTCATCTCTCCGGGCCCGGGCACCCCCGAAGAGGCGGGGCTCTCGATCCCGCTCATCAAGGAATACGCCCCGCGCCTGCCCATCCTCGGCGTCTGTCTGGGCCACCAGGCCATCGGCGCCGCCTTCGGCGCCAAGGTGGTGCCGGCGCCGCGCATCATGCACGGGAAGACCAGCCCCATCGAACACTCGGGCCAGGGCATTTTCATGGGCCTGCCGAACCCCTTCAGCGCCACCCGCTACCACTCGCTGGTCATTGACGAACTGCCGGGCAAGCTGGAGGTGCTGGCCTGGACGCCTGAGGAGGGGCAGCAGACCGTGCAGGCGGTGCGGCACGTGCGCTTTCCCACGGTCGGCGTGCAGTTCCACCCCGAGAGCATCCTCACCGAGCTGGGGCTGCAGCTACTCGCCAACTGGCTCGGTGAGGTCGAATTATTCTGGAAAACCCACCCGCAAAAGGAGGAGCAATGACCGAGTTTAATAAAGTTCTAGCAGGAGAACCCCTGGCCCAAGACGAAGCCTACGCCCTGATGCAGCGGATGATGGCCGGCCAGCTGAGCCCGGTGCAGACGGCGGCGCTGTTGGCGGCGCTTAAGGTGCGCGGCGAGACGCCCGACGAGATCGCCGGCTTCGCCCGCGCCATGCGCGAAGCGGCCACGCCGGTGCGGGTCGAGGGCGAACTGGTGGACGTGGTGGGGACCGGCGGCGACGGCGCCGGCACCTTCAACATCTCCACCACCGTCGCCTTCGTGCTGGCGGCGGCGGGCCTCAAGGTGGCCAAGCACGGCAACCGCGCGGCCAGCTCCAAAAGCGGCTCGGCCGACGTGCTCGAGGCTCTGGGGGTCAACATCGAGCTGGAACCGGAGCGGGTGGCCCGGGCGATCGAAGAGGTGGGCATCGGCTTCCTCTTCGCCCGCACCCACCACCCGGCCATGCGCCACGTCGCCCCGGTGCGGGCCGAGCTGAAGACCCGCACCGTCTTCAACGTGCTGGGGCCGCTCACCAACCCGGCGCGAGCGCGGTACTTCCTGCTGGGCGTCTACTCCCCCGACCTGCTCGAGCCCATGGCCTACGCGCTGGGCGAGCTCGGGGTCAAGGGGGCCTGGGTGGTGCACTCGCGCGGGACCGACGAGCTCACCTTGGGCGA
>JALSMT010000128.1 GCA_026987375.1 Thermaceae bacterium | reverse complement strand
CTGCCCATCCAATGGCAATGCTCTCTTCGGCAGTTAGTGCACTCTCCGCCTTTTACTTTGATCATCTTGATATAAGCGAAGATGAGAGCTTCCAGGAGATGTCAGCCAGGATCATAGCCAAAATTCCAACCCTTGCGGCATTTGCTTATAGAAGAGGTCTTGGCATACCAATTATACAACCAGATATTGATAGATATTTTACTGAAAACTTCCTCTATATGATGAGAGCCTATCCCGGTGGAAAGTTTCATAGGGAAGTCGGCAAGAAAGCTCCTACTACGATAAGAGATATAGAGATAAAAGCTCTTGATACTATCTTTACACTTCATGCTGATCATGAACAAAATGCTTCTACTACGACAGTAAGAACAGTAGCGTCAACAGGTGCTCACCCTTATGCAGCCATATCAGCAGGTATAAACGCCTTGTGGGGCAGAGCTCATGGCGGGGCAAACGAGTCTGTTATAGCTCAGCTTGAGATGATAGGCGATATAAAAAATGTGGATAAATTTATAAAAAGAGCAAAAGATCCAAGTGACCCATTTAGACTTATGGGATTTGGACACAGAGTTTATAAAAACTTTGACCCAAGAGCAAAGATACTAAAAGGCTTACAAGATCAGTTAAAAGATGAGTTAAACCTTGACTCAAGACTGCTTGAGATAGCCAACAGGATAGAAGAGATAGCATTAAGTGATGAATACTTCATAAAAAGAAATCTCTATCCAAATATCGACTTCTACTCCGGTGTTATCCTAACAGCTCTAGGCATACCTAAAAATCTCTTTACAGCAATCTTTGTCATAGGTAGAACCGTAGGCTGGATAACCCAATGGATGGAGCTAAAAAAAGACCCAAAAGCCAAGATAGCAAGACCAAGACAACTATATGTAGGAAAATAAATATAGAGGCTAAAATAAGCCTCTATATCAATATATCCATTTTATAAAAGCTTTATAGTTAATTCCGCTACTAAAAACATAACTTGCTTTTGCTATCTCATAGTCATTTTTAGCTTGAGAGTATATAGATTTATAAAGTGCTTTTTTGCTAAGTGCATCCAAGTATACCACATTGTCTACTATACTATTTTCATATTTTGTTTTTACTATATCATAAGTACTTTTTGCAGCATCTAGTGCACTTTTTGCAGAGGCTATCTTTCTTTCCCGACTTCACCTATCCCCACCACAAAAAAAGAGTCAAAAGCCCAAAAATAGGGATATAAAAAGTGAGGGTCGAAATTGTAGTGCCTAATAATATTACCTATTGATATTATTATAAAATTATGCTATAATAAGCGTATGTTTATAAGAATAAAAAGAAGTAAAAATTCACCAAAGTGTGGCGTACAGATAGTTGAGTCTAAAAGAGTTGATGGAAAAGTTAAACAAAAGATTGTCAAACATTTAGGGACAGCTATGGAGGGAGAGGAGTTAGAATCCCTCAAAGCATTAGCAGAATCTATAAAACGAAGAATGGAACAAGAGGGACAACTTCCTCTGTTTGTAGATGAGGAAAATATAGAGAATAAAAAAGATTCTACAATCGTTAAAGAAGAGGTAGCTAAAAGAGATGACTTTAATGTAAACCTCTTAGATATAAAAGAGGAGAGACGCGTAATTAAAGGGATTCACGATGTATATGGTAAACTCTATGATGAATTAGGGTTTAAT
>JALSMT010000127.1 GCA_026987375.1 Thermaceae bacterium | reverse complement strand
GCTCAGACCTGCGCGCGGCGCTGGAAAGACTGCTCGCCGGCCAAGAACCTCCCGAACCGCAATACCCCAGCATGGGCTGCAACATCAAGTGGAAGCCGGGAAACGAACCCGACTATTACGGCTAGCCCGGCCGCTCACTTTGCCGGTAGGCTGCAGCCCATGGGAAGCAGAACGTAGTGCGTGTAGCAAGGGGGGGCTTGTGGAAAGGCGGCGTGCGGAATACTGGAGGCGGTAAGTGGGAAGTGGAAAATCACCGGCTCCGCAAGCGACACCGGATGCGTCGGAGACACTCTTTGCCCGTCCCTTCCCACGATTTCCACCCCCGAACAAAACGACTCTCACCCGGATCCGTACTGACCTTCTGCCCGCACCCGTGTGACTACGGCGGCAAGTCCGTCTTGAAGAAAGCGAACGTTGGCGGGTCGTGTGCGTCCCATCGCGCACGGTGGCGCCACGACCAGCCTTCGCTCGCTATTCTGCGGGCAGTGTGCGTCTCTGGCGCTGGGCTTCTTTGTCGACGAGCTCGTTCTCACGGTGACCGGCGTGGCCGCGGGTCCAGCGCCACTCGACTTGGTGGCGCTGCGTTTCTTTGAGCAGCTGCATCCAAAGGTCTTTGTTTTTGACCGGCTGTTTGCTGGCCGTCCGCCAGCCGTTCTTTTGCCACTTATCGAGCCAGCCGTCGCTGAAGGCTTTTTTGAGGTACTGCGAGTCGGTGTAGATGGTTACCTGGCAGGGCCTTTTTAGCTCAAGCAAAGCTTTGACCGCCGCGGTCAGCTCCATGCGGTTGTTGGTGGTCTGCGGCTGCGCTCCGCTAATCATCTTTTCGTGGTCGCCGTAGCGCAAGAGCGCCGCCCAACCGCCGCGTTTTTTGTCGTCGGCGGAACCGTCGGTGAAAACCTCGACCACGCAATCGTTCGCCGCGTCCCAGATATGCGGACTGGCGATTTCCAAGAGATTGCCGGCAGGGTCGCGGAAGAAAAAGCTGCGTCCGCCAGGCCAGTCCGCCCAGCGAATCTCGACGCCCGCCTGCTGTAGACGACTTGCCCAACCCGCCAGCTCTTCCTCGGGGGCGGAGAGAGCAACGTGAACCGGACCCTGCGCTCCGTGAGGGGGCACCTCTTCGTCGCCCTGAGCGGTGGCTGCAGGGTTAAAAACCAGCAGCATCCCTCGGCCTGTGCGGAAAAAGGCGTGCCGTGGCGGCTCGAAAATAAGGCAGTCAAGACCCAGCACCTCTTCGTAAAAACGGCGGGCTGCAACCAGGTCATCGGTGTAAACGCTCGCCTCAAAGAGCTTTAGTTTCTTCATTCCCATTCGATCGTTCCCGGGGGCTTGCTGGTCAGGTCGTAAACGACGCGGCCGATCTCGGGGATGCGCTGCGGAATCTTGCGCGCCACCTCGTCGAGGAAGTCGTGGGGCAGCCGCGCCCAGTCGGCGGTCATGCCGTCCACGCTGGTCACCGCCCGCAGCGCTAGAACGTAGCCGTAGCGGCGCTCGTCGCCGGTCACGCCGACGCTGCGCACGGGGGTGAGCACCGCCAGCGCCTGCCAGACCTCGTCGTAGAGGCCGTGGTCCTTGAGGGTGCTGATGAAGAGGTCGTCGGCGCGGCGCAGGATGTCGAGCTTTTCTTCGTCCACCGGCCCCAGGATGCGGATGGCGAGGCCGGGTCCGGGAAAGGGGTGGCGCAAGCGGATACTGTCGGGAAGGCCCAGCAAGAGCCCCAGCTGGCGCACCTCGTCCTTGAAGAGGTAGCGGAAGGGCTCGAGCAGCTCGAAGCCCAGCTCGGCGGGCAGGCCGCCGACGTTGTGGTGGCTCTTGATGTTGGCCGCGCCGGTCCCGCCGGCGCTCTCGATCACGTCGGGGTAGAGGGTGCCCTGCGCCAGGAAGCGGAAGGGACCCAGCCGCGCCGCCTCCTCCTTGAAGACCTCGACGAACGCGCGGCCGATGGCCTTGCGCTTGGCCTCAGGGTCGGCCACGCCCGCGAGCTCGCTCAGGAAGCGTTCGCGCGCGTCGACCGTCACCAGGTTGACCCCCGCGGACGAGAGGGCGCGCTCCACCTCTTCGCGCTCCCCCAGACGCAAAAGGCCGTGGTCGACGAAGACGGCGGTGTGCTCTACCCCGGCCCGGGCCAGCAGCAGCGCCAGGGTGCTCGAGTCCACCCCGCCGCTGACGGCCAGCAGCACCCGCTCGCCGGCGGCCTTGCCGCGCGCCTCCTCCAGAGCGGCGTCAAGCGCGTGGTCGGGCGTCCAGTCGCGCCGCAGGCCGGCTGTGCGCAGGAAGTTCTCGAGGATCGCCATTCCCTTGGGGGTGTGGGCCACCTCCGGGTGGAACTGTACGCCGAAGAAGCGGCCTGTGTCGTCCTGGATCGCCGCGACCGGGTTCTCCTCGGTGGCCGCGACCGCGCGCCAGCCCGGGGGCAGCTCGGTGACCGCGTCGGCGTGGCTCATCCAGACCTGCGCCTCGCCCGCGAGCCCCTCGAAGAGCGGGCCCTGGTAGCGGGTCAGCCAGGCTTTGCCGTACTCGGCGCGGCCGCCGCGCTCGACCCGCCCCCCGAAGCGCTGGGCCAGGTACTGCATGCCGTAGCAGATCCCCAGCAGCGGCAATCCCAGGTCGAAGACGCCCTCGTCGGGCCGCAGGGCCGCGGGGTCGAAGACCGAGCTGGGGCCGCCCGATAGCACCAGCGCGCTTGGTTTTTGCGCCCGTATTTCGGCCAACGTCGCAGAGCCGGGGAGGACCACCGAGTAGGCCCGCAGCTCGCGAAAGCGGCGGGCGATGAGGTGGGTGTACTGCGAGCCGAAGTCTAGGATTACGACGCTCATTGCTCCAGTTTAACGTTCGTTGCCTATGCGCACGACTATGACTCGCTTTTCAGGCGGAATGACCAACAGCTTCTCCTGCGGTGTGTACTCGCTGGCGCGGATCTGGATTCGGTAGACGCCCGGTGCGTCGAAGTAGACGGTACCGGGGATAATCGCTAACACCTTGCCGGTACTCAATCTAGACTCTTTGGGCGCCTCTAGCAAGACCACCTCGGCGTGCGCGTCTTTGGGCTCTACCCGAAACTGCAGCGGATACGCCTCAGCTACGGCGCTGTTACCGGCCCGACGGCTAACGCTCCAAAAATACGCCATCCCCAGCATCAAAACCAAAAGGGCCAGCACGGCGGCACGCAGAACGTTACGTGACGAATAAGCCCGCTTGGGCTCGATAACCTCGAAGGCCGGCTCGTCGCTATCCGATATTTGCACCACGACCCGTCCTTTGACGCCTCTCGACTCGCTGCGCGGTTCTTTACCGGGTTCGGAAGTTACGACGGGTAACTCCCTGCTCTTCGGTCCGTCTTTTTCCGCCTCTTTTTGTTCTGGCGCCTGCGGCGGCTGTTTCTCGTCTTCCCTCAACAACGGGTCCTGCGAGCCTGCGCCGTTTTGATTTTCGGCTTCTCCGCCGCCCGGCTCTTTTGCGCTCGAAGACGCCGCGCGCTCGACAATGGTGACATTAGCGCCGTCAGCGGTGTCCGTAGGTGTTTCTGGTTGGTCTTCAAAGAGCGCTTTTTGGCGGGACTCGGCTGTCGCTTCCCGCCTCGCGGACGGCGGGTTCTTGGCGGCTATGATACGCACCGTGCCGGTCTCGAACTCCGCGGCGGAGATCTGGTATTCGTCGCCGTTTTTCTCTTCTCCGCTCGGCGGCTTCTCCGCCAGCCTCTCGGCGGCCTCGCGCAGGCTAAGGTTGCCCGAGGCCAGGGCCTCTATCACGCCATGGTAGGACCAGCCGGGCCAGGAATCCCCTGCGGCGCTCTTGAGGACGCCCGCCAGCGCAACGGCGTCGGGCCGCCCGCCGCTCGGCGGCAGTCCCAAACCGGCCAGCCACGCCTTCTCCCCTTTCGCCCAAATGAACTGCGGGTCTATGCGGCCGTGCTCGAGCCCCATCGCCTCCATCTCCAGCAGCACGGCCAGCATACGTCTCGCCCAGGCCGTCAGCTCTCGCGGCGAAGCCGCCTGCTCGAGCTCCGCCAGCGGCTTCGCCCCGAACGGCAGCTCGGCCACCCAGGCGTCGGCCACGCGCTGCGTCCACGTGAGGACTCCCTCGATGCGCCACCTGGGCAGGTCGCCCGTCAGCGGTTTAAATATCAGCACCGGCACGCCCGTAATGCTGTCTTGGGCGTTCCATACCTCGATAGCGTCTTCTTTGGCGCGGATAGACTCCAGTAAATACGGACCAATATGGTTCACGCTTCAATTATACGAAGTGGCGGGCTCGCAAACCATTTATTTTTATGCCTTTCGTTGACAGGCCATTTTTCCGGGGCCTATAATTATAGCGATGAACTATCAATCTACCATAGCCGCGTCCGCCCGGAAGGCAGGGGCGGATTTTTGATCTCTGAAAGGAGCCGGAATGCAGTATAAAGTTACTCTGTCAACGGAAGAAATAGTCCGTGGCTTGAAGCATTACCGCCGCATAGCCAAACAAGACGTATTACGCGCTCCCGAAACGCCTAGTCCGGAGGTATTCCGTACTCACGCTGAAGCCAGGCGCGAGGTCTACACCCAACTAGCCGAACTGGCCGAGAGCAAGGGCCCCGACGCGGTGGTGCAGTACGCCATCGAACTGTATCAGTCTCTCCCCTTCGTTACCGGCACAGCCGAAGACGCCCACCCCAAAATCAAGGGCAAAGAAAACGCCCTGGAAAATTTCTTTTTGATGATTGGGCTCGACCCCAAGGTGCGCCGCGAAGCGCGCAAGCTACGCAAACCCCTGGAGTAAGCGCGTGTCTAGGGAGCTCAAAGACCTGGCCGCCAAAGCCGCTCAGTGTAAGGCCTGTCGCCTTCACGAAACCCGCAGCAACGTCGTTTTTGGCGAAGGAGACCCAGACGCCAGCCTGATGATCGTCGGCGAGGGTCCGGGGGCGGATGAAGACGAGCAGGGCCGCCCATTCGTAGGTCGCGCCGGGCAGCTGCTCGATCGCATACTCGAGGCCGCAGGCATTCCCCGCGAGAGCGTTTACATCACGAACATCGTAAAGTGCCGGCCTCCCGGCAACCGCAACCCTCTCCCCGACGAAGCTAAGATATGCAGCTCACTTTGGCTGCTCAAGCAGATCGAAATAATCAAACCGCAGATCATCGCTCCGCTGGGCTCGGTCGCCACGCAGTTTTTCTTGGAAGACAAGACCCCTATCACGAAAGTGCGCGGCAAGTGGTTCGAATGGCATGGAGTAAAGGTGTTCCCAATCTTCCACCCCGCCTACCTCTTACGCAACCCCTCGCGGACCAAAGGGAGCCCCAAAGCTTTGACGTGGGAAGACGTACAAACCCTCAAGCGCGAACTTGACAGGCTGGGCCCCAAACCGCAGCGGGAAATAAAAACATCGGCCCAGGAACCGCTTTTCTGATGGGCTCTTGGCAGCGGATAGTCTTGTTATTGGCCGCCATCGCCGCCTTGGCATGGGCGCTCTCTAGCGACGCCGGCGGCGGCCTGCCGCCGCTGCCCAATGCGGCTGCGGCGATAATGCTGATAGCGGTGGCCTTCGTCTACCTGCGCCGCTAGTGGCGGAAAACGCGCACGCCCGTAAAAACCATCGCCATCCCCGCCTCGTCAGCCGCCGCCACCGAGTCGGCGTCGCGCTTCGAACCGCCTGGTTGGATTATGGCGCGCACCCCCCTCTCGGCCGCCAGCTTGACCACGTCGTCGAACGGAAAAAAGGCGTCGGAGGCCAGCACCGCGCCGGCGGCGACCGCGCCGGCGCGGTCGAGGGCGTGCCTGGCGGCGTCTATGCGGCTAGTCTGCCCCATTCCCGAGCCGAGAGTCTGACCATTTTTGACCACGGTTATAGCGTTGGAACGCAGCGCCCTTACCACCTTCCAGGCGAAACGCATATCGGCCCACTCCTGCGCGCTGGGCTGGCTTTGGCTGACCACCCGCAACTCGCTCTCTGTGAGTCCGCGGGTGTCGGCGTCCTGTAATAACAGGCCGCCGCGCAGACGGCGCACGTCCAGATAGTCGCCCCGCGCCAGCTCCGGTACGCGCAGGATACGTAGGTTCTTTTTCTTGGCGAGGCGCGCCAGCGCCTGCGGCTGGTAGTCGGGCGCCAGCAAAACCTCTAAGAAAATTGGCGCCAGCTTTTCCGCGGTCTCTAAGTCCAGCGGGCGGTTGAGGGCCACGATGCCGCCGAAAATGCTGACAGGGTCGGCGTCATAGGCCTTCTGAAAGGCGGCGGATAGGCTGCTGTCTACGGCCACCCCGCAAGGGTTCTGGTGCTTTAAGGCCACCGCCGCCGGTTCATCGAAGGCGCTGACCAGGTTCCAGGCGGCCTCAGCGTCGCCGTAGTTGTTGAAGCTCATCGGCTTACCCTGCAGCTGCTGCGCCTGCAACAGCGGCCCCGACTCGCCGTCTACGCGGTAGAGGGCGGCGCGCTGCTGGGGGTTTTCGCCGTAGCGCAGGTCGCTTACCTTGGAAAGCGCCAGTAATCGCTTTTCTGGGAAGGCCTCCCCGCCGCGCAAAAACCAGTCTGCTATCAGGGCGTCATAGGCCGCGGTGTGCGCGAACACCTTCGCCGCCAGCCGCCGACGCGCGTCCAGCGACTCCTCGGGAGCTTGCCGCAAATGCGTGAGTACCTCGTCGTAGTCGGCGGGGTCACAAAGCGCCCAAACGCGCTCATGGTTTTTAGCGGCGGCCCGCAGCAGGGTGGGACCGCCAATGTCTATCTGTTCTAGCGCCTCGGCCCCGCTGGCGCCTGCGGCTATTGCCTTTTCGAAAGGGTAGAGGTTGACCGCCACCAGGTCGAAAGGGGCGATGCCCAGCTCGTCGAGCTCGGACCGCTGATCGCTGCGGGCAAGAATGCCCGCGTGCACCTTGGGGTGGAGAGTTTTTACCCTGCCTCCTAGTACCTCGGGGAAGCCGGTTAGCGCCGCCACCTCGGTAACCCGTAAACCGGCTTCGGAAAGGGCTCGAGCCGTTCCCCCGCTGGAAACAAGCTCGAAACCCAGACGTTGCAAACCTCGGGCGAAATCTACTATGCCGCTTTTGTCGGAAACGGAAAGGAGTGCGCGCATGACGGCATTCTAACGCCAAAAGCCCGTATGCGCAGCATATTTATTCAGCGCCACCACTCCCGCCGCGGCTTCCGACCCCAAACCGCCAGCAGCAGCGCCAGGAGCAGCAGCGGCCAGTCGCCCCAATAAAGATACGGCGTTTTAACGTCACTGAAAGAGTAGCCCGCCAGCAACCAGCCGCGCTCCCCTTTGGCTAAACGCCGACGTACCCGCCCGTAGGGGTCGATCGCCGCCGTCACCCCGTCGTTGCCGGCCCGCAGCAACCACCTGCCGGTTTCCACCGCCCGCAGCCTACCCATCTCAAAGTGCTGCTGCGCTCCAAAAGTCGGCCCGAACCAGGCGTCGTTACTGACGTTTACCAAGAGCCTGGCCCCCTCGTTGGCCATTCTCCGCGCCACCTCGGGAAAGGCGGACTCGTAGCAGATATACGCTCCATACTCGGCCAGCGGCGCCAAGCCCTTCCCCGGCTTGGTATCCGCCAGCGAAGCCATGCCGAAACGCTCGAGGAAGAAGCCGTACAGCCAACCAAATACGCCGCGATAAGGAAAATACTCGCCAAAGGGCACCAGCACGGTCTTGTCGTAGCTGGCGACTATCTTGCCGCCGCGGTAAAGAACCACGCGGTTGCGGAAGCCGTCGTCGTAGGCCGCCACTCCGGTTATTAAATCGCGCCCCCCCACTAGCGAACCCAGGCCCTGCGGCAGGCGCGGTACCGCCGTTTCCGGCCAGACTACCAGGTCGGCCTGCGGGTTGTGCTCGAGGGCTTCACTGGTCAACCGCTGATAAACCTGCAGTGCGCTGGCTCCTCTGACTTTAGCCAGAGGGTTGAGTGCGCCCTGTACCAGTATGGCCGACCTTTGCGGCTGCGGCCGTGGTAGCGGCGCCAGCCAGGCGATGGCCCAAGGTATGAGCACCCAGTACCTGCCGCGGTAAAGAGCCCAAGCGGTCAGCAATACCAGCAAAGAGAGTAGGCCTACGCCGCCCAAAGCGGCCAGCATCCTTGCAGGAGAGGCGGTAAGAGCGTAACCGAACTCTCCCCAGGGGAAAGCCAGCGCCCCCAGGTGGGCCCGCAGGTAGTCCAGCAGAACCCATGCTCCCAGCAAGGCTGTTCCGCGATTGCCGAAAAGCCAAACCAGCAGCGCCCAAAACCCCGCCTCGGCGAGGATCATCGGTAAGAAGGGAACCACCCCCAGTGGGCCGAACATCAGCTCAAAACTGGCAGGCAGCCAGGCGACGTGCAACGCCCAAAAACCCAGTCCCGCCCAAAATGCTTCCAGCGCGCGGCGGCGTCCGCCGAAACGAGCCAAGAGCAAAGCCAGCGGCAGCGGCGAGAGCCACCCCAGCGGGAAGGGGACCATCGTCAGCGCCAGCGCCAGGCCCAGTAAAAACGCCACCATATACCAACGCTACCCAACTCTGGTGAGAAATACCCAACGAGCGGAGTTTTTTTCGTAAACTGTTGTCATGCGCCTCGGCCTGATCTCTGACGTCCATTCCAATTTTCCCGCCCTAGAAGCGGTCCTGCAATCGCTGGAACTGCGCGGCGTGGACGCCATCGTCTGCTCCGGTGACCTCTTGGGCTACGGCCCTCATCCGCAAGAGGTAATAGCCGCGGTGCGCGAGAAAAATGTGGTCTGCGTCTTGGGCGCGGCCGACGTCAACATCGCCTTTCCTTTCGCCAAGACCGAGCGCGAGGGTATAGCCGAGCAGATCATCGACTGGACCCACGACCAGCTTTCTCCCGAAGACCTGGCCTGGCTGCGCAAGTTGCCGGTCACCTACCGCATGACCACTCCCGCAGGCAGGTTGCGCAGCTTCCACGGCTTTCCCTACCAGCCCGAAAAGCGCTTTCCTCTATCCAAACCCACGGCCGAGCTGCTGCCGGTCTTCGGACGGCTAGGCAGCGACATTCTGGTCAGCGGCGGCAGCCACATCCCCTTCCACCGCCGGATAGACGATTACTGGCTGATAGACCCCGGCTCGGTGGGAATGACGTTGGGGGGGGAGCCGGGCGCCGACGCCATGGTGCTCGACTTCGAAGACGGTTCTGTGCAGGTAGAGGTGCTCAAAGTACCCTACGACATCGGCCAGACGGTATTCGACGTGCGCGCTTGGGGGTTACCTGAGATAGTCGCCGAGGTAATCCACAACGGCGGCCGTATAGAGCTACCCGAAGAAGACTGAGGCGCGCTGCAAATATCTTTGCTCGCGCTCGGGCAGAGCTTTTAGCGTACTCGCGAAATGAACTTTCTGACCGCAACGCCAAGCGGCGGCGGCGGCGGTCGTTCGCACCAGCGGGCTGGCGTCGTCCAGCGCCTCGGGCAGGACTTCTTGCAAGGCCCGGCAGTCGCTGTTGCTGATTACCACCAAAGCGTTACGGGCCATCGCGGCGCGTCCTGTCCTTAGGAAAGCCGTGTGCGCGTACTTTTTCTCAAAAGCGCGTCCCGATAACGACAGGATCTCCCGCAAATCGGGCCAAGCCAGCTCGGCGTCGGCCTGCATGCCGGCAAACGCCCCGTTCGGTTTGCGGTTCCAGGGGCAGACGGTCTGGCAATCGTCGCAACCAAAAAGGCGGTCGCCCATGGGCCGCCACAGTCGCAATGGCAGCAGTCCGCGGTACTCGATGTTCCAGTAGCTGAGGCAGAGGCGGGCGTCTACCCCCTGAGCGCCGATAGCCCCGGTCGGGCAGTTTGTCAGGCAGGCGCGGCAAGAGCCGCAACGGTTGGGATGGGGCCGCGTCGGCGGCGCCGGCCAGGATGTGAGCAATACGGCCAGGTACTGGTAGCTGCCCGCAGCGTGGGTCAGGTAAAGGCCGTTGCGCCCTATCCAACCCGCGCCCGCCGCCTCGGCAAAGGCTCGCTCGGCAATCGGGCCGTGGTCTACATAGCCCTTACATATACCTCCCAAAAGGGCGCACTCTTCTTCCAGGCGACGCAGCTCCACCGCCATCCATTCGTGGTAGTCGCGTACCCAGGCGTAGCGGGCCACTCTACCCAGCCTCAATCCGCCCGCGGGCTTTGGCGGCTCGGCGAAAGCGTAGGGCGCCGCCAGCAGCAGCGCTCCGGCGAACCAGGGGAAGCGGCGCCGCGGGTCGTAGCGAACGAGGGGATTACGGGCCAGATAAGCCATGCCGGCGTTCATGCCAGAATCCAACCAGCGCTGGTAAGCCTCCGCCCTGCCGGGTAAAGGCTTAGCGGGCGCCAGAGATACAGAAAAGCCGCGCTCTCGAGCGGCGCGGCTTAGTTGTAGCAACGGCTCCAGCAAGTTACTTTAAGCGCTCCGGAAATATCTGCGGGTGAGCGCGCTCGACAAGGCGTTTTATGTATTTCTTGATGGCCAGCGCCTCAATGTCGGCGTGAATTGCCTGCCAAGCTTGAGGATAAGGAACCTTTTGCGGCGGCTTTATCTGCTTGAGCAAGATGACGTGCCAGCCAAATTTAGTATGTACCGGCTGCTTGCTGTACTCACCGGGCTTCAGGCTCATGGCTGCGGCTTCGTACCTGGGGACCAGGCCTCCAACGTGAACGCAGCCCACCTCTCCGCCGCGGGCGCCGGTCATCTTGTCCTGGGAACGCTCCATAGCCAAGCGGGCGAAATCGTCGCCTTTATCGAGCAACTTGATTACCTCTAAAGCCTCCTTACGGGTGGGCAGCAGGATGTGGGAGGTACAAAGCTGCTCGGGCTGACTGAAACGACCAGGGTTCAGCAAGTAGATGATGTGAATGGCCGGGCTTGATATTTTGAGCTTCTTTCGGATATCGGCGACCAGATTCTTGTAGGCCATTGAGTCGTAGAGCATGCGGCGATAAGTCGCCTCGTCGGGGATGCCGTAGCTCTTTAGAGCAGCCTGAAACGCCGCCTCGTTAGCCAGCTGTTCTTTGGACTGCTGCACCCGCCGCTCCACGGTCTCCGCGTCGGGCGCCAGACCGCGGCGTTCGGCTTCTTGCACCACCACGGCGTCCTGCACCATGCGCTGCAGGTACTGCTTTTTGAGACCGAGGAGGCGCTTTTTGGCTTCGTCCGAAAGCTGCATGCCCCCCGAGCTCTGGCGCAGGAATATTGCGAACTGAACGTCGAGGTCGCGCTGGGTTATTACGCGCTTACCCACCCTGGCTAAGACTGTAGACGAAACGGCGAGAGCCGGTGAGAAAAAGAGGATGAGTGTCAGGAAAAAGCGGAGTGCTCGCATGGCTACATGCTACTCCATCATTCGTGAGTCGTACTGAGCCCAAGTCTGCGCCGGCATACCCGCACCCACGAGAGCGCGCGCTATCTCGGCTCGCAGCTGCGCCAACCCCTCGCCGCTGCGAGCCGAAACCGCAGTAGCGGGCAACCTCTCTTGCAGGCTCATGACGTCGTAGGGGTCGCTACGATCGACCTTGTTTAGCACCGGGATCAGCGTAGCTGTCAAACCCATCTCCAGCAACTGTTCTTCCACGCTGCGCCAGCGTTCCCAAGCGCCGCTGGCTGAAGCGTCTAGCACGTGCAGAATCAGGTCGGCGTCGCCCAGCTCTTCCAAAGTGGCGCGAAAGGCGGTCTTCAACTCTGCCGGCATATCGCGGATAAAGCCCACCGTGTCGGTAAACAGCACCTCGCCGTAGCCGCTGATATAGCCTCGGCGCGTTAACGGCCGCAGGGTAGCGAATAGTTTGTCCTCCCCCCTCTCTCCCTTTCGGGTAAGGGCGTGCAAAAGGGTCGTTTTACCGGCGTTGGTATAACCCACTATCGCTACCACCGGCGCGCGGTTTCGCTTGCGGGACTTACGCGATTCGCGTCGCCTTCTGGCAACGCGCTCGAGCTCCTTTTCTAACCTTCTGATGCGCTCGTTGATGCGCCTGCGGTCCACTTCCAGCTTGGTCTCACCGGGCCCGCGCGTGCCTATACCAGCACCCAGGCGGCTGAGGGCTCTGCCTTTTCCTACCAAGCGCGGCAAGAGGTAGCGCAGCTGCGCCAGCTCGACCTGCACCTCCGCCTGCGGGGTACGTGCGTGGCTAGCGAAAATGTCTAGAATTAGCTGGGTGCGGTCCAAGACCTTGAGCTGAGTGGCTCTTTCTATCTCACCCGCCTGCGCCGGCGACAGGTTTATACCGAATATCAGCGTCCCGGCGTTTTCGTGGTAGGCGATTTGGGTAAGTTCGTTCAGCTTACCGCGCCCCACCGCATAACGCTTGTCCAGCTTATCGCGATAAACGAGCTCTTTGTGAACGATTACCCCGCCGGCGGTAGCGGCCAACTCGGCCAGCTCCGCTAGTTCCGACTCGGCCTCGGGGCCTTTGCCCAAGTCCAACCCGAGCAAGATGACCCTCTCTCCCGAGCCGTCCAAAAGCTCGTGCGCCCGCGCCTGGCGGGCCAGCTCTTCTTCCAGAGCGCGCAAGACCGCCTGGTAGTCCCACTCCAGATAATCGGCGTAGCCGCGCGGTGGGTATACGCGCCAGTCTTCCTCTTCCGAACCGGGCGGCACTAGGTGGGCCAGGTGCGCCTGCGCCGGCATGCCGTCTACTACGTCAATAGCCGTTATCGAGTCGTAGCGATGCAGGAAGAGGGTGGTCAAATCCGCTCCCGAGAGTCCGCCAGGCGCCAGGTGCGTGTGTAGTATCCGATACGGGGCGAGCCTGGTTTCTAGGTAGGCGTGTTCGGGCACGGGCAGCGCCGCGGCGTCGCCGACTGCTACCGCCCGCACCTGACCGCTGCGGGAAAGCAAGATGCTGACGGCCTTGCCCGCGTGCGACGACAACTCGGCCATAGTGCGCGCCAGCTCAGAGGTGTACAAGCGCTCCGCCGGCACGCGGCGACGATAAAGGTTGCTGATTCGTTTTTTTAGCGAGGGCTTGAGGCCCTGAGTGTTTCCGTAGAGTTTGTTCATTCAATAGGCGTTCTGCGCCACTCTCATTTTAACACGCTCAGAGCTGCTAACTTGATAACGTGATGAGGCTTCTGCCGCTACTCCTTTTGCTGCTCTTGCCCGCCTTCTCACAGCAGGCGCGCCGCGCCGACGTGGCCATAGTGTTGGGCGCGGCTCAGTACGACGGTAAGCCGTCTCCGGTATTTACACGGCGCCTGCAAGAGGCTTTGCGGCTCTTCCGCCGCGGCGTCGTAAAACTAATCCTCGTTAGCGGCGGCAAGGCAAAAGGAGACCGCTACAGCGAAGGAGAGGCGGGTTGCCGCTACCTCTACCAGCATGGCGTAAACGAGCAGAATCTGCTTTGCGAGACTGAGAGCCGCAGCACCTGGGAGAACCTGCTCTTCAGCAAACCCCTGCTGGCGGGCCGCACGGCGCTCATCGTTAGCGACGCGCCCCACCTGCCGCGGGCTCTGCTGCTAGCGCGCAGGCTGGGAATAAACGCGCAGGGCTGGCCGGTAAACGGCAGCTACCCCTTGTCTTACCGTCTGCGCGAGAGTGTCCTCTACGAGCTGGCGCGCCTGGGAATAACCCACTAGCCTACTCGTCAGGCCCTAGCGACTTGAGGTAGCTTTCCAGCATTGCTCTAAACTGCTCTTTGAAGAGGTCTCGCTCTCGCCGCAGGCTGTCGAGGTCGCGCTGCACCCGCTTGACGTGTTCCACCGCCTCGCGCAGAGTCTGCTCCTTGACGCTTTGAGCCTCTTTTATTATCAGCTCCGCCTCGCGACTGGCTTGTTGCTTTACCTCCCGGGCGATTCTTTCAGCGGCCACAACCGCCCTCTTCAATTCTTCTTCGTTGCGACGGTGACTTTGTAGCTCCTCCTCCAGTTGCGCCACCTTTTTGAGGAGGTCTTCGTTTTGCTCGCTGAGCTCGTTAAGGTGATCAGCCAACCTGCTGAGGTAGTCGCGCACCTCGTCCACGGCGTAACCGCGCAGTCCGCGCTTGAACTCCTGATAGCGTACGTCCAACGATGTAAACTCCATCAATCTCCAGTCTACTCCGTAAAAAGCGCCCGGCCGACCCGCACCAGCGTTGCGCCCTCTTCTACTGCTACCTCGAAATCATCGCTCATGCCCATGGATAGCTGAGGCAGACCGTGTTCTTTGGCCATAGCCGCCAGCTCACGAAAAACCCAGCGGACCTCTTCGGGGTCATCCGCCAAGGGAGCCACCGTCATCAAACCCAGGAGCGTTAAGGGCTCGAGCCCCTTCAGTTTACGCACCGCGGGGTCTAACTCTTCGGGCAAAACCCCGTGTTTTTGCGGCTCGCGGGCGACGTTGACCTCTAGCAGCACGCGCGCCTTGTAGCCTTCGCGCTCGGCTCTGGCGGCCAGCGCCTCGGCCAGCCTTATACCGTCCAAGGAGTGAATTAGACGAAAAGGCCGCATATAGCGAACCTTATTGCGCTGCAAGGGACCGATGAAGTGCCAGCGGCGCTGCGGCATGGCGGCTATCTTGGCGCGGGCTTCCTGCACGCGGCTCTCCCCCAGGGGAAAGTCTCCGTAAGCCAAAACGCGCCTTTCTATTTCCTCTATGCTGCGCCCTTTCGTAACGGCCACCAAGGTAACTTCTGCGGGTTCGCGGCCGGTTCTCCGGGCTGCGGCGGCTATCCTGCTGAGAACTTCGGGAAGGGCCATCTCAATCCATCTCTGCGACTATTTGCCTGACCAGCTTGCGGAAGACGGGGCCCCTTTTGGCGGCCATACGCAACACTTCTTGCTCGTTGGCGTGGTGCCGGCTGTCGGCCAGCGCCATGTCGGTGATGGTAGAAAGCCCCAGAACGCGGGCTCCCAGGTGGCGCAAAGCTATTACTTCAGGCACCGTTGACATTCCTATGGCGTCGGCGTACATGCCGTAGCGAAACATCCGTAGCTCGCTGCGGCTGGCGTAGCTGGGACCGCTGATGGCCAGATAGACCCCCTCGCGCAGCAAGACGTCCTGTCTGCGCGCCACGCTCCGCGCCACCTCCTGCAAGCCGGCGTCGTAAGCGTCGAAGGTAACAGGGAAGCGCGGTCCCAAACGCTCGTCGTTGGGGCCAATCATGGGATTATCGCCCATGAAATTTATAAAGTCGTTATGCATCATGAAATCGCCAGCGGAAAAGTTGGGGTTCAGCCCGCCCGCCGCCGAGGTCACGATGAAACTCTTCGCCCCCAGAAAGTACCCCGCCTGAACCGGGAATATCACCTGCGACATGGGGTAGCCCTCATAGTAATGAACGCGGCCCTTGTAAGCCAGCACACTCCTGCCGGCCAACTTCCCCAGTATCAGCTTGCCCTCGTGTCCGGGCGCGGTAGAAACAGGAAAGCCCGGGACCTCGCCGTAGGGAATGACCACGGCGTCTGCAATCTCGTCCGCCAACGGCCCCAGCCCCGAACCGAGAACAATTGCAATCTCCGGGGTCAGCGGCGCCCTCTCGCGGATGGTCGAAACCGCCTGTTGGATAGTCTCGTAGCTCACGTGAATACGTTACCACACGGCTCTCACCCCGGCTTCACCGCCCTGGGTAGCATCGAGTTATGCGGAGAATGATCGTGGTATTTATCGCTCTTATCGGCTTGGCGTGGGCTGCACCGCTAGCCGATATTCAAATAGAAGGTCCCGACCCGGTCCTCAACGCCCTGGCGCGCGTCAACCTGCCGCTAGAACCGGGCCAAGACACCGCGACCATTGACCTGCAAGCGGCCAAAGAGGCCCTGTTGCAGAGCGGATATTTCCAATCCGTTGACGTCTCTTTGGACGGCGACGTTCTCAAGGTAAAGCTAACCCCTAACCCGCCCATAGCCGCCGTAACCATAAAATCGCAGGCTATACCCGAAGATGTTCTGCTAAACCTGCTCGACAAAGAGCTGGCGCTGGGCCCCGGCGCGGTATACAACCCCGTCAGGGCCAAAGAAGGCGCAGAACGCATCGCCGAGTATTACCACAAACAAGGCTTCCCATTCGTTCCGACGGTGAGCCTCAACAGCGAGGAAAAAGACGACGGCCTACATCTTAGCTTCGAGGTAGACGAAACAGCGCCCCTGCAGGCCATCAAGGTAAGCGGCGCGACGCTCTTTCCCGCTAGCGAGATACAAAAGCCCTTCGAGCCGCTGCTGCAGAAAAAGAAGTTTGACTGGGCGCTATATCGCGCCGCCGTC
The DNA here is from genome assembly GCA_026987375.1 of Thermaceae bacterium. Lineage (GTDB taxonomy): Bacteria > Deinococcota > Deinococci > Deinococcales > Marinithermaceae > Oceanithermus. Next base: position 63,720 of record JALSMT010000127.1, on the reverse strand, counting down.
GACGAGGTCAATCGCCGCTACTTCGACGCGGGTTATCGCTTTTCCGGTGTGGACCCGCGGCGCACTATCTTGGAAAAGGGGTTGCTCAAACTATACGTCCGCGAACTCAAGGTGGCCGCCGTAGACACGTCGGCCTTGAACGGCGTCCAGCTGAACATCGCGCTGGGCAAGCCGCTCAATTACGACCGCTTGCTAGATGAAATTGCGCGTCTCTCGCGGGAAATAGGCAGAGAGATAAACCTCAACCTGGAAGACGCCGGCGCCGACAGCGTGCGCGTGGTTCTCTCCCCCGGGGCGGTAAAGTACGGCCCCATCAAAGAAATACGCATTGAGGGCGCCACCGCGGTAAAAACCGCCGATCTGCTGGCGGCGCTGCGCTTGCGGCCTAACGATATTTTTTCTCCCGCCCTGGCGCAGGAAGACTTCCTCAAAATCCGCAATCTCTACCGCGACGCCGGTTACGAGATTTTGCCGCGGCCAGACTTTAGTTTCAAGGACGGGGTATACGTTCAACGCGTCCACGAGTTGAAGATTGAGGGCTATCAGCTCGAGTGGGAAGGCCCGCACGTCACCAAAGACTTCGTGATTCTTAGAGAGCTGCCCAAACCCGGCTCACTCCTCTCTGTAAACCAGATGCGTAAGGGAATCAGCAATCTCCTGCGCGCCGGCCTGCTGGCTAGCCCGCCCCAGGTCAGCACCAAGAGCGGCAGCTCACCTGAGAAGGTCGTCCTGGTGCTCAAGATGAAAGAAGCGCGGACCACCGTCTTCGCCCCGGCCATCTCCTGGTCCAGCCTGGAAGGTTGGAGCGGTCAGGCGTCGGTAGAATCGAAGAACCTCTGGGGGCGGGCGCACCATGGCAGCCTGCTGCTCTCCTTCGGCCAGAACGACGCCCACGACAACTTTACATTGCGCGGCAGCTACAGCATCCCTTGGCTATGGCTGCCGTACGCCGACTTTGAAGAGGTGCCGACCAGCGTCAGCCTCAGCCTCTATACCTACCCCATGGGTAACCTGCCGCTCAATGACTCCAGCGGCAATCCGACGGGCTGGCAGTATACCGAGCGGCGCAGCGGAGGCAAGTTTTCCGTAGGTCGCCCCTGGTCAAAGGAGCTCGACAACCTCAAGGTATTCGTCAATCTGGACGGCGAGGTCGTCTACCCTAAATTAGAAATCTACGACCCCGACAAGCCGGCCAGCCCTGACGAGGCCACGGCTCGTGGTCTATTACCCGCGCCCTACCAGAGCTACTCCATTGGAGTTTCCGCAACCTACAGCACGGTTGAAAATCCCAATTTCCCATCGCAAGGTTACTCTTTGGCGGGCTCGCTCTCATACGGCCTGAGCATTCCCTACGGTCAGGGCGTCAAGCAGTTCGTGCCAACCTGGTTCACTTTTAAAACGTACGCCATTTTGGAAGACGACCCGCATCAGGTGTTCGCGGTGCGCACCTCACTGGGCGCGGTGCTAGGCAGCCCGCCCGCCAGCCGCATCTTCTACCTGGGCGGCGAACAAAGCGAAATCTCCACCCTGCGCGGCTACAACCCCATGGAGCTCTCGGGCCGCTACCTGATAGGCAGCTCAATGGAGTACCGTTACGACTTTGGCCTAAAAACCTCTTTCAGTCAAACGATAATCGGCATCGCCTTTTTCGATTTCGGCGGCGTCTGGAACCCCGGAGAGCAACTGCAGATGCACGCCGGTTACGGCCTGGGGGTGCAGCTCAACCTGGGCTATGGCTCGGTGCTGTTGCCGGCGCTGCGCTTCGACTACGGCTTCAGCTCGGACCACCCTACGGGCGTATTTCACTTCAGGATAGGTCCGGTTTTCTGAAGAAGCTGCGCACGGGCCGGCTCCTGGGATAAAATAACCACATGACTGTCGAAGAAAGCCCGGAGGAGTTCTCCGAGCTTTTTGCCGAGTACGCCACCAGGGTGGACCTGCTGCCGCTCCCCGTAGGCTATCCTCTGCTGGAGGCGCTGACCCCAATTGGGGTGGTGCTGGCCATGGATCGCTGCGCGCCGCCCGCCCCGACGGGCCAGGCAGACGTCATTTTCCATGCGGTATGTGAGTCGTTTTCGGTGCGCGGCGGCGACAAGCTTTACCGGCCCCTGCCCCGCGGGGCTTCGTTGCTACGCGGTCGCGTCGTCAAAGCCCTCTCCGACGTTCACTACCTCTTTGACGTCGGCGTTCACTTCGTCTTGGGCAGCTACGAGCCGCTGGAAGCCGGCCTTCCACTCGAGATAAGGGCGGCTGCGCCGCTGATGGCCTTCAGGCTCGAGGCGAGCGGAAGCTGACATGCGCTGTCCCAGCTGCGGCAAACGCAACCCCGACGAGTTCAAATTTTGCGGCTACTGCGGGCAGGCGTTGGCGCGCGCGCCGCTACCCGAAAAACGCTGGGTGACCACGCTGTTTTTCGACCTGACCAATTTCAGCCGCTACACCGCCAGCAACGACCTGGAAAACACCCACCAGGTGGTCAGCGGCCTGTTGCAAAAGTGTCGTAGCTGCGTCCACAACCACGGCGGCTACGTGGACAAGTTTTTCGGTGACGGCATGCTGGCGGTTTTCGGCGCCAAAATTAGTCGTGAAAACGAACCTCTCAGCGCCCTTAAGGCGGCTGCTTGCATGGTAGAAGAAACCTCCCGAGGCGGCCGCCGCAGCGAGTTGGTAGGCCGCGTAGGCATAGCTACCGGCGTCGTCCTGATAGGGCCGCTTGGCGGTGAGGAGCAGGCTCATCAGACGGTCCTGGGCGGCGCGGTCAATCTGGCTCAGAGGTTATCCGCCAGCGCTCCCGCGGGCGAGATCTGGCTAGACGAAGAGACCGCCAAATTAATACCCGAGGCTCATCTGCTGAAGCTCAAGCCGCGACTCTTCAAGGGTTTCGATAAGGAAGCGCCCGTTTGGTCTTTCTCGGGTTGGAAGGAGCACAAGAGCGTCATCGTAGGCCGCGAGCAGGAATTGAGAGACCTTTTGAGGCTCTTGCGTACAGGCTTTACCAGAGGGGGGGCGCTAATCACCGTCAGCGGCGAGGTCGGCATAGGTAAAACGACCCTGGCCAAAGAGGCTATGTCCCAGCTCGGCGACTCGGTGAAGTCGATATTTATCCCTAGCCTGCAAAGCGGCGACTCCGTGAGGGAAACGTTGCGTACTACCTTCGCGGAAAACTTCGGCGTTTCTCAAGACTCATTTTTCGATTCCCTCGGGCTGGGCGACCTTGACCGCGCTTTGCTGTCTTACGCGCTGGGGCTGACCAAACGTCCCCCTGCGCCGTTGGGAACGCTCGATGAAGCGGTAGTGAGGGCATTACGCAACGCCCTGACCATTCTTGCTGGCAAAAAACCCCTGTTCATCGTAGTACGCAGCGGCAGCCGTGACCACCCGCTGCTGCGCTCTATGCTGTCCTCTCTAAGGGAAAAGCCTATCCCCGGGCTCTGCGTACTCGTTCTTAACCGCCAGAAGAGCGAGCATACAGATATTTTCTTGCAACCGCTCGATGGGGACAGGGCTCGCGATTACCTGCGCCTCCTCAACCCGCAGATGCCGGCCGAGCGCGCGAAAGAGGTTATCGAAGAGAGCAGGGGCAACCCGCTGGCGCTGCGATTCATGGCCCTCTCGGGCAACTCCTCCGGCGGCGTCTTGGCGGCTTTCCAGTCGCGCCTGGATAGACTCCCGCGCATGCAGCAGCAAGCGTTGTTGCTAGCGGCCCTGGGAAGGCCCTACAGCTGGCTGGGGGTCTTGCAAGACCTGCTGGGCCCCCACGCCGCGGACGCCGTTTCGCAGCTGGCCCAGGAAGGCTACATCAATTATGAGACAGGCGCTCAGGAAGAGAATAGCAAGATAGAGGTGGCCAATCCCCTACTCAGTACGGTGGCGGAGCAGATACTCCCCAAGCACAAGCAAAAGCTGGGCCACGCCGCCTACTGGCGCTGGCTGAGCGCCAATGGCGGTGACGATCAAGCCGCCGTAGCCGCTGAGCACGCCCTGCTGGCCGGGCTCGACGAAGAAGCCGGAGAATCCTGGATCCGCTCGGCTCACTACCACCGCAGTGGAGGTATTTTTAGCGGCGCTGAGCGTTACTTCCGCCTGGCCATGGAAAAAGGAGGACCGCACTCACGTCTGCGGGCTAAAAAGCTGCTGGCCGATCTCTATCTGCGCGTCGGCCGGCTGCAGGCCGCCGTGGATCTGCTGGCGAACGAAGATAGCGCCTGGGCCAGGAGAACTCTGGGACTAGCGCTGGCACAACAAGGAGACGCCAAAGCGGAGGATCTTCTTTTAGAAGCGCTGGCGATGGACCCGGACGATACAAACGTCCGCCTGGCGCTTTCTCTGCTGCGGCCGGCGCCGGAAAGGATAAAACTGCTGCTCTCGCTGCTCGAAAATGCCGACGCCCGCGACCCCATATATCCGAGCATTAGCATGCGCTTAGCTGGCAGCTACGCCGAACTGGGCGAGATAAAAAAGGCCATAGAATACATGGAAAACGCCTTTCATGGGTTTTCTGACCATGGCAACGAAAGCCGCAGCGCCGAGGCGGCTCTGGCTTTGAGCGGGTACATGTGGTGGACCGAGCGACTGCCCGCGGCGCTGGCGTGGGCGGAGCAAGCCGTCAACCGCTCGCAAAAAAATCACCCCGGTCTCGCTATCGCTTCCTGGAGCGTTAGGGCTGGGCTGTTGCTCGACTCGGGGCGACCAAACGAAGCCGCCGCTGCACTGCGGCAGGCGGAGTTACACGAAGACCACGCCCGCAATCTTGAAGAGTGGGCGCGCATCCACGCTATCCGCATACGCTTCTTGATAGAAACGGGAAATCTATCACAGGCCATCGCCCTGGGGGAGTCCGCTTTTGATAAGCACGCGCACCCCTGGCTAGCGGCCAATCTGGTCTTTGCTTACTCGCTGGCCGGCAGATACAAAAACGAAGAGGCCGCGGACCTAAGGCGCCGGTATACGGGCCACTCTTCCCCCCACGTCCAGGTGCTGTTGGCCCTTGCCGCAGCCCTGCAGGACTTAAGGGACGGTGAAAACGCCCGAGCAGCGCTCAAAGCGGCTCTACGTCATAGCAAAAACGCCGGTCCCTATCTGCGATACGTAACGCTCATTCTTTGGGGCATTTCGCTGCTGCAGAAAGACCCCCACAAAACCTCCTCGCTAGCGCACTATCTACAAAATAGCTCTTCCAGGAGCGGCTTCGTCAGCATAAACGAAACCGCCAGGTTGCTGCGTGCGGAGTCAGACCTGCGCGCCGGTAAGGACGTCTCACACCTGCTGCGCTTCAGGGCCTCCCTGCCGGTGCTGGAGGCCTGGCGTAGTTCGCTGCTACTAAGGGCCAAAATGAGCGGCGGCACCGACCATCCCCACGGCCTTTCTGGTTACGGTATCCTAGGGGTGTGGGCCAAGTTGGTCAATTCGCCGAGACGGCCCTCCGGTGAAGATGGATCCTCGCGAAGAAATCCGTAACAGGCTCGACTTCAAGTCGCTGGTCGAGCGTTACCTCCCCTTGCAGCCTGCGGGAAAGGGTCGCTGGAAGGGGCTCTGTCCCTTCCACAACGAAAAAACGCCCTCGTTCTACGTTGACGAGAACAAAGGGATGTTCTACTGCTTTGGTTGCAAAGCCGGTGGCGACGCTTTCAAATTCGTGCAGATGATCGAAGGCGTCGATTTCCGCGAAGCCCTGGAAAAGCTGGCGCAGGAAACAGGGGTGGAGCTTCCCGAACGCAGCCCAGTTCGCAAACATAGCAAAGACCTGATAGAGATAAATCAGCTGGCGCTGGAGTACTTTCACGAAAACCTCGGCGAGGAGGCGCGCGACTACCTGAAGCGGCGGGGCATCAGCGAAGAGGTAAGCGATCTTTACGCGATTGGCTTTGCCCCTAAAAGCTGGGACGGCCTGCTGCGCTACCTGCAGCGGCGCGGGGTTACCCCCGAACTGGCGCTAAAAGCCGGGGTGCTGGCGCAGAAAGACGGCAGGTATTTTGACAGGCTACGGGGCCGCCTGGTCTTCCCTATTCGCGACGCCATGGGCCGCGTCGTGGCGTTCACCGGGCGTGCTTTGGCCTCGGAAGACAATCCCAAGTACCTGAACACCCCCGAGACGGACGTCTTCAAGAAAACAGACCTGCTGTATGGCTACCCAGAGGCCAGAAAGAGCATTCGCAAGCGCAAACAGGCCATAGTCGTCGAGGGACTTTTTGACGTCCTGGCGCTGGCGCAGCTGGGTTGGAGGGAGACCGTGGCTGTGCTTGGTTCCTCGCTATCATTACAGCAGACCCGCCTCTTGCAGCGCGCCGAGGCCAAGCGGCTCTACTTGGCCTTTGACGCCGACGAAGCGGGCAGAAAGGCTACCCTTGCAGGCCTCGACACGGCGATTGCGCGACGTTTTTTGACGTACGCCGTCCTGCTGCCCGAGGGACGCGACCCCGGCGATCTGGCGACCGGAACGGGCGGCAAGGCGCTATTCGCGCGGGCCTTGGAAAAAGCGCTGCCTGAGGTGGAGTACCGCTTTCAGGCGGCGACTGAAGACCTGAACATAAGCTCGCCAGAAGGAAAACGCGAGGCGCTCGAGCGCCTCTTGCCGCGCATAACCGAAGCCGAGCCTTTTGACCCTGTAGCGGAAGCGCTCAAGGCCATAATCATCGACAGGTTGAGTCTGGACGCGCGCGTTTTGGAGGACTTGATTATTAGTCAACGCGGCCGCAAACGACCGGTAGTGGAACGCGCTCAGGTAGAAGCGGCCAGTAGCAACATCGAAGACCGCCTGCTGCTGTTGGAGCTGGACGTTATTGCGCAACTGCTGGCCGCCGATCGGTCCCGCTTCGGCGACTGGGCCCGTTACGTGGAAGACCACACCTGGCCGCCCGAAGACTCATTCCTGGCGGAGTTCTTACGGGTATGCGAAGAAGAGGGGTTCAAACCGCGCCGCGTCCTGGACCGTTTCGCGGAAAGGGGTGAAGGAGGCCGTCTTTTCGAGAGGTTGGTTCTTTCTGGCAACGAGAACTCCACGGAGTACAAGCGAATGCTGGATAAGAGCATGGCCAGGCTGCGCGAAGGTTATCTGAGCCGCCGTCGCGCTCGGCTCACCGGGCAACTGCGCGCAGACTCAGAGCGAGCCCTGGAAATACTCAAGGAAATACAGCAGCTAGACGAAGCGATCGAGGCCGAAAGAAGGCGTTACCGCACCAGCAACGGCGGCCTACTCGATTAACATTGCATCTCCCAAACTAAAAAAGCGATAGTCGTGAGCCAATGCCTCTTCGTAGGCGGCCATGGTCTGCCGGTAGCCCGCAAAGGCGGCCACCAACATCAGCAAGGTGCTGCCGGGCAGGTGAAAGTTGGTTATTAAGGCCCCCACCACGGCGAAGCGGAACGGCGGCCTGATGAAAAGGCGCGTCTCGCCTGCTCCCTCCTTGAGACCCAGTTTTGGAGAATACGCGGACTCGAGCGTCCTTACCACGGTAGTACCAACCGCCACCACGCGGCGCCCTTCTTGCAAAGCGCGGTTGACCGCAGCCGCTGTCTGCCACGGCACGTGATAGACCTCGGCGTGCATGCGATGCTGCTCAATGGAGCCCTTGACCGGCTGGAAGGTCCCCGGCCCTACGTGCAACACCAATCGCGCCGTTTCTACGCCCATCGCGGCTATCTTCTCCAGTAGCTCTTCGGTAAAGTGCAGACCGGCGGTGGGGGCGGCGACCGAACCATCCCGCCGTGCATATACGGTCTGATAGCGCCGTTCCTCGACCGGCTCGTGGATATACGGGGGCAAGGGAGTCTCACCCAAAGTGTGCAGGTGCGGCTGCAACGGCTCGGAGAACTCCAGCAAGCGCAACCCTTCGTCATTTATCCGGATCACCGTAGCGCGCAGATTCCCCAGCAGCAGGCGCGCCCCCTCCTTGAGGCGACGGCCCGGTTTGACCATCGCCCACCAAAACGCCGGCCCCTGGCGTCTCACCAGCAGAACCTCCACCCGCGCGCCGCTCTCTTTGCGGGCGCGCAGTCGCGCCGGTATGACCCGCGTCTCGTTGAAGACCAAGAGGTCGCCGGGTCTCAGGTGTTCGGGGAGGTCGTAAAAATGCCGGTGCTTGACCGCGCCGCTAGTGCGCTGCAATACCAGCAGTTTGCTGTGATCGCGCGGTTCTATTCCCCGTTGAGCGATGCGCTCAGCGGGCAGGTGGTAAAGGTAGTCGGACAGCTTGTCGCCGCGTTCGCTCACTTGGCGCCGGGGTAGTTCTTGTCGCGCTGAGGCATGAAGGGTTCGGGTATCTCGGGCAGGTGCGTAAACTGGTCGACGGCGTCTATTAGTTTTTGCGAGGTCGTTTCTTTGAAGGCTATCACCTCCACGCGAATGCCCTTTTCCATGAGAACCTCGAGTACGTCTACGAAGTCGCCGTCTCCGGAACCCAGCACCACTACGTCCAACGATTCCATGAGGCGCACCATATCGGCGGCGATACCCATGTCCCAATTGCCCTCATAAATCGGCTTTCCCTCGTCGGTGGTGTGGTGCAGGCTGAGGTTCATTCGCCTGACGCGGTAACCCATGGTGGAAAGCTTGTATATGAAGGGCCAGGCCGAGGTGTCGTTTTCCCGCTCGACGACGTAAGCGGTCGCCCTTACCAGTTGCCTCCCCTGCACCGCTTGTTTGAGCAGGCTTTCGAAGTTTACGGTGCGCTCGTAATAATCGCGCGCCGAGTGGTAGAGGTTTTGCGTGTCCACGAACAAGCCCACGCGCTGCATAGCGTTCCAGCCCATCGGGTGCTTCATGCCGGAGTCCTCCGTTTCAGGGGGTGGTGCAGTCTGTCCTCGCTGCCGTCGTAGTACTTGTGGCGAACAGTTATGCTTTCGCGACTCAGCTGCAGCGCCGCATAGCTGGGCCTGCCCTTACCGCGCAGGCGGTTGGTGGTCGCGGTGCCGGCGTTCACTATCAGCATCTCCTCGAAACGCCAGACCCAGGGAACGTGCTTGTGGCCGTTGAGGACCAGTTCGACGCCGTGGTCTACCAGCACCTTGAGGAGGTCGCCGGCGTCTTGCAAAATATTGCGCTCGCGACCGGCTCCGGGAACGGGCAGCAGGTGGTGGTGGGTAACGAATACCTTCAAGTCTCCCGGCTCCGCGGCGTCTAAAGCCTCGTGCAGCCAAGGGTATATGCTGCGGCCTATACGCCCCTCGTCCAGGTCGGGCTCGCTGGAATCGGCGGCGACAATGTGAACGCCGGGGAGGCGAACGACGCTGTAACGCGAACCATACATCTCCTCGAAGTGAACGTAGCCGACGTTGCGCGAGTCGTGATTTCCGGGAGTGACCAGCAAGGGAACGCCAAACCTGTCCGTCCAGCGGCGCGCCTGCTCGTACTCGAAGGCCAAACCCCGCTCGGTGAGGTCACCGGAAAGCACCAGCAAGTCTGGCGCCGCATCGTTGACGTCCTTTATGAGGCGCTCCATCAGCTCAGGCTGAAAGTACCTGGAAGATACGTGTATATCCGATATGTGGCATATTCGCACCATCTCTACCCGCCCATTCTATCCGAGCCGTTAGGGCTCCTCCCAAAAGTAAGGGCTGATAGCCCGTACGCGCGGACCGTCGAATACCAGTTCGGTGGCGACAAAGCGGGCCTTACCCTCGGCGCTGCGGAAGGGCTGGGGACGCGCCGTCAGAAAACGCGCCAAAAAGGTCTCGACGTCGCCCCCGATTATCGACTGGTAAGTCCCTGTCATGCCCACGTCCGCCTGTATAGCCGTACCTTTGGGCAAGAACGCGGCGTCTAGAGTTGGTATGTGCGTGTGCGTGCCCAGAACCGCCGCCACGCGGCCGTCAAGATAATGGCCCAAGGCGTACTTTTCGCTAGTAGCTTCGGCGTGAACTTCGACGAGGGCCGCGTCGTGCGGCGTCTCTTCGAGAATCCGGTCGACGGTGCGAAAAGGATCGTCGAGGGCGTCCATGAAGACCCGTCCCATTACCTGAACTACCAGCAGACGCAAACCGGCGGCCTCCAGCAGCCAGAAACCCTTGCCGGGAGTGCCGGGCGGGTAGTTGGCGGCGCGAATTATAGGCTCGCGCTCTATCAGTTCAAAGACTTCCTTCTTATCCCAAGCGTGATTGCCCAAGGTAACCAGGTCTACGCCCGCCTCACGGATGAGGCGGTAGCTCTTCTTGTCCAACCCCTTGCCGCCGGCGGCGTTTTCACCGTTGGCTATCACCAGGTCGTAGTCGTCGCGAATATCGGGCAGGTGCATGGACACCGCCCGCAGCCCCGGCTTTGCGGTAATGTCTCCGATGAATAACAGGCGCATGTCGCCGCTCAGGCCGTGGCCTCTAGCCCAGCCATCATCAGTCCCATCTGTTCTTCGGTTACTTCTTGCGGCTCGACCTCGCCGACGACGCGCCCTTCGTACATCACCAAGATGCGGTCCGATAGGCTCATGACCTCGTTGAGATCGGCGGAGACTAGCAAAACGGCCATTCCCTTATCGCGCGCCTCAACTATATTCTGGTGGATGAACTCAATGGCGCCTATGTCTACCCCGCGCGTCGGCTGCGCCGCCACCAGCAGCTTGGGTTCGCGCGCCAGCTCGCGTCCGACGATAATCTTTTGAGCGTTGCCGCCCGAGTAGCGGCGGCCGATTAGATTGATGCTGCGCGGCCGTACGTCGAACTCTTCGACGACGCGCTGGGCGTATTCGTTTATGACTTGGTCATTGAAAAAACCTAAAAAACCGACGAACGGGGGCTTGTAGTGGTCTCCAAGTATAACGTTGTAACGGGTGGAGAACTCGAGTATCAAACCGCGGTCGTTGCGCTCCTCGGGGATATGGCTGACGCCCCACTCCCGCACCACGCGAGCGCTGGGGTGCACCGCTTCGCCGTTGTAGCGAATCGTACCCTTGAACGGCCGCAGGCCGGTTACCACCTCTACCAGCTCGGTCTGACCGTTGCCCTCCACACCAGCGATGCCGACTATCTCGCCGGCACGCACTTGCAAAGATACGCCGTCCAAGCGAGGCCTGGTGCCGCCCTTAACGAACAGGTTTTCCGCCTCAAGCACCACTTCTCCAGGGGTTGCGGGCTTTTTGTGAACCGTTAGAATCACTTCGCGCCCCACCATCATGCGCGCCAGCTCGGCGACGTTGGTCTCGGCAGTATTGACGGTGCCCACCACCTTTCCGTCGCGGATCACGGTAACGCGGTCTGACACTTCCATTACCTCGTCGAGCTTGTGGGTGATGAGAATAATGGCGTGCCCCTGCTCGGCGAACTCGCGCAAAAACTTGAACAGGTCTTCGACTTCCTGCGGCGTAAGCACCGCGGTGGGTTCGTCGAGGATGAGAATTTTGGCGTTGCGGTAAAGCGTCTTGAGGATCTCCACCCGCTGTTGCGCGCCCACCGGCAGCTCTTCGATGATAGCGTCTGGATCCAGATCAAAACCCAGCTCATCGATGAGATTCTTGACCTTCTTACGGGCGGCGGCGTAGTCAATGGCTACGCCGTTCTTGGGCTCCATACCAAGGATCACGTTGTCTACCACCGACAGCGTGTCAACTAGCATGAAGTGCTGGTGGACCATTCCTATACCCAGCGCAATGGCGTCGGAGGGAGACTGGATCTTGACCAGCTCGCCGTTTACGTATATCTGCCCTTCATCCGGCGTTACCAGGCCGTAGACGATCTTCATCAGGGTAGACTTACCCGCGCCGTTCTCGCCTACCAGCGCCAGCACCTCACCCCACTTGACGCCGAGGCTGATGTGATCGTTGGCCAGCACCAGCGGGTACCGCTTGGTAATGTCCCTAAGCTCTAAGGCGAAATCGCTCACGGTCACAGTATACCAACAGAAAAACACGCCCTCCCGCGGGAGGGCGTGGCGACCAAAAAACTTAGCGCTCCGAAGGAACCTTGATCTTGCCGTTGATGATCTGCCGCTTGATGATCTCAAGACGGGTTATCACCGACTGCGGGATCAGGGCCTCGTTGTACTCGTCGAGGGCGTAGCCAACACCATTGTTGGCCAAACCGAAGGAGTGGATGCCGCCCTTGAACTTGTTTTGCACGACGCTCTTGATGGTGTCGTAGGTAGCGACGTCCACGCGCTTCATCATCGAGGTGAGGACGAAGTTGAGGGTCTTGGGGTTGTTGTCGGTATCGCCCATGTAGTTCTGGTTGGCGTCTACACCGATCATGAATATGGGGCGCTGATCCTTTTTGCAGGGGTTGCCGGGAACGTTGCGGAAGGGATCGCGGATGAATTTCTTGCCGCTGGTGCACTTGGTCTGCTTGACGTAGTCGAGCACACCCAGACCCGAGCCGCCGGCGGCAGCGTAGATGATGTCGGCGCCCTGGGAAACCTGCGACTGCGCGATCTCCTTGGCCTTGGCGGGATCGTTCCAGGCGGTGGGGGTGTTGCCGACATAGTTGATTATGACGTTGCACTTTATGCTGTCTTCTTTGCAGGCGTACTCAACGCCGGCCTTGTAGCCCTGCTCGAACTTGTGGATGAGGGGAATGTCCATGCCGCCTACAAAGCCAACGGTGCCGGTCTGGGTCAGCTTACCGGCGATGTAACCTACCAGGAAGGAGCCTTCGTGCTCGCGGAACACCAGGCTGGCGACGTTGGGGAGCTTGACTACCGAGTCAATGAGGGCGAAGTTGAGGTCGGGAAACTCTTTGGCCACGGTCTCCACGGCGCCCTGCTGCGCAAAGCCCACGGCGATAATCAGGTCAAAGTCCTCTTCGGCGAAGTTACGAATACCCTGGATCACCTGGCTGGGGTCAGAAGGCTCGAAGTCGAAGAGCTCGATCCCGAAATCCTTTTTCGCTTTTTTAGCGCCTTCCCACGCCGACTGGTTGAAGCTACGGTCGTTCTTGCCGCCGGCGTCGAAGGAAATGCCCACGCGCACCTGCGCCATGCCTAGGCCCAAAAAGGCTGCTAATGCTACTGCCAACACTGCCCATCGTTTCATACTTGACCTCCTCCAAGAATCGTCTCTTTGGCTCTATCGCCAGCGTCATTATATGCCAGCGTCAGGTGAAGGTCATGTACATGAGGTTAAGAGGAAGCGCGGCTTATCTATACTGTAGTCGTGACCAGGGAAGAGGCCCAAAAACAGATCAACCGACTGATCACCGAAATACGCCGTCACGCCCACCGATACTACGTGCTCGACCAGCCGGAGATCTCCGACGCCGAGTACGACTCCTTGCTGCGCCGGCTGACAGAGCTGGAAGAGCGCTTCCCCGAATTGCGCTCGCCAGCCTCGCCCAGCAGTCAGATCGGCGGCGGTATGGTTTCTGCCAGCTTCAGCCCGATCGCCCACCCCACCCCCCTCTACTCGCTCGACAACGCCTTTGATCAAGGCGAGATAGTCGCGTTTGCAGAGCGCGTCTGCCGTGGGCTGGGGGTGGAGGCGCCGCTGCAATACGCCCTCGAGTACAAGATCGACGGCCTCTCGGTAAACCTGCTCTACCAAGACGGCCGGCTGGTCTGGGGCGCCACCCGCGGCAACGGCCGCGTGGGTGAAGAGGTGACGCAAAACCTGCTGACCGTCCACGGCATACCCCAGCAACTCAGCGGCGCGCCGGCCCGCCTTGAGGTAAGGGGCGAGGTCTTTATGCCGCGCCAAGTCTTTTTAGAGCTCAACCGCCGGCGCGAAGAGGCCGGCGAGGCCCCCTTCAAAAACCCGCGCAACGCCGCCGCCGGCGCCGTCAGGCAAAAGGACCCCCGTATCACCGCGCAAAGGAAGTTGTCTTCTTATTTTTATGGCGTCGGCGCGGGGCTGTCCGATCTGGGGGTGGCGACCCAGTTAGAGCTGCTAGACCGCCTGCACGATCTAGGTTTCCCGGTGGAGCCCCACCGCAGCAAAGCCCTGGGGGCGGCGGGCGTCGCAGACGCCTACCAGCGCCTGCTCGCGCAACGCCAGGAACTGCCTTTCGAAGCTGACGGGATAACGGTAAAGCTCAACGACCTGGCGGGCCAGCAAAGGTTGGGCTTCACCGCCAAGGCGCCGCGCTGGGCCATCGCCTACAAATTCCCCGCCGAGGAAAAGGAAACCCGCATCGAGAGCGTGGATTTTCAGGTCGGCCGCACCGGCCGCATAACGCCGGTGGCCAACCTGGCGCCGGTCGGTCTCGACGGCACGACTGTCAGCCGCGTCACCCTCCACAACAAGGCCTTTATCGAAGAGTTGGACGCCCGCGAGGGCGACCTGGCCCTGCTCCACAAATCGGGCGGGATCATCCCGGAGATACTCCGCATCGTAAAGGAAAAACGAAGCGGCGCCGAAAAACCCATCGTCTTCCCCAGCCGCTGTCCCGAATGCGGCGCTGAGCTGGTCGAAGACGGCAAGATTCACCGCTGCCCTAATCCGCTCTGCCCGGCCAAGGCCTTCCAGCAATTGCGCCACTGGGCCAGCCGTCGGGCAATGGACGTCCAAGGACTGGGCGATAAGTTGATAGAGCAACTCCTGGAAACTAGGTTGGTCAAAGACGCCGCCGACCTCTACCAGCTAAGTAAGGAGGATCTGGCTGAGCTAGAGCGAATGGGCGAAAAGAGCGCCGAAAACCTGCTGGTCCAGCTGCAGGAGAGTAAAAACCGAGGGCTCGAGCGCTCTCTTTTCGGTCTGGGGATCCCCCAGGTAGGCGAAGCGCTGGCCCGTACGCTGGCCCGCCGCTTTGGTTCTATTGAGGCCCTGATGAAAGCCAGCCGGGAGGAGCTGGAAGCCGTACCCGACGTCGGCCCGGTAACCGCCGGCGATATCAAGCGAGCGCTGGCCGACGAACGCATGCAAAGTCTGATTGGCCGCCTGCAAAAGGCCGGGGTAAGCTTTGAATCTCGCCAAACGCAGCCCACCGAGCAACCGCTGGCGGGGCTGACGATAGTTCTAACCGGCGAGCTGAGCCGCCCCCGCGCCGAGGTCAAGGAAGAACTGGAAAACCTGGGCGCCAAAGTGGCCGGCTCGGTCAGCCGCAAAACCAGCTACGTCGTGGCCGGCCCCGGCGCCGGTAGCAAACTAAAGAAGGCTCGCGAGCTGGGAGTGCCGCTAATAGATGAAGAGAAATTGCGGCGCCTGCTCACAGGGGAAAGACTAGAAACCGAAAGCGCGGAGTAGCCGGTTCACCTGCTCGCCCTCTATCAAAAAGCCGTCGTGACCGTGGAGGCTCCTAATTTCAGCGTATTCAGACCTGGCCAGCTCGGCGGCTCGCAAAACCTCCTCCGCCGGATATAGCAGGTCGCTGTCTATCCCGACGAAGAGGGCCGGCGCTTTTAGCAGTCCGAGCGCCGCCGCCGCCCCGCCGCGGCCGCGGCCGACGTCGTGGCCGTCCATTGCTCGGGTGAGCAAGAGGTAGCTGGCGGCCGAAAACCTGGAAGTAAACTTTTCTCCTTGGTAGTCAAGATAGCTTTCGGCCTGGGTCGCATCCTCCCGCCAACGCTCCTTAAAACCGCGTGGATGGCGGTAGCTGAGCATCGAAACGGCCCGCGCCAGGGCTAGGTCTTCGCGGGCCGCGCGCCTTTGCAAATGCTGCCAGGCGCGAGCCCAAGGAGTCTGTCGCAAAGGCGCGGCGAAAAGCGCCAGCGCCTGGGTGCGCTCCGGGTAAGTGAGGGCGAACTCGAGCGCCAGCATTCCCCCCATGCTGCCCCCCACCACCCTAGCCGTAGAGACGCCCAGGTAATCCAGCAAGAGCGCTTCTGCGCTGACCATGTCACGTATCGAAAGTTCTGGAAATTCGCCTGCAGCCTGCGGCCCGCTGGAACCGTAGCAGCTGCCCGGAACGTTAGCGCTAATCACGAAGTAGCGGCTGGTGTCGATGGCGCGTCCCGGGCCTATCACCTCGTTCCACCAACCGCGCGCCCCAAACTCCTTTTCGTAACCCGAAAGCCCTTTGACGACCTCGTCGGAGTAAACTCCCGCAGCGTGAGCCGAGCCGGTGAGCGCGTGAAAAACCAAGACCGCGTTGTCGCCCGTCGCCGACAGGCTGCCGTAAGTTTCGTAGCGCAAACGGAGATTAGGCAGACGAGCGCCGCTTTCCAGCCGCAGCTCGCCCAGGTCTGCGGTACGCGGCAGCGGCCGCAGCTCACCCTGCGCCGCCTCCGGCAAAAGCGCCAGCGCCTGGTGATCGCCTATTTCTTCGTAGAGGAGAGTCGCCATCTTAAGCCTCCAGCGCCGCCGCCAAGTCGGCTTTGAGATCGTCGACGTGCTCTATGCCTACGCTGAGGCGCAGCATCTCCGCGGGCACGCCCGCCGCACGCAGCTGCGCCGGAGAAAGCTGAGCGTGGGTGGTAGAAGCCGGGTGAATGATCAACGTTCTAGTATCGCCGACGTTGGCCAGGTGGCTGATGAGGTCGAGCCGCCCAAGCAACCGTGCCGCCGCCTGATAGCCGCCCTTCAAGCCAAAGCTCAAAACGGCCCCCGGCTTGCCGCCGAAATAGCGCTCCGCCCGCTGGTGACTGGGGTGATCGGACAGCCCCGGATAGTTGACCCATTCCACCTCAGGGCGCCGTCGCAGCCAGTGCGCCAGCTCGAGGGTGTTCTGTACGTGCCGCTCGGCCCTAAGCGCCAGGGTCTCCAAGCCCAGGAGCAGCAAAAAGGCGTCGTGGGGGCTGAGGGCCGGTCCAAAATCGCGCAAACCGCCCGCGCGCGCCGCGCCCGCTAGGACCGCCGGTCCAAAAGCCTCGCTCGGCACCAGCCCGTGATAGCTAGCCTGCGGCGAATCTAGCAAAGGATAACGGCCATTAGCCCAGTCGAACTCCCCTCCATCCACCAAGCCGCCGCCGATAACCGCCCCGTGGCCGCCTATCCACTTAGTGGCCGAGTGCAAAACTGCCGCCGCCCCGTGTCGTAGCGGCCTGAAAAGGTAGCCGCCCATGGCGAAGGTGTTATCCACGAAAAGGGCCACTCCAGCCCCCGCCGCCGCCTCGGCTATGGCGTCGAAATCGGGGATCTGCAAGGCCGGGTTGGAAAGACTTTCCAGGTACCAAAGGCGAGTCTTACCGTCGGTCAAGCGCAGAAACTCTTCAGGGCGCGCCTGCGGAGAGGTAAAGCGAGCCTCTACACCCAACCTCCCTAGCGCCACCCGAAACTGATTGATGGTGCCGCCGTAAAGACCGGGCATACTCACCAGGTTGTCGCCGCTGGCGGCCACGGCGCTAACCGCCAAAAACTGAGCGGCGTGCCCCGAGGCGGCCGCCAGCGCCGCCGCCCCGCCTTCCAATGCGGCCATCCTTTCTTCAAGAACGGCCACCGTCGGATTAGAAATACGGCTATAGATGTGGCCGTCCTCCTCCAGGGCAAAAAGGCGGGCCGCCTGCTCGGCGCCGGCGAAAACGAAGCTGCTCGACTGGGCCACCGGCACCTGCCGCGGTGCGCCCGGCTCGGGGTTGTAACCGGCGTGCTGGGCTAGGGTTTCAAAACGGTACTCGGGCATCTTTGATCCTTTCCGGGGAAAGAAAAGTCCCCTTTCCGCTCGCTCTCTTACGACTTCAGGAAAGGGGTTGCCCTTTCCCTTATCTCCCCCGCTCGCGCGGGCCGGAATTGGCACCAAGTCGCGGGCATTCGCCCACCGGTTGCCGCGGCTTCACAGGGCCGGTCCCTCCGCCGCTCTTGATAAGAGAACTCACAGGTTTTGACCGCTTCCTCGCGGTTAACAAAGAGTCTAGACAGCAATGGGGGGTGCTGTCAAGCTCGCCCACACCACTCATACCCAAGCCTGGTATAAAGAGGAACAGCATGGAGAGATTCGTTATCGGCATCGCGGGAGGAACAGGCAGCGGCAAAACAACCGTCACCAGGCGCGTCATCGAGGTAGTCGGCGCGGAGCGCGTGGCCTTGCTGCAGATGGACAATTACTACAAGAACCAGGACCACATGTCTTTTGAGGAAAGGACGAGGATAAACTACGACCATCCCGACGCCTTCGATACTCCGCTGCTGCTAGACCACCTCGACAGATTGATAGCCGGCGAAGCGGTGGAAAGCCCGCTGTATTCTTTCGTAGAGCACACCCGCTCGCGCGAAAGCAAGACCGTCAAACCTGCGCCGGTAATCGTTTTGGAGGGCCTATTCGCCCTCTACGACCCTGATCTGCGCCAGCGCCAGCACCTCAAGGTATTCGTAGACGCCGACCCCGACGTCCGCTTTATCCGCCGTCTGCGGCGCGATACTCACGAACGCGGCCGCAGCCCCGAGTCGGTAACGGAGCAATACCTCAACTTCGTCAGGCCTATGCACATCGCTTTCGTAGAACCGAGCAAGCGCTACGCCGACGTGATAATTCCCCACGGCGGCCACAACGACCCGGCGCTTGACATGCTCACCAGCCGCATTCACGGAATTCTGGGGACGCAGTGAAAAGGGTCCTAATCGCCGCTATAGTCCTGGCGCTGCTGCCTTCCTTGTACGCCCTGCGCACCCGAGTTACAGCAGAGCACCCGGGCCCGGTCGTACTCACCCTAGACGAAATGAGCGCTCGCGACGAAGCCGCCATTCGCGGCGTTGACCTGGACGAGTTGCTGGATCACTACCGCGACCTGGGAGCCCGCGGCCTGGGCGTCTACGAAATGCGCGTCGAAGACTGGGTGGCCCGCGGAAAGGCCGTCTACAGCGACGGCAACACCCTGCGCTTGTTCCAGCCATCCGCCGGTTTCCAGGCGGGCTGGTACTACCTCTCCCCCACCTCGCAAAGCGACCTGGAAAAAATAAGCCGCGCTCTAACGCTGCCGCAGCAGCGGGTGGCCTGGTTTGGCAGGGTCTGGATAGGTTTTCCCAAAGACGTCTCGAGCGAACCTATCGGCGCCGATGCTAACTTTATCCTGGAGCGCTACCGTAAAGGAAACTTTATCGTCTACCGACCCCGCAACAGCCTGCTGCGCAGATGGCCGCCTCCACTGCCCGAACCCGTACAGGCTTACGTCTTCGCCGGCAATGAGGTTCTGGGCTTTCCCGACCATCTTAGCGACCTGCCACGGTTGCTGCGCGCTCCAGTGGGCGTCATCGAAGGGGCCAAACAAGACGGCGTCAAGAACGTCGCGGCAGTGACGCCCGTACTGCGCACTTTTAGCCTGCAAAAAGAGTGGCAACTCAAGCTCTCCCCGGATGCTGCGGCGCAAAAATACCTGCTAGCCGCTCGCGAACGCGGCCAGCAGATTCTTTATTTCCGCCTCTGGCCGGATCCGCAAAAAAGCGAACGCTTCTTGCATTTGCTGACTAGCGGACTAAAAACCAGCGGCATAGCTCTAGGGGACCCGTCTCCGCGCAACCTGCGCCTGCCGCCCTACAAGTACTCTGCCTGGCTGGGTATACTGGCCGGCTTGGTTTTACTCGCCCTTTCGTACCCCCAACCCTTGGGCGCGTCAATATCAGCCGCGCTGCTGCTGGGGGCGCTTCTCTACTCAGGCATAAGCGGTGCAGGACCGCTGCTGGCCGCCATCGTCTTTGCTTCTTTAGGCTTTGCGCAGTACAAAAGGGGCTTTAGGGCCTGGCTGGCGGCGCTGGCCTATGCCCTCACGGGTGCGGTATTCCTGACTGCACTGGGCTCTAATACCGCGACCATCAGCGGTCTCAGGCCCTTCAAAGGCGTCTTTTTGACCCTGGCCCTGCCGCCGCTGCTGGTAATGTTGGCGCAGGCGCCGCAAGAAAAATCCTTAAAGGAAACGTTGCTTGCTCTGTGGGATCACCGCATCCGCATCGGCGAAGCGCTCCTGGCTTTTTTGGCGTTGATAGCGCTGGCGGTGGTCATGCTGCGCCGCGGCAACAGCGACTTCGTTTCCGGAATGGAGCTGCACTTGCGCGCCTTGCTGCAAGACTGGATGGTAAGGCCCCGCTTCAAAGAAATTTTCGGCCACGCCAGCGCCGTCGTGGGGCTGACGCAACCCTGGCCCAACTGGATAAGGGTCGGCCTGTTGGCCTTTGCCGCGCTCGCCGACGCTTCTATCCTGAATAGCTTCAGCCACTACCACACGCCACTCTTCGTTTCGCTGGCGAGAACTATCAACGGTGCGGTCGTCGGGCTGCTGTGCGGTGCGGTGCTTGCAGGTTCGATCTGGGTGATCCGTAAATGGTGGTCGCGCTAAGCGGTTACTACGGCTTCGGCAACGCCGGAGACGAAGCGATCCTGATGTCTATCGTGCGAGAAGCACGGCGGCGCGGAATCGAGCCGCTTGTTCTTTCGGCCAACCCCGCGGCCAGCGAAAAACTGCACCAGGTAAGGACTGCTCCCCGCTCCGCGCCGCAGACCCTACTGGCGCTGTCCCGCAGCGACGGCCTGCTCTCAGGAGGCGGCGGGCTGCTGCAAGACGCCACCTCCGCGCGCAGCCTCTCCTACTACCTCACATTGCTAAGAGTCGCGCAGCTGCTGAAAAAGCCGAACTGGGTCTTCGGTCAGTCGCTGGGACCTCTCAGCGCGCGAGGTATGCACCGCACCGCCAGCGTCCTAAGGAGGGCAACTTCGGTAACGGTACGCGACAGAACCTCCCTCGAGCTCGCGCAACAGATGAAAATCAACGCCCGTCTGGGTGCCGACGCCGCCCTGCTGCTCGAACCCCCCGGCGTTACCCGCGAAGAGCGCTTGGTGGTGCTCGTCCCCCGTGGCCACCTGGCGCACGAAGCCAACCAACGCCTTCGCGAAGCGGGCGAAAGGCTTCTCTCCCTCGGCTACGAGGTACTCGTCTTGGGTCTGCAACCAAACCACGATGAAGAGGCGCTGGATCACTTTCGGGGCTTCACCCGCGAGCTAAGCGGCGACCCCAGGCGCATCCTCTACTGGCTGGCTCAAGCCGGGTACGTGCTCTCATTGCGCCTGCACGGTCTCATCCTGGCTGCCGCCGCCGGCACCCCCTACGCCGGCGGCAGCTACGACCCCAAGGTGAAGGCCTTTTGCGAGGAGAGCGGCGCCCCCTACTGGGAGCTACCCGGCGACCCCGAGGCGATGGTGCGGGTAGCGCTGCACGGCAGCGGCCCCGACAAAAGCGCCCTGCGCGACCTGCGTCTCCGCGCAGCCGAAAGCTTCAACTGGCTCTGGGGCAGACCGCGCGCTGACAATTAAGCTTCTCATTACGGAAGCTGGTGGCGGCGAATCTTGCGCGGGCTATTACATTGGGGCCGCTCAAATTGTGAATGCCTTAGAGCGAGGAGGCCTCAACCGCTTAGTGGACAAAGAACTAGCTATTTAAGCAGGCGCGCCGGCGGGATGCAAAAGCGACTATATGAACGAATACTATGCTATGGCGAAACACGCACCTAGTTAGCCGCGTAACGCTATTCAGTCCGCCGTTATGCGGCCCTTTAGCGAGAGAGCGTACTCCGCTAGGTGGGCCAGGTTGTCGGCCACTGGTTCGCGTAAGAGGTACTCGCCGGCGCCGCTCCTTTCTAGCAACATAAAAGGCGGACCGCTAAGAACTTCCAGCACGTTGTGTACCTGTTCGCCATCCCACGAGCCTTCCCCCAGGTGCGCCAAAACGTCCTCGGGGAAGAAGACCTGCTGGCGGTTGTACTCCGCCAGCGCCAGCAATACCGCCGAGAAGGCCGCGCGCTCCCCGACCCAGCGGCGCACCTCCTCCGCCAGCTTGCTAACGGCATTTTTATCAACAAGGCCTCTCCGCAAAAGTCGTTCAAACTCCACGGGGCCTACTGGAAAGAGCTTTTTTAGAGATACCAGCTGGCCAAGGGCCTCGGGGGTAATGGCGGCTATCCTGACCGGGCCTAGTTCCTGCAGAGCCTCGTTCCTGTTGTCTTCGGGCACCAGAAGAGCCACGTAATCGGCTTTGCCAGTTCTCTTAAGCGCCACCAGGTCGGCCGTAGAAGTCTCGTTCCAGCGACCCAGCTGCAGAGAGTACTCGCGCCGGCCCAGATAGGCCCGGAATACGTCGTACTTTTCACCTTTATGGTGCTTGAATTCCAGCTGCTCCAAGAGTTGCACGTGCAAGGGCTTAGATGGGGGGCGTCTGTCGCTGCGCGGCGTCACCCGCACTCTTTTAGCGGGCGGCGGGGAGCTTTCACCAGGGGAAGTGGTAACCGGCACCCGCACTTTCTGCGTTTCAACTTGTTGTGCCGCAGCCGCGTCGGCCGCGGGCCTTTCCATGCTGCGCGGCCTGACCTTGCGGGCTGCCGCCGCCTCGAGGATTATCTGCTCGTCCTCCCTGGTTATCCAGATCACGTCATTGACCTGCAGGCGGCGCTTCCCAAAGTAGCTGCTCAGCCCTTCGAGCACCCCCCTCACCCAGTTGACGCCGCAGTCAAAACTCTCGCCGTCTTCGTCAGTGCAGCGAATGCTCTCTTTGCCGCTGAGCATCTCCCGCAGCGAGCGGGTCAAACTGATAGTCCCCGATTGTAAACAAGTACTGGTCACCACGTATCTAGCCCGCATCTATACCTCCGATGGCCTAATCTGCACACCAGCCGTCAAAATGTAATAAAGCTCTTTTGCTACCGCCCAGGTTGCCTCAACGTCGCCAAAGGCGCGGTGGCGCTCTTTGGCTTTTATTGGTACGTCGAAAACCCTGATCAACTGGTCCAAGCCCTTCCTTTTCAACATCGGCAGAGCCCTTCTGGCCCACTGCACGGTATCAACTACTTCGTTATGCATCTTAACACCTAGACGCCGCGCGCGGGGTCGTAAGAAACCCATGTCGAAAGGAGCGTTCTGGATGATTAAGGTGGCCCCTTGTAAGTAAGGCAGAGCCTCTTCCAGCGCCTGGTAGACGTCGGGAGCTGCGGCTACGTCGGCGTCGTTTATCCCGGTCAGCCTGGTGATGAATGGAGGAATCGGCCCGCCCGGGTTTACCATGGTCGAAAACCTCGTAAGCTCTCCACCATCAATTCGCAGCAGGGCTATCTCTATTATCTCGTTGTCGCGAGGAGAAAGACCCGTGGTCTCTAAGTCCAAGACCACCAGCGGCTGGCCCTCCGCCGCCATTGGATAGCGCCACTCCCAAAGTCCCAGCCTGTCCTCGTCCCGGAAAAATCGCCCGTCTATGACCGGCTCCGCCATCTTTTCCAGCATCCGCTGGTGGCTGTCCGCAATCGAGGACAGCGAGAGGATACGGTAAATGACCTCACGCGCCGGCAGCGGCTCTCCCGCTGTGCGTAGAGCGCGCGCGGCCCGTTGAGCCAGTTTGTACTCAAGTGGAATCAATGCTTACTCCAAGGGAGCGTTCTGCAAAAAGGCGCCCTCACTGGCCAGCTCGAACAGCGCCGATACGTCGAATAGCCGCTCTTCCGCCAACGCCGGAGCTATTAACTGCACACCCAAGGGCAGGCCTTCTTCGAAACCGGCCGGTAGCGATAGCGCCGGCAATCCGGCGAGGTTGACGGCCACCGTGTCAACGTCCGAAAGATACATCTCCATTGGGTCGTCGAGCTTCTCGCCTAGAGCGAAAGCCGGGGTGGGAGTAGTGGGGCTAAGCAGTAGATCCGCTTTTTGGAAAGCGCTCGCAAATTCGTCGGCAATGATCCGCCTGACCCTCAAGGCGCGCCCGTAATAAGCGTCGTAATACCCCGAGGAGAGAGAAAAGGTGCCCATGAGGATACGGCGTTTTACCTCGGCTCCGAAACCTTTCTCGCGCGTTCTCTTCATCAGCGAAACGACGTCCTCAGCCGTGACGCGGCTGCCGTAATGAGCGCCGTCATAGCGGGCCAGATTGCTACTGGCTTCGGCGGTGGCCACCAAGTAATAAGCCGCCAGCGCGTATTGCAGGCTAGGTAAGGACACCTCGACAAAGCTGACGCCCTCCTGCCGCAACTTTTCTCGGAAAGCCTCTACGGCCCTTAGCACGCCGGGGGTGTTTCCCTCCTGCAGAGTTTCTTTAATTACACCAACGGTCATACGGCGTCCCCGTCGGGGGTCTGGCCTAAAAACTGGGGCGTCTTCCTTTATAGAGGTGGCGTCGCGATCGTCGTGGCCGACTATTTGGCTAGTAAAGAGGGCTAGGTCGGCGGTTGATAGCGCAAAGGTCCCTATCTGATCAAGGCTCGAGGCAAAAGCCACCAAGCCGTAACGCGACACCCGCCCGTACGTGGGCTTGAGCCCCAAGGTGCCGGTAAAGGCCGCCGGCTGGCGGACCGATCCGCCGGTATCAGACCCCAGGGCCAGCGGAACCATTCCCGCGGATACCGCCGCCGCCGAACCGCC
The DNA here is from genome assembly GCA_026987375.1 of Thermaceae bacterium. GTDB lineage: Bacteria > Deinococcota > Deinococci > Deinococcales > Marinithermaceae > Oceanithermus. The sequence goes on along the minus strand of JALSMT010000127.1, from coordinate 39,612 downwards.
GGATGAGCCCCCGGGAGCGCGCTCATAGTCCCAGGGGTTGCGCGTCGGCCCAAAAGCCGAGTGCTCTGTAGAAGACCCCATGGCAAACTCGTCCAGATTAGTCTTGCCGATAATCACGGCGCCGGCGCGCCTCAGCTTTTGTACTACGGTAGCGTCATAAGGCGGCACGAACTCGCGCAATATCCTGGAGGCGCATGTAGTCTGCAAACCCGCCGTGCTGATATTGTCTTTGACGGCCACAGGCACCCCTGCAAGCGGCAGCTCCTCTCCAGCCGCCAGGCGCTCTTTAAGCCTGGCCGCCTCTTCTGCGGCGCGGGGATTAAGGCGTAAAAAGGCGTTTATCTCCCCGTTGAAACGTTCTATTCGCTCAAGAGACCGTTGTAATACCTCTTGCGGATCCAGTTCCTTGGCGTTGACTGCGGCGGCGATGTCGGTAGCTAGCATTCCGCGCTTATCTTACCGCATCGCCTTGCGCTGGTCCTTAATTGAAAATAGCTGACGGCTTGGGAGGAAAAGCGCTTCACTCAAGCAGCCGCTGGCGCGATTCAAGTAGTTGCGTCAGACGGTCGAGGAGCGTCGGGTATCTAGGGGGATAATTCATCTCCAAAGCAGGAAGCGCGCCGCGGTGAGACGATATGGCGTGTTCACGCCCACTTTGCCGTTTGGTTACTTCAGACCTTTCATTCCGTAGGTCTAAAGTCGTCGTTTCGCCCCGCTCTTGGCGACTATTGCCGATACACTCTTGAGGAGTTGTATGCTTTCTCCTCAGCGCCAGGGTTTCAGCCACGGATAGGCGAACTCTCCGGAGCTTCTGCGGGAATAAGCAGCGCGCGCCCTCAGGCGCGCGCTGCTTCTTAAATTTCGCAAATAGCTGTACCTACCCCGCGGAAAGCGTACCGATGATCTGGAACAACGGTAAGAACATACCCGCTACGATGGCGCCTACGATGCCGCCCAGCACCATTATCATCACCGGTTCGATGGCGGCCGTCAGACTGGTGACAGCCTCGTCTACTTCACGCTCGTAAAAATCGGCCACCTTTTGCAACATCGTATCGATGGCGCCGGTTTCTTCACCGATAGCGATCATAGAAGAAACCATCGGCGGGAATACGCTGGGATACCGCAGCAGCGTCGAGTGGATGGGCTCACCAACCTGGATGGCCTGTTTGGTCTCTTCCAGGATGTCTTCGACGATGGCGTTGCCGGCGGTGCCCCGAGTAATGTCCATGGCTTCTATTACGTTGACGCCGCTGGAAATCAGCAGGCCGAAGGTGCGGCTAAAGCGGGCTATAGCGCTCTTCTTGTTGAGATTACCGAACACCGGCATGCGAAGTTTGAGACCGTCCAGCACCCTGCGCCCGCGCGGCGTACGGTAGTAATACCTATAAGCGAAGTAGACTGCCGCGGTGATGGCGATGATGTAGAGAACGCCGTGTTGCAAGAAGTTTGCTATGATGATGAGTATTCGGGTAAGCAATGGCAATTCGGAGCCTAAATCGGTGAGGATGCCGGCGAACATCGGCACGATACCCACCATCAGGAAGTAGGTAATGGCCATGGCGAAGGTGAGGACGATGACGGGGTACGTCATCGCCGACTTGATCTTACCTCTTAGCTCCAAGTCTTTTTCCAAGAACGTCGCCAGCCGGTCCAGTACCGAGTCGAGCGTGCCGGAAGTCTCGCCGGCGCGCACCAGGTTGACGTAGAGCTTACTGAAGGTGCCGTGCTTGACTAAGGCGTCACTGAAACTGGAGCCGCCTTCGACGTCGAGGCGAACCTCCTTGAGTATCTTTTTGAACTTGGGGTTTTCGGTCTGCCTTTCCAGGATGGCTATTGCCTGAACGATCGGCAATCCGGCTGAAAGCATCGTCGCCAGCTGACGGCTGAAAATGGCTACGTCTTTCAGAGAGGGGCCGCGCTGCAGGGCGGGAATGCTTATTTCCGCCTGCAGCCCTTTTCCGGGTTCTTTCAGCTCGGATATGAAATAACCCTTCTCCCGCAAGATTCTGGCGGCGGTGCGAATGTCTTCTGCTTCGATCGTAGCCGCTACGGAGCGGCCCTGGCGATCTTTGGCTCGGTAGTGGTACAAGGGCATCTTGTAAAATAGTATACCTTAGAGAGCGGTGGAAGATAGTAGCTTGAGACACATCCTGGAAATACTCAAAGGCGGCGGCGTCATCGCTTGGCCCAGCGACACGACGTGGGCCTTGTTGGCGCGCGCCGACTCCCCCCTGGCGCTGCAGCGGGTATACGAGATCAAACAGCGCCCTGCGCACAAACCCTTTCAACTCCTCGTGGCGGACGAGAGCGTAGCAAATGAGCTCTTGGACCCGAGCTTTGACAGGCGCGACTTCCTGATCCTGCAGAAAGCCTTCTGGCCCGGCCCTCTGACTTTGGTGGCGCCGGCGGCCGAGAGCGCGCCTGCAGGCGTCGTATACCGGCAAAAGGTGGGCGTGCGCCTCCCCGACGATGAAGATCTGCGACGCTTGTTGCGAGGTCTGGGGGGCTACGCCGCCGCCACCAGCCTCAACGTCGCCTCGCAGCGGCCCGCTGGCAGTTACCGCCAGGCCTTGATGTACGCTGATCAGGTGGATGTGATAGTGGCCGGGAAGGCGGGGGGCAAGCCCGCCTCGACCGTGTTTGAACTGCCCCAGAGAAAAGTTCTGCGCCCGGGCGCGCTGACAAGGCAGCAGATCTTAGCAGCCCTGGAGGAAAAATGAGCCCCGAGTTCTCGCGATTGCTAGCGATACTATTCGCCGCCGGCAGGGCCGTAAGCGCCTCCGAAATCGCCAAGGGCACGGGCGCGAGCGAAGATAGCCTGCTCAGACAGCTGCAGAGCCTGCGAAAACTTCTGGATGAGGGGGGACAGGGAGTCGCCCTGGAAGAGGTAGGCGGCGGCTGGCGCCTGATAATCCACCCCAGCTACGTTGAAACCGTGCAAAGGGTTTTGCACCCCCGGCCTCCGCGCCTCTCGCCTGCCGCTATGGAAGTCTTGGCGATCGTCGCCTACCATCAGCCCATCACCAGGCCGGAAGTGGAAGCGATGCGCGGCAAAAACTCCGACGCCGTCCTGGAGGGACTGATGGAAAGGCGGCTGGTGCAAGTCGTCGGCGTGAAGGAAGCCGTTGGCAAACCGCGGCTGTACGGCACTACCCAGAGGTTCTTGGAGCTATTCGGCCTTTCCAGCTTGGCCGAGCTGCCGCCCCTAGAGGAAGGACCGGCGCTGTTGCTGCGGGACTAGTCGCGGCTGGTTTACAATCACATTGCCATGCGTCTGCGCGTTGACCTTCTCCCCCGCCCCCCCTACGGCGAATCCGTAGTGGTGCTGATAGACGTTCTCAGGGCGACGACCTCGATAACGATGCTCCTGCAGCTAGGCGCCAAAGAAGTCTGGGTGAGCCCCAACGCTCAGAGCGCCAGAGCGACGGCCCGCGCTGGCGACCTGCTGCTAGGAGAAAAAGAGGGCATACCCCCGCAGGGGTTTCACTACGGCACCTCTCCCCTCGAACTGGAAAAGCTGGATGTAGCGGGCAAGAAGGTCTTTTATACTAGCGACAACCTTCCGCGCGCGCTGCGCGAGCTTGGCTATGCGGGGACCGTTTACCTGGCCGCATTCAATAACGTTTCCTCTTTGATCAGCCGCACTGCGCAAGAAGAACCAGAGTCCATAGCCCTGGTATGCGCTGGTTTCAAGGGGGTCGAGGCGCTGGACGACTCCCTCGCCGCCGGCTTTATCGTGCGCAGCTTGCAAAGACGGCATCACAACCTGGAGCTCAGCGACGCGGCGCGGCTGGCCGCGGCGCTGCTAGGAGCCTTCGCCCAACCACTGGACGGCCTGTGGGAATCAGCCTCCGGGCGATTTTTGCACGAGCTGGGATACGCCGACGATCTCGCCGTCGCCAGCCTGGTAAACGTCAGCGATACCCTCCCCGTACTCAGCAAAACCCGCAAAATAGACGGCGTGACGCTCTACCGCTTCACCAGCGAACCATGAGAGAGCGCTTATCCATACTGGGCCTGCCTCTCGATCCTTTGTCGATGAGCGAAGCGGTTGGCTGGGCCATAGGAAAACTAAATACTAAAAGCCCTTGGCAGGTTGTTACCCTCAACCCCGAAATAGTTGTACGCGCCTTGCGAGACGAAAACCTGGCTCGAGCCGTCGCCGCGGCTGAACTGGTCACCGCTGACGGTGTAGGAATCTTGTGGGCCGCAAAACGTTTGTGTCGCCTGTCGCTTCCTGGTCGCGTCAGCGGTGTTGACCTCACCCTCAAACTCTTTGACGAAGCAGGAAGCGACTTGCGGGTATTTTTCCTCGGGGGCAGGCCTGGCGTGGCGGAAGAGGCCGCCGCCAACGCCGCCGCTGAGTACGGCGTAGTCGTGGCCGGCAGCCAGCACGGATATTTCGAAGAGGCGCAGCCTGTTGTTGAAAAAATAAGCCGCAGCGGCGCCAACGTCGTACTGGCGGGAATGGGAGAAAAGCAAGAGGTATTTCTGCACCGCTATAAAAACGAGCTGGCTGCTTCGCTGCTCATAGGCGTCGGCGGAACGCTGGACGTACTGGCGGGGAGAGTAAAGCGTGTGCCGTCCTGGGCGCAAAAACTCAATATCGAATGGCTCTTGCGGATAGCCCTGGACCGCAAACGCTGGCCCCGTGCGGCGCGCCTGCTCAAGTTCGCGGTGATGGTAGAGCGGGAACGGCGCGCTCGCAATACCGGTTGTTAACGCATAAAATACGTATAACGTGGCTAAATCGTGCCGTATATATTTGCTGGGACCACCGCGGGCAAAGTGTGCGGGTGAACTTTGGCGCCCACCCACCGCGCGCGCTTTCGTGATCGCCGCTTTCCTGGCCTACAAAAATAAGGCAGTGCCGCGTGAGACCCTGATAACCTTCCTTTGGGACGCTCCGGAAAAAACGGCTCGTCACCGCCTGCGGCAGGAAATCTACCGCCTGCACCACAGCCCGCTGGGACCATTTATAGAGTCTGAACGCGCCTCACTCCAGCTAAAAAACGTGGGCAGCGACGCTTCTGACTTTATCCTCTCGTCTACGCGCGGGGACCTGGACCGAGCCATTGCGCTTTACCGGGGAGAGTTCATGGAGGGCCTCTCGCTGAACAGGGCCGAGGTTTTTAACGACTGGTTGACGCTCGAGCGCGAGACCTGGCGAAACCGCTTGATCCATACTCTTGGCCGCAGAGCGTCGCTCCGAGAGGGCGAAGGCGACCTCGACGCCGCCATCGCCGACTGGCAGGAGGTTTTAAAGCTCGATAGTCTCAACGAAAAGGGTATCAGGCAGATCATGCGCCTTTTGGCCGCCGCAAACCGCTGGGAAGACGCCGATCGGGCCTACCAGGACTACCGTGCCAGGTTATTGGACGAGACCGGATTGGAACCCGAAAAAGAGACGACCGAGCTGCATGAGAACCTTAGGGAGAAGGCGCTCAGCGCTCCTATAATCTATGCCCCTCTGCCGCAAATCCTCAGCAACCCGCCGCTGGTGGGACGCGATAGCGCGATAGCAGCAGTCAATCTCAGCAGGAAACCCGTCATTATCTACGGTGAGGCGGGAAGCGGCAAGTCGCGTCTGGCGCGCGAAGCCGCCAGCAGACTCGGCGGCGCTTTGGTGGTCGATCATTCATCGTCGGCAACGGCTCTGCCTTTCTCTGGGGTGGCTCGCACATTAGATACCGCGCTCGCCGACCGCGACCCCAAGACGCTGGACCTAGACACGGTCTGGCTGCACGAAGTCGGCAGGTTGTTGCCGCATCGCACGGCAAGCTCTCCCAGGCCCATTCGCAGCGTCGCCGAACAGGCGCGCTTCCTGGAAGGAGTCTCTAGAACTCTTATAGCACTCAGTCCCGGCGTCCTTGTCTGGGAAGACCTGCAATGGAGTGACGACCCCAGCTTGGAAGTGCTTTCCAAGGTAATCCTACTGGCGCGCGACTGTGGGCTACGTCTCATCATTACGGTGCGCACTCCCGTTTTGCGTCCCAAGATTGGTGAGTGGCTAACGCGAATGCGCGCCGGCGCCGAGGTTCGCGAGGTAGAGCTGGCGCCTCTTAGCGAAGATGACATTCACCTCCTCATAAAAAAGATGGCGCATCAGCGCTACGGAGCCAGGTTTTTCGCTAAGAGGCTGCGGCAAGCAACCGGCGGCAACCCTTATTTCGTGATCGAAACGCTGCGGCACCTTTTTGCTCGCGGCGAGTTGCGCCTTAGCAAAGAGGGCTGGTCCACGCCCTACGACCGTACCACCAAGGACTATCGGGAGCTACCGGTGCCAGGCAGCGTTCTTGAGGTTCTGCGGGCCCGCGTGGGCGCCCTGGGGAACCAGCTGCGTCGCAGCCTGTTGCTACTCGCTCTAGCCGGCGAGCCGGTACAGTCAGAATTGCTGGCGGAAGTCCTGGGCGTCAGCGAAATGGAAGCTACCGCCCACCTGGAGATGCTCACAGAACAGCAGCTGTTGCAAAGCGGCAGTGGCGGTTTTTCGCCGGCGCACGAACACCTACGCCGCCTGCTGCTGGAAATGCCCAATCCAACCATGCGCAACACCTATCATCGCGCTTGGGCCAGGGCCCTGGCCAAGAATGGCAACCTAGCCGCCAGCGCCTACCACTGGCTGCAAGCCGGCGAACGAGCCAAGGCCGCCAAAGTCTTTCTAGAGGCGGCCCGCGCCGTGCGCTCTTCGCCGCTGGCGGCGTTACCTCTCTACGAAAAGGCGCTCGATCTTATGGAGTACCTTAACGATGACGAAGCGCTCTCGGCTGAGATGGAGTTTCTGGAGATTAAGGTAAGACTGGGACAAATCCAAAACGAGACGCAAAAACGCCTGGCGGAGCTAGCCGAACGCGGCCTGGCGCAACCCCGTCTCCTGCAGGCGGAGCTCTGCTTGCAAAGAGGCGACTTTAGCGAGGCCCGCTACCTGAGCCAGCTAGGTCTTGAGCTGGCCATCGCCGAGGAAAATCACGCTCAGGAAGCTGGTGCTCACTTCTTGCTCGCCTGGATCCACTATCGTTACGGCGATCCGGACGCCCAGCTCAAAGAGCTTGAGCAAGCGCTGCGCGCCTACCAAAGGGCCGGAGACTTGAAGGGCGGCGCGCGCGCCCTGCGCAACCTAGCCGCGCTCAACTTCCGCCTTGGCAAAAAAGACGAGGGGGACCGCCTGCAAAACGAAGCCGAAAGGCTGGCGCGTAAAGCTGCCGACCTCATTTTGGCGATGCGTATTCGCGCCGACAAGACCACGGGTATGTGGCTGCGGGCGGAGTACTCGGCGGCGCGGCGCGGCGCCATCCGGCTGCTGAAGGACGCCCGACGCCTGGGAGACCTGGGCGGGCAGCTGGACGCGCTCGAGCTCCTGGGTCTTTCCCTATACAAGCTGGGGCACAACGACGCAGCCCTAGAAACTTTTGACGAGTTCGTAAAACTGGCGGCAAGGTTTGACAGCAAAAAAGACCTGGCGCTGGCCCGTTCCGAACGCGCACTCCCCCTCGCGGAAATGCGCCAATGGCAAAGGGCGAAAAGCGACCTCCATAAGGCGCTAAAAGCCCAGCAAGAGATAGGAGACCAAGCCAAGATTGGCCACACTTTATACACGCTTGGTTACGTCTGCTTCTTGAAAGGAAACCTGGAAGAATCACTCGATTGGCTGATAAAAGCCGCCGCCCACTGGCGCTCCCGCGGCGAGGAAGGCCACCTGGCGCGAAGTCTGGCGCTGGCGGCTCTGGCGGCCATGCATTCAGGCCTGCGGCAGCGCGCCCGCAGATACAGCAAAGAAGCGCTACGCGCCGCCGCCGCATGGCGGGTAGGCGTGCCTGATGAACCCCTTGTCTACGCTATCTATGGCCGGCTGTACGGCGACCGCGACGCCAGCGCGCACGCTCGCGCGCTGCTAGATGGGATAGCTGCCGGGCTAACCCGAAAAGACAAAAAGAGTTTTGCAGGAACCTTTATTCACCGCATAATCAACGATTTGTGACGGCTTTGTGACGCCTCTCTGCTAGCCTGTCCCTAGGATGTCAGGTGACGGAAATATCACCAGCAAGAGGCTATCGCTAAAAATCAGCTGCAAAGAAGGCGAGCGGTTGGCGATAGAACTGGACCTCCCTGGCGGTAAAACTCTGGTCTTCGCATCCTGGGCCGAACTGTATTACTACCTGGCGCAAAGATATCCCGAACGCCCCAGCGGATACCTCCGCTAGGAGAGCGCCGTCAAGAAGTAGCCGTACCCGTCGCTCAACGCCTTCAAAGAAGCCTCTAAGACGTTGGCGCTGGCGCCGACGGTGTTCCACTGCCCCGCCCGCGGGTGTTCCATCTCCACCAAAACCCTCACTACGCTGGCGGTTCCCGAGCTAGAGCCCTCCAAAACACGCACTTTGTAGTCGGCAAGGGTCACGTCGCCTATCTGCGGGAAGAAGTTTACGAGCGCCTTCCTCAAAGCGTTGTCAAGCGCCCCCACCGGTCCTTCTCCCAGGGACGCGGTGTGGATAACACGTCCATCCACCTGTAATTGTATGGTCGCCTCGGCCTGCCAGCGACCGTGCGCGTCGCCGCTGGTCCAGTTATTGAAAGCAATTACGGTAAAGGGATCCTCAGCGCCCCGCAGGCGGCGCGCCAACAAGTAGAAAGAAGCGTCCGCCCCCTCAAAAGCGTAACCGGCGCGTTCCAGGGTCTTCACTTCGTCCAGGAGAGGCCCGGCTTCTTCCCGGGCTATGCTTATGCCCGCTTCGGAAAGTTTGGCCAGCAGATTTGAGCGCCCCGAAAGGTCCGAAACCAGGAAACGCCGCCTGTTACCTACGCGCTGCGGCTCTACGTGCTCGTAAGTGCGGGGGTTTTTGACCACGGCCGATACGTGAACTCCGCCCTTGTGGGCGAAGGCGGCGTCGCCAACGAAGGGCGCCCGCTTGTCGGGAGTCTGGTTGGCCAGCTCATCCAAGGCGTGAGATACCTCTTGTAAACGCGACAGATTATCCTCGGCTGATAAGCGCGCGCCGTACTTCAAAGAGAGAATGGCCATCAGGCTGGCCAGGTTGGCGTTACCCGAGCGTTCGCCGTATCCGTTGAAAGTCCCCTGCAGGTGTCGCGCTCCGCTGCGCAGGGCGGCCAAGCTATTGGCTATCGCCAGTCCCGAGTCGTTGTGGGTGTGTATGCCCACCCGAGCCCGCGGCAAGCGATCCAGCACCACCCTGGTAGCCGCCTCTACCTCCTCGGGCAGGCGGCCGCCGTTGGTGTCCGCCAGCACCAAGGTATCCGCTCCGGCGTCAAAGGCGGCCTGCAAGGTCGCTAGAGCGTACTCCCCGTCTTCGAAAAAGCCGTCGTAAAAGTGCTCTGCGTCGTAGATGACGCGCCGCCCGGAGGCCGCCATATAAGCCACCGAGTCGGATATCATGCTCAGGTTCTCCTCTGGTTCTACGCCCAGGGCGTCGCTGACGTGCAGCGTCCACGACTTCCCGAAGAGCGTTACCAGCGGCGTCTGCGCCGCCAGCAGCGCAGCCAGCGAGGGATCGTCTTCTGGGGCCTTGTCCCGGCGGCGGGTGGCGCCGAAGGCCGCTAACTGCGCGCCATGCGGCAGATCTCTACCCTTCATGGCTTCAAAAAAGTCGGCGTCGCGCGGGTTAGAACCCGGCCAGCCTCCCTCTATGATATCGACGCCAAAATCAGCCAGCAGCAGCGCAGCCGTTATCTTGTCGTGAACAGAAAAGCTAATGTCTTCGGCCTGGGCGCCGTCGCGCAAGGTGGTGTCGAGGATCTCTATCCTTTGATCGCGTAGAGGGTTGTTTTCCCGGTTCAAGATTCAGCCCCTTTTTGTCAAAACCTGCGCCGTCCGCGAAAGGGGCCCTGGGCCGCGTTTTTCGCGGACGGCGGTCGCCTGCTTGCTAAGGCGAAGATATGGAGTCGCGGCTGCCCACCCCCGCCACCAGTTTGTTGAGTGCGTCTAGGTAGGCCCTGGCGGAAGACTCCACCACGTCAGGCGCAATGCCGCGCCCGGTGACTACCACGCTGCCCTGGCGCAGGCGCACCATTACCTCGCCCAACGCCTCCGTACCGCCGGTGGTCGCTTCAATGCGATAGCGCTCGAGCTTGGGGCTGAGCCCCACGGCGCGGCTGACGGCTTTGTAAACGGCGTCTACCGGACCGTCGCCGGTGGCCGCCTCCGTCACCTCGCCGTCGGGTGTCTTGATCTTGACCGTGGCTACCGGCGTCAGCGCCAAACCGGAGTGTACCTGCATGTCGAGGAGTTTGAAGAGTTCGGGAGCGCGCGTCTGCTCGTCTTCCACCAGCGCTATCAAGTCTTGAGTCGTGACCTGCCTCTTGCGATCGGCTATCTCCTTGAAACGCGCGAAGAGGGGCTTCAGTTCTTCGTCGGCCACCTCGTAACCTAGCTCCGCCAGCGCCTTTTTGAAAGCGTGGCGGCCCGAGTGTTTGCCCAGCACCATTACCGCCGCCTCGCGGCCTACCAGCTCGGCGTTCATTATCTCGTAGGTCTCGCGGGCCTTGTAAACACCGTCTTGGTGGATTCCCGACTCGTGGGCAAAGGCGTTACGACCGACTATCGCCTTGTTGGGCGGCACGACCATGCCGGTCAAACGGCTCACCAGCTGGCTGCTGCGGTACAGTTCGCGGGTGTTGACGGCCGTCTCGGCTTCAAAAAAGTCGCGACGGGTATAGAGCGCCATGACCACCTCTTCCAGGCTGGCGTTGCCCGCGCGCTCGCCAATGCCGTTGATTGTGCACTCAACCTGGGTGGCGCCGGCGCGGATGGCCGCCAGGCTGTTGACCACGGCCATGCCAAGGTCGTCATGGGTGTGAACCGACCAGTCAACCCCCTCGGCCCCCGGCGTGTTCTGGATAATGTAAGATACGAGCTCGCCGAACTTCCAGGGCACTTGATAGCCGACCGTGTCGGGAATGTTGATGGTCGTCGCCCCGGCTTTGATGGCTTCTGTGAATATCCGCACCAGAAAGTCCGGGTCGCTGCGACCGGCGTCCTCGGCGGAAAACTCCACGTCATCGGTATACTGCCGCGCCAAACCCACGGCCCAGACGGCCTTCTCCACCACCTCGTCGGGGCTCATCTGCAACTTCTTTTCCATGTGAACCGGGCTGGTGGCGATAAAGGTGTGGATTCTGCGCTTCGCCGCCGGCTCGATGGACTCAGCCGCCCGCTCGATATCGGCCTTCATAGCCCGCGCCAGGGCGGCTATGGTAGGCCCTTTTACCTCCGCGGCTATGCGGCGCACCGCCGCAAAGTCGCCGGGGCTGGCGATGGGAAAACCGGCCTCGATAACGTCGACGCCAAGACGCGCCAGTTGCTGGGCGATGGCCAGCTTTTCATCGGGAGAAAGCGCTACGCCGGGTGATTGTTCGCCGTCGCGCAGCGTAGTGTCAAATACCTTAATCCGTCGCATCACCAACCTCCTCCGCGCTGATGTGCGCCTTGAGGAAGGGCATCATCGCCCGCAGTTTGGGGCCGATCTGCTCCAGCGGATGCTGCGCCCACTTGCGCCTCTTGGCTTCTAAAACGGGTTGGCCGGCTTCATTTTCCAGCACCCACTCGCGGGCGAATTCGCCGTCTTGAATCTGTCGCAGCACCTCCTTCATACGCTCTTTTACCTCCGGGCCGATTACCTGGGGGCCGCGGGTGTAGTCGCCGTATTCGGCGGTGTTGGATATGGAGTAGCGCATGCCGGCCATGCCCGATTCGTAAATCAAGTCGACGATCAGCTTGACCTCGTGCAGCGTCTCGAAGTAGGCGATTTCCGGCTGGTAGCCGGCTTCTGTCAAAGTCTCGAAACCAGAGGCTATCAGCTTGGTCAGCCCGCCGCACAAAACGGCTTGCTCGCCAAAGAGATCGGTTTCGGTCTCCTCGGCGAAAGTGGTGGGAATGACGCCGGCGCGGGTGGCGCCGATGCCCTTGGCGTAAGCAAGCGCGGTCGGCAGCGCCGAACCGCTGGCGTCCTGATAGACGGCCACCAACGCCGGCACTCCCCGGCCGGCCTGGTACTCGCTGCGCACCAGGTGGCCAGGCCCCTTGGGCGCGACCATCCAGACGTCCAGGTCGGGGCGGGGCTTGATCTGTCCAAAGTGGATGTTGAAACCGTGCGCGAAGACCAACGCCGCGCCCTCTTTGAGGTGGGGCTCTATCTCGGCGTAGTAAACCTTCGACTGGACCTCATCGGGCAAGAGGATCATCACCACCTCGGCGGCAGCTACCGCCTCGGGCACGCTGGCGACCTGCAAACCCGCCTCTACGGCCTGAGCCCAGCGGCGCGAGCCCTGGCGCAAGCCCACGACTACGCTGACCCCCGACTCGTGCAAATTGAGCGCGTGAGCGTGCCCCTGGGAACCGTACCCCAAGATTGCCACTTTCTTATCTTTGATAAAGCCTAGGTCTGCATCGTGATCGTAATACGCTTTCATACCGCCTCCTTTTTCATCCTGGGTTTGAGGACGCTCTCGCCCCGGCTCATGGCTATGGCTCCGCTGCGCATGACCTCAAGCACTCCGTAGGGCTCGAGCCCCTCGATAAATCCTTCTATCTTCCCGGGCGAACCTGTTACCTCGTAGACAGCCGACTTGCGAGCCACGTCAACGGCGCGCGCCCGGAACGCCTCGACGATTTCCTTTATCTGCAAGCGGTCTTCCACCCCTTCAGTATGCACCTTGACCAAAGCCATCTCGCGCTCCACGTGCGGTTCTCTGTGGTCGGTGACTTTTATCACCTCCACCAGCTTGTTGAGCTGCTTCTCCACCTGCTCTATGGTGCGATCGTCTCCCAAAACGACGATGGAGATGCGCGAAAGGCCACTGACGTGCGTTTTGCCTACCGCCAACGACTCAATATTGAAACCGCGGCGCGCAAAGAGCGCCGTAATGCGCGTCAAGACGCGCGGGTGGTCCTCCACCAAAACACTGACAAGATGCCTCATGAGCCTGCCTCCTCAGGGTGTTGGGTAATTATGTCGTCGGCGCTGCCGCCGGCGGGAATCATCGGAAAAACGGCCTCTTCTTTGGGTATGCGCAGGTCTACCAAAACAGGACCGGGGTGCTCTAAAGTTTCGTCAACCGCCTTTTTTAACTGCTCCTTTTTCTCGATGACGACGCCCCGCATGCCAAAGGCTTCGGCCAGGAGCGCAAAGTTGGGGTTTGACTCGTACAGCTGTATTTCGGCGTAGCGCTTGTCGTTAAAGAGGTCCTGCCACTGTCGCACCATGCCCAGATAGCCGTTATTGAAAACCAGCACCTTAACCGGCAGATTGTACTTGACCAAGGTAGCCAGTTCCTGCAAGGTCATCTGCAAGGAGCCGTCGCCGTCAAAGTTTATGACCGTCTTATCCGGGTGCGCCACCTGAACGCCGATTGAGGCCGGCAGGCCGTAGCCCATCGTGCCCAGACCGCCCGAGGTAACGAAGCCGCGAGGCAGCATTGTTTTCCAGTAGATGGCCGCGAACATCTGGTGCTGGCCTACACCGGTAGACACGTAAGCCTGACCTTGGGTGGCCTGCCAGAAGGCTCTGACGACGTCTATAGAAGTCAGCTCATCGCCGCGCGGCTCTGGCAGCGGGTTTTCTTTTTGCCAAGCGCGTATCTGTTCCCACCACGCCTCGAGCTGCAGCTGCGGAGCCTCTCGCGCCAGCTGAGCCATGACCCAGCCGGCGTCGCCGACAATGGGAACGCTGGCTTCGACTACCTTGCCGATCTCCGCCGGATCGATATCGACATGAATAATGGTTTTGACGTTGGGGGCGAACTTCTGCAGGTTGCCGGTAATGCGGTCGTCGAAGCGCATCCCGACCGCCATTATCAGATCCGCCTGCTGAATAGCCAGGTTGGCGGTCACCGTGCCGTGCATCCCAGGCATACCGATGACCTGCGGGTGCGTCCCGGGCAGCACCCCCATTCCCTTGAGGGTCGTAATAACGGGCATACCCGTCTTTTCCGCGAAACGGCGCAACGCTTCGCTGGCGTCTTGAGCGCCGCCGCCGACTAGCAGCACCGGTTTGCGGGCTCCTGTCAAAGCGTCCAAGGCTTTCTGGATCTGCCGGGGGTGGCCCTTGGTGGTCGGCTTGAAGCCCGGAATACGCGGCTCAACGTCAAAGCTGCCGCTGAACTCGTCTAACTGTACGTCTTTTGGCACGTCAATCAGCACCGGCCCGGGGCGGCCGTTGGCGGCTATGATAAAGGCCTCTTTTATAATTCGTGGAATGTCCTCGACGTCCTGCAGCAAATAGTTGTGCTTGGTAACGGGCATGGTTACGCCCGTTACGTCCGATTCTTGGAAGGCGTCCGTACCCACCGCCGAGCGCGGGACCTGGCCGGTTATGGCTACCAGGGGCACCGAATCCATCATGGCGTCCGCCAAAGAGGTGACCATGTTGAGCGCTCCCGGCCCGCTGGTGGCGAAGGCTACCCCGGTGCGCCCCGAGCTGATTGCGTATCCCTCGGCTGCGTGCCCTGCCCCCTGCTCGTGACGCATTAGAAAATGCTTGATGCCGGGTCGCGAATACATGGCGTCATAAATGGGCATGTTGGCCCCGCCGGGGACGCCAAAGATATGCTTTACCCCTTCGCGCTCGAGCGCTTCCAGTATCGTTTCTGCACCGTTCATACAACTCCCCTTTCGGCAAATCAAAACCCGCCCTTGGGGGCGGGTGAGGTTTGCCTTTCAGAATGCGCTATTCCGTCAAGCAACCCCCACCCGAACCTAGTACTAGGCCGAGTGCGGGGCGGCTAATGATAAGAGCGGAAACGAAACGCATCTTGCGGCGATTTTATGCGCCTGCGGGCGCGCTGTCAATAGCTCTCTAGCGAACGACGCAACTTGAGGAACCGCCTCAGCACTAGCCGAAGATCTTTATAAGGATAATTTTGCTATTAAACTCTCGTACGTATGGGGTAAAAACAGACTGCAAACTGCGCCCGCCACGACGCTAAAGCAATAAGTCCGCCCCGAGACGCTGTTCGCCGTCGCAGGCGGCGTTCAACGTCGCCGCCATTGTCAGCCCCCCAGCCAGGCGGGAATTCCGCTCGCAAGCGCCATAAACAGGATCAGGCCGGAGGCCAGCCGCCCCGCGCAAAGGCGAGCGTCTGAATAATACTTAGGAAGCGGTCAACCTCCTCACTCCGGCCCCTAGATGAGGGAGCGGTTCGATTAGGGTTCCTCGCGCCGCCAGGAAAACTCAGGCGCCAAGACTGCGCTGCGCGCGCCATGTAGCCCTTTGCGCTATAGCGCGAACCGCCTCCGGCATATTGACGGCAAAACGGCCCCGCGAACGGGGCCGTTAGAGCGCTTCTGCCTACCTGCCCGCTGATTCGAAACCCGCCGGCAGATGAATGATGGTAACGTCGTCGTTCCAGGGGGTGGGGTCGAGAGCGGTCAGCTCGGGCACCACCAGCAGCAAGCTGCCGTCTTCCAAGCCCTTTACCACCACGTCGGCGGGACCGCTCAGCTCGACGGGCGGGTCCAGCTTCAGCTCCATGGGTTTGCCCTTGGGCGGCACCACTATCACGAAGTTAGGCGAGAATTTAATCTCGGTTTCAAACTGTGTTCCCCTGGCGGAAAAGTCGAGGCCGTCTAGCTTGCCCAGGTCGCGGAAGCGCGGCGCCACCGGCTTGCCGGCGGCAAAATCGGCGGCCGTCAGCTCCCAGATGCCGCCGTTGCTGGGGTCGAGGCTGCTGCCGCCGACGGTATTGACCCAGACGTTGCCGGTCAGAGGGGACACCTCAACACCGTCGGGCCAGCCGGGATTGGGGACGAACTGCGGTTCTTGCTCGGGATTTTTACCCAGCGCCAGATCGTCAATCGCGCTCACCGGCACTTTCCAGGTGCCGCCGTTGTAAGGGATGGGCGGGTCAAACTGGTCGGCGCCAAAACCGGTGTCGGTGAAGTAGAGGTTGCCCTCATCATCAAAAGCCAGAGCGTTACAGAGAACCACCGGCCCGCCGCTTTTGCGAGCGAAGTACGAGCCCCAGGAAAGGTTTATCTCGCCCTCGATCTCGCCGCTATCGGGGTTGAAGGCGATAATCTTGGTTTTCAGGCGCTTGCGGTCGGTAATGGGGTTGCCTTGAGCGTCGGAAAGAGGGGCCGAGCCAACCGGCGCAAAGATGGTACCACGGGTGAACAGCCCGGTATCGACCGGCAGCACCGCCATTCCCAGGGGGGCGGTCAGGTGGTCTATGAAGTGCAGGTCTACAATGCGGGCGTCGCCGCGCGGACCCACTTCGAGCTTGCTAATGGACCCGGCGCCTTCGGTGAACCCGAAGGGCTTTTTGGCGTTGCCGTGCACGGCGGTATTGGCGACGAAGAGGTAACGCCCGTCGAGACTGAAGATAACCGCCTCGGGGTTATCGAATAGGTGCAACTCGTTGACCACCTGCCCCTTGACCGGGTAGGCGGGCAGTTCTCCCGCCGCCAGGGCCGCCCCCAGCATTGCTCCGGCGAAAACCAAGACGGTAAACACTAATGCTTTCCGCTTCATACTTTCCCCTTTCTACAAAGTGTCTTGATGGCGTTGAGAAGAACAAGATGCAAGTTATTAGCTGCCGTTAGCGCTTTTCAGGAGCATGATAACTAGTAATATCACATTCGTCAAGTATATTCACATATGTGACGTATTCGCTGTCTGATTAGCCGGCTACCTGCTGCGCTCGAGCGATTTTCTTGACACAGGGGCTGTTCGGCGCTTATCATGCGCGGCATGAAGTTGACCGCTGCGCTAGCCCTAATTCCACCGCTCCGGGGGTAGGGTTTTGCGCTTGCAGCTGCTCTCCGCCCCCGCCAGGGCGGTTTTTTAGTAGTCGTAAAGGAGGTAGTGTGTCCGGAAAAACGCTCTATCAAAAAGTATGGGAAACACACGAGGTGCGCAAACTTGAAAGCGGACAGAGCCAGCTTTTCATAGACCTGCACCTAATCCACGAGGTCACCAGTCCGCAGGCTTTTGGGATGCTGCGCGAGCTGGGGCTGGGGGTGGCCATGCCAAAGCGCACCTTCGCTACCGTCGACCACATCGTCCCCACCGACTCGCGCCAGGAACCCTTCGCCGACCCCCTGGCCCAGACGATGATCGAGGAGTTGCGCAAGAACACCCGCGATTTCGGCATAGAGCTATTTGACATAGGCAGCGGCAAACAGGGCATCGTCCACGTGGTGGGACCAGAAGAGGGGCTCACCCAGCCCGGGTTCACGATCGTCTGCGGCGACAGTCACACCTCTACCCACGGCGCCTTTGGCGCGGTCGCCTTCGGCATCGGCACCACCCAGGTGCGCGACGTACTGGCCACCCAGACCGTGGCCATGCCCCGGCTCAAGGTGCGGCGCATCAACGTCAAGGGCGAACTGCAGCCAGGAGTAACAGCCAAAGACGTGATCCTCCACGTCATCCGCACCCTGGGGGTGAAGGGAGGCCAGGGCTACGCCTACGAGTACGGCGGGCCGGTGATCGAGAAAATGAGCATGGAGGAACGCATGACCGTATGTAACATGTCCATCGAAGGCGGCGCGCGCGTGGGCTACGTCAACCCCGACGAAACGACCTTCGCCTTCCTGAAGGGCCGGCCCTACGCGCCGGCGGAAGACGAGTGGGAAGCGGCGCTGACTCGTTGGCGCGGCCTGGCTTCCGACCCTGACGCCGGGTACGACGACGTGGTGGAAATCAACGGTTCAGAGATCGCCCCCTACGTTACCTGGGGCATCAACCCGGGGCAGGCGATCACGGTAGAGGAAGCGGTGCCCGACCCTGAAAAGGTGCCCGAGGAAGAGAAAGAGCTGGTGCGCGAGGCGCTGGAATACATGAAGCTCGAGCCCGGTAAGCCCATCCTGGGCCAGCGGATCGACGTGGCCTTCGTGGGCAGCTGCACCAACGGCCGCCTCTCCGACCTGCGCCAGGCGGCGCGGGTGGTGCGCTCCATGGGCGGCCGGGTAGCGCCGGGGGTGCGGGCCATCGTGGTGCCCGGCAGCGAGCAGGTGGCCCGCCAGGCCGAAGCCGAGGGGCTCGACCGGATCTTCCGCGACGCCGGCTTCGAATGGCGCTACGCCGGTTGCAGCATGTGCCTGGCGATGAACCCCGACAAGCTGGTGGGCGACGAGATCTCGATCAGCAGCTCGAACCGCAACTTCAAGGGGCGTCAGGGCTCACCCCGGGGCCGCACCATGCTAGCCAGCCCGGCAATGGTGACAGCCGCCGCCCTGGCTGGCGAGGTCGTGGACGTACGGCAGGTTTTGGGGGTGAAGGCCTAATGGAGACTATCAAGAAAATACGGGGTCGGGCGGTGGTCATCCCCGGCGACGAGATAGACACCGATCGCATCGTTCCGGCCCGCTACCTCAAGGCGGTCACCTTCGACGGCCTGGGCGAAGCGCTCTTCTACGACGAACGCTACGACGCGAGGGGCAAGCCCAAAGACCACCCGCTCAACCGCCCTGAGCACCGGGGGGCGAGCGTAATGGTAGTAGGAGCGGGATTCGGCTCCGGCTCCAGCCGCGAGCACGCCCCCCAGGCGATCAAGCGGGCGGGCTTCAAGGCGATCATAGGCGAGAGCTTCGCCGAGATCTTCTTCGGCAACGCCACCCAGCTGGGCCTGGCCTGCGTGACCCTAGACCCCGAAGACCTGGGGGTACTGGCCGAGTGGGTCAGGGCCAACGCTGACGGCGAAGTCGAGATCGACCTGGAAGCCGGCGAGGTGCGTTTTGGCGAGCGGGTAGCGCCGCTCAAAATACCCGAAGCCGCCCGTGAAGCGCTCTTGAGCGGGCGTTGGGACCCGCTAGCCGAGCTGCTGGAAAGCGCCGCAGCGGTGCGCCGGATGGACGAGAAACTCCCGCGCCCGGGCAGGCCGGGCGGGTACCGCTGACCAATCCGTCCCCTAACGCCATGAGGAGCCGCCAAAACTAAGGCGGCTCCTTTTTCTCACTCCCGGCGCTTCTATGTATTCCAGCCTACACATCCGAGTCGTGACACGCCGCAAACTCAGTTTGGGAGGAATGATGAAAAAAGGTATATTCGTTTCGCTGTTGCTAGCCGCCACGCTGGTTATGTCTGCTGGAGGAGCAGGGCAGCTCTGGCGCACCCTCAGCCAGAGCCATTACGTAACCAACTGGCACTACATCCCCGGCAAGCCCCCTGGCTTCTACCAGGGGACCGAGCCCCACGGCGCGGTGCTGCGCACCTTCGTCAACAACATCGCCTACGACGCAATCCAGGCCAAGGCCGGCGGCTACCCCGAGGGCGCCGTCATTGTTAAAGAAAACTACGCCCCTGACGGTAAGAAGCTGGGCGCCATCACGGTTATGAAGAAGGTCAAGGGTTACGACCCCGAGAACGGCGACTGGTTCTGGGCCAAGTACGCCCCCGACGGCAAGGTTCTGGCCGAGGGCAAGGTAGCGGGCTGTATCGCCTGCCATAGCCAGGCCAAGACCCAGGACTACGTGTTTAGCACCCCGATCAGGTAGCCGGCGGGCCCCGCGTCCGCGCCCCAGGGGGCGGGGCTTCTTCTTCGAGGCTGCTACCGCCGGGTCCCCGCCCCCGCGCCCCGGGGCGCGGGGATAGAATTTTGCCGTGGACCTCTTCGGGTTCGAGGTGGCGGTGCGGTTCCGCCTGAGCGGGCGGGAAGTCCTCGCCTACGGCTGGCACTGGGACCCGGACCGGGCCACCCGGCGCCTCGAGGCCCTCGTCCGCTTCCACCGAATCCCGGGCCGGAGCGTCGCCGACCCTGGCCTCGAAACCTGGTTGGGGGAGCAACTTACCACGGTGGTGCAAGGAGGCGCGGTCTTCTCGCTACCCGCCTTCCCCTACCGGGAACGCCCGGTCTGGGACGCGCTCCTGCGGATCCCCCGAGGGGCGACGCGTACCTACGGCGGCCTCGCCAAGGAGGCCGGCCTGCCCTACCCCCGGCTCCTGGCCGCCCTTCTTAAGAACCCTTTACAGGTCCTTTTGCCCTGCCACCGGCTGGTGACCCAAAAGGGCACGCCGATGGGGTTTCACCCCCTGGGCGTGGCGGTGAAGCGGCGGCTGCTCGAGCTGGAAGGGGTGCGCCTGGAAGAATGACCCAATGCCCAAGATCGCCCTTCTTCCCGGCGAAGGCACCGGGACCGAGGTCACCGAGGCCGCGGCGGCGCTCAGGACCCCCCTCCTCTTATTCGCAAAGATAACCTCACGAATTACCGTTAATAAAAAATGACAAAACCCCTCGGGCGCTCCTTGAAGTATGACGGCGGCTCTGAAAGAATGACCTTATGCATAAAATAGCGGTCTTACCAGGCGACGGCATCGGCCCCGAAGTAACGGCTGCGGCTGTCGAGGTGCTAAAAAGAGCCGCCGAAAAGTTTTCACTCGAACTCGAGTTCGAGCATTTCGATTTTGGCGGCGCGGCCATCGACGCCCACGGAAAACCTTACCCAGAGGAAACGCAACGCGGCGTGCACGCCGCTGACGCCACCTTGCTAGGCGCCATCGGCGGCCCCAAGTGGGACAACGTCCCCCGCGAGATTCGCGCCGAAACCGGACTGCTGGCGCTGCGCAAAGACCAGGGGCTTTACGCCAACCTGCGGCCCGCGCGCGTGCTCGAGGGTCTGGAAGAGCTTTCCCCCCTAAAGCCCGAGCTGGCCCGCGGCGTAGACATACTCATCGTCCGCGAGCTTACCGGCGGCATCTACTTTGGCGAACCCCGAGGAATGAGCGAAGCCGAAGGCTGGAACACCATGCGCTACTCCCGCCCCGAGGTGGAAAGGGTGGCCAAGGTGGCTTTCGAAGCCGCCCTGAAGAGGCGCAAAAAGCTGACCAGCGTGGAAAAGGCCAACGTTCTGGAGGTCGGCGAGTTCTGGCGGCGCACCGTCGCGGAGGTCGCCCAAAGCTACCCCGAGGTCTCGCTGCAACACCAGTACGTAGACGCCATGGCCATGCACCTCATCACCCATCCAGCAGACTTTGACGTGGTGGTAACGAGCAACATATTCGGCGATATACTTTCCGATCTGTCATCAGTTCTGCCGGGCTCGCTGGGCTTGCTGCCTTCGGCCTCGCTGGGCGAAGGCGTCCCGCTCTTCGAGCCGGTACACGGCTCCGCGCCGGACATAGCAGGAAAAGGCATGGCCAACCCCACCGCGGCCATACTCTCGGCCGGCATGCTGGCGACCTACGCCCTAAACCGCGCCGACGTCGGCGACGCCATAGAAATGGCTACGGCCCAGGCGCTGCGCACGACACGCACCCCCGACTTAGGAGGCGACGCTTCCACGACAGAATTCACTAAAACGGTCATAGCCGCCCTCGGCGGTTAAAATACGTTATGCCTGTCTTGAAGGGTAAAACTCTGATAATCACGGGCGCTTCGCGTGGCATCGGCCGGGAATTGGCGCGTTCGCTGAGCAGGCTGGGAGCGAACCTGGTCCTCTCGGCGCGCGGCCGGCAGGCGCTGGCGCAAGCTGCAGACGAACTCAAAGAATACAGCAGCGTTCTCTACCACGCCGGCGACATCGCCCAAGCGGACACCGCCGACAAACTGGTGCAGCTAGCATTAGGCCTGGGAGGTTTTTACGGATTTATCCACAATGCCGGCGTGCTGCACGCGGGCCCGCTGGTATGGGAACTCCCCGAAAAACACTGGCGTGAAATAATCGACACCAGCCTCAGCGGTGGTTATCAGCTGGCGCGCTACGCCATGCCCCATCTCGTCAGCGGGGGCTCGGGAGTGGCTGTTTTTGTCGGCTCGGGGGCGGCCGAGTACAATCTGCCCGGCATCGGCGCATACGCCATCGCCAAGGCCGCCGAAGAACACCTGGCCCGCCAGCTTGCGGCCGAGGCCCCTACAGTCGCCAGCTTTGCCTACCGCCCCGGCGTTGTTGACACCAAAATGCAAGAGCAGGCGCGCCACGCAGAAGGCGGCGCCGCCCTACAGCTACAGGAGATATTTGGCGGCTACAAGGAAAAGGGAGTCCTCATCTCCCCCCAAAAAGCCGCCGACTACCTTGTACGGATATTGCTGGCCGACCCCTACCGCTACAGCGGCAAGGTTTACGACTGGAGGAAGGAGTAGCAATGCGTAGCGACATAATCAAAAAAGGCTTAGAACGCGCACCGCACCGCTCGCTCTTGCGGGCGACGGGGGTCATCGAGAGGGAGTCGGACTTTGACAAACCCTTTATCGCGGTAGTAAACAGCTACATCGACATAATACCCGGTCACGTTCACCTGCAGGAATTCGCCAAATCCATAAAGAAATACATTCGCGAAGCCGGCGGCGTACCCTTCGAGTTCAACACCATCGGCGTTGACGACGGCATAGCCATGGGGCATGAGGGCATGAAGTGGAGCCTGCCCAGCCGCGAGCTGATAGCCGACAGCGTAGAAACGATGTTGCGGGCGCACGCCTTCGACGGAGCCATCTTCATCCCCAACTGCGACAAGATAGTTCCGGGAATGCTGATGGCCGCCATGCGGCTCAACATCCCCAGCATCTTCGTTTCCGGCGGACCCATGAAGGCGGGCTACCTAGACGGCCGGGCGCTCGACCTGATAGACGTATTCGAGGGCGTCGGCGCGGTACGCGAAGGCGCTATGTCACAGGAGGAACTGCAGAAGATAGAACAGCTAGCCTGTCCCGGCTGCGGCAGCTGTTCGGGCATGTTTACCGCCAACTCTATGAACTGCCTGCTGGAAGCCTTGGGTATGGCGGTGCCGGGCAACGGCTCTATTCTGGCGGAGGATCCGCGGCGCGAGGAGCTCAAGAAAACCGCGGTCAGCTGGCTGATGCGAATGGTAGAAAACGACGAAAAACCGCTTGACTTCCTCAGCGAAAAGAGCTTCGAAAACGCCTTCTACCTGGACGTCGCCATGGGAGGCTCAACCAATACGGTGCTGCATACTCTGGCGGTCGCAGAAGAAGCGGGGATGCCTTTCTCGCTGCAAAAACTAGACGAGATAGGGCGCAAAACACCCACATTGTGCAAGATAGCCCCCTCCAGCGCGTATCACATGGAGGACCTCGACCGCGCCGGCGGCGTCTTCGCCATCTTAGGGGAGCTGTCTCGCGGAGGCTACCTGAACGCCGACGCGCGCACCGCCAGTGGTAAGACCCTGGCCGAGCAGCTGCAAGACGGCTACCAGATTAAGGACGAGCGCGTTATCCGTCGTCTGGAAAACCCCTACGACAACACCGGCGGCCTGCGCGTGCTCTTTGGTAACTTGGCTCCTCAAGGCGCGGTGGTCAAGGCGGCGGGAGTGGTGCCGCAGATGATGCAGCATCAGGGCCCGGCACGCGTTTTCAATAGCGAAGAAGAAGCTCAGGCCGCTATCGACTCGGGCCAGATCAAACCGGGCGACGTGGTAGTCGTTCGTTACGAAGGTCCCAAAGGAGGGCCGGGGATGCGCGAAATGCTGGCGCCCACCAGCTCGATCGTGGGCCGCGGTTTGGGCGAGAGCGTGGCTCTAATTACCGACGGCCGCTTCTCCGGCGGCACGCGCGGAGCGGCGGTCGGCCACGTCAGCCCCGAAGCCGCCGAGGGAGGCCCTATAGGGCTCGTCGAAGAGGGCGACGTCATAGCTCTTGACCTGGACAAGGGCACGCTCGAGCTGCTTGTGGGCGAAGAGGAGCTGGCGCGCCGTCGCGCAACCTTCAAACCCCTCAAAAAAGCCATCAATGGCTCCTGGCTAAAGCGCTACCGCGCAATGGTCAGCAACGCCTCTCACGGCGCGGTGCTGAAAAGCGACTTCGACTAAGCGCACACAAAGCAAAAAAAGGGGGGCCGAGCGCCCCCCTTTTTTACCGGCTGCGCGGCTAGAGCCACTCGGTTTCGAAGTTTTTGGTCTTGGGAATGACGCACAAGAACACCACCGGCTGCTCGCCCTCGTTTTCGTACCAGTGAGCCACTCCGGCGGGGATGAAGACAGCCTCTCCGGCGGTAACGACGCGCTGGGAGTCCCCCAGCCCCAGTTTCATGCTGCCGCTCAAAACGTACTGCTCGTGCTCAATGCTGGGGTGTAGGTGCGCAGGGATACTGCCGCCCGGCATGATGGTGAAACGTCGCATGATAAAGTTCGGGGCGCCTTCATCGGGGCCTATCAACACCTGCACGAAAGCGTCCTTACCTTTTTGCACGGGCTTTTTTGACACCAAACTTTGGGGGCGAACCAGTGGCGTATTCATGCTTTCATTTTACCGCCCAGCGCGAAAGTATTTTTACCACCTCGTCGTCGCTGACCTGAGGAAAGCTGCGGTAGTAAGCGCCGACGGCCACGAAGTCTGCGGGGGCGCTCAGGACGACTACTTCGGTCTGCTTGCGCAGGCTTTCTACGACTTGCAAAGGGGCCACCGGCACGGCCACGACTACGCGGGCCGGATCTTCACTCTTGACGGCTAAAAAAGCCGCCTCCATCGTGCTACCGGTAGCCATACCGTCGTCTACGATAACGACGTTACGCCCCGCCAGCGGCTCCTTCTTCCTGACGGTGCGATACATCCTGCGGCGACGGCGAACTACCTGCAGCTGACGGCCTATCTCGGCTTTTATATAGCTTTCGTCAGCGATGCTGGCGGCATAAGGCTGCAAAAAGGCCTGTCCGTCTTCACCCACCGCGCCTATGGCGTATTCAGGATTGCCGGGGGCGCCGACCTTACGGGCTAAAACTACGTCCATTGTCCCGCCCAGCTCGCGGGCTATTATGTCGGCCAGCACGACGCCGCCCCGCGGGATACCCAGCACCACGGGCTCTTTTAAGTTGAGCCCACGCAGTTCCGCCAAAAGCAAACGGGCGGCGTCTTCTCTGTCATCAAAAAATAAAACCGACATATCTCGGCTCTATTGTATCATTGAGTTGAGCAGGCAATAGAAACGCCGGAGGTAGGCTGATGTCCTGGTTCATTCCCCAAGCCGGTTTTTTGGAGCGTCTTAGCAACGAAGAAAAGATGCAGCTTGGGCAGATATGCCCACCGCGCAATTTTAGTAAGGGCCATACCGTTTTCAGGGCTGGCGACAGTTGCGGACAGCTCACGGTGGTCCTAAAGGGAGTACTCAAACTTTCCCGCAACACGGCCCAGGGCAAGGAGCGGATTATTCACCTCGCCGGCCCCGGAGACATCTTGGGCGCCGAATTTCTAGAAGACGGCGCCGTGCATCACGCCGACGCCGTTTGCGTCTCTGACGAAGTGGTGACTTGTCCCATAGACCGCGAGCAGTTCTTACAGGTATCCAAAAGGCTGCCGCAGGTCGCCCTCAGCCTGGTGGGCAGCCTCTCGGCTCAGCTCAATCACTTGCAGGACCAAGTAGAGTCCGCCTCCGCCTCGGTCGCGGAAAGGCTGGCCCGCTCGCTTTTGTGGCTGGCGCACCGTTTTGGTGAGGCCGAAGAAGAAGGTTGGGTGCAAATCTCAGCCACGTTGCGCCAAGAAGACCTGGCGGCGATGACCGCCAGCACCAGAGTGACCGTCACCCAAACCATGGGGGTCTTGCGCGACATGGGCCTGGTTGAAGGAGGGCGGGGCGCCTACCGCGTAAAAGAAAGAGAGCTAGCCGCCGCACTGGAAGACCTGCGATTCCAGATCTAAGCGGCCTCACCCCGCCGCGTCACCGAGTAGGCCAGCCAGATTGCGGCGGTGGCCGCCAAGCCCAGCGCCAGCCAAGCAGAAAACGATAACGATAGCCAGTCTCGTACGCGCGGGTCGTTGTCTATCAGCTTGGCCCCCGCCCAGACTATCACCAAGGCCCCCAGCCAGTTGAGCCAGGGCCAGCGGTTGAGCAGTTCGGCCAGCAGGGCCGAGCCCAGCATCAAGATGGGTATCGAAAGGCTCAAGCCGAATACCAGCAGCAAGAGATGGCCCCCGGCCGCACCCGCCACGGCGAGGATATTGTCTATGCTGAGGGTAAAGTCGGCTATCATTATCAGCGCCACCGCCTGGGTAAAATCTTTGGCCGAATTAACGCTAGCCTCGCCCTCGCCGTCCGCCAGCAGTTTGGCGGCTATCCAGAATAGCGCTGCGCCGCCGAGGGCGCGCCGCCATCTTTAATCACATTCGCATTCGCCAACTTATCTCTGAGCCTTGTCGCCGACTTTCTTGAGCAAGGTGCTGGCCAACCGATCTACCGACGCCCCTCTGCTCTTCGGCAATTACCTAGCTACGCTTGTTGCGCAGGCTTTGGTGATATTGGCGGTGAAACTACTCGCCTGTAGTCGGGCCTGCTACGATGCCGAAACAAATCAAGCCAGCCCGAGGCATCGGAAGGGAACTGCCCAAACCAGAGCTTAGAGGCGATTGCAGCTCGGCAGATCCTTTGTGGAACGGATCAAAATATGGGCGGTAAAGGAAGTAGTACCGCCAGCTGAACGCCTGCATCATGACGAAGACCGAGAAAGGCCGCCAGCTGAAACACTAGTGGATACCTGTTGCCGACACAGTACATCAAGGTGGCGCCAAGTAAACGGTGCACGTTACTACAGGATCAGAAATAACACATCTGGGAGCATCAACTAGTTGTTATGTGGTATAGTTATAGTGTAAAGGAGGATAACCATGGAGCACTCGGGCATGCCCCCAAGGACAGCGTTGCTGCTTTTGCTAATCAGCTTGGTCCTTACATCTTGCCCGCCGTTGCAAAACCTACCAACAAGCCGGACACCACTGCTCTACAGAATTCAAGCAGACCGCATGCCTTTTGACGCCAAGGACGCCTTTTCTACAAAGCAGCACCTTGTTTACTTTTCCGATTTCACGGTCACCGCCTTCGATCCGCTCGAAAAATCCTTCAGCTGGACGAAGGAGTTCCCCTACGCTATCGCCCCGGAATACCGGCCGGATACGAACGAGCTCTATGTCTGGCCCAAGCGACCTTTCGGAGACGACCCGTACACCAAACCGCTTACAGTAACCGTGTTGGAGGCCGACAGCGGCGAGGTGCTGCGCGAACTCTCGCTCGATCTACCCGATCCGGTTCTCACCCGCTGGCAACCGCGGTACGTAACCCATGAAGGAAGCGCCGTCTACGCAGGCATCGACCGCGGCACCATCGTCCAGCTCCAGGAAAACAGCGACCGCATCGATTTCGTGCAGACCATCGACATTGCAGAGGTGCACGAGGTCAGCAACTACGCCGAAGATCCACGGGCTTTCGGGGTCATCAAGATCGTACCCGACCCCGAAAGCGACGACCTGTACGCGCTGGTCACCAACGACATAGGCTTCGAAGGCATCAACCACGTCTACCGGATCGGTGCATCCGGTGCGACCCGCTGGGGCGCGGCCCCCTACGTCCGGCCCCAGGACTTACTTCTCCTTGACGGGCGCATCGTCTACTTCGACTCGGTCGGCGCAGTGCTGCTGAACCCCGCCTCGGGCGAGGAGCAGCAACGTGTAACGATACCCCAGGGCGAGTGCGTAACCGGTCCTGCGGAACTGCACCCGGTGCGCTACGACCCAGCCGCGCATCGCGTCTACGCCCCCCATGGGGCATTGCAAACCGCCCCTACTTACACCTGGCTCTGGTCGGTTCTAGACCTGGTTAAGCGGGTGGACGTCGAAGAATGCACCGTTCCACCTGCAAGCGACGGGGAAACGGCGTACTTAGGCGGCAACGGTTTCCTGTTGGCCGTGGGGGCAGACGATGGCCACGCCATCAGCTTCGAGTCCAGGTCGCGCAGCGGATACCGCTTGCGGTTCAACGCCCCCACCTTCGTAATCGGCAACCGCGTGGTGGTAGTTTACCAGGACAACTGGCGCATGATGATGGCGGTTTACCGGGCGATCGAATAGCTTTGGCGGTGCGGCTAAGGGCTCGATCCACTCCGTTTTGTAGTTCCTTGTCTTGGGGATTAGGCAGAGGAACTCAACCGCCTCGATACCGCGGTTTTCGTACTAGTGGACCACCCCGGAGGGGATGAATAATGCCTTAGCCGCAGCGGCTTCGCGTCATCATCTAGGCTCGGTGTCACCAGCCCCGGAACCTACGATTCCAGATCTAAGCGGCCTCACCCCGCCGCGTCACCGAGTAGGCCAGCCAGATTGCGGCGGTGGCCGCCAAGCCCAGCGCCAGCCAAGCAGAAAACGATAACGATAGCCAGTCTCGTACGCGCGGGTCGTTGTCTATCAGCTTGGCCCCCGCCCAGACTATCACCAAGGCCCCCAGCCAGTTGAGCCAGGGCCAGCGGTTGAGCAGTTCGGCCAGCAGGGCCGAGCCCAGCATCAAGATGGGTATCGAAAGGCTCAAGCCGAATACCAGCAGCAAGAGATGGCCCCCGGCCGCACCCGCCACGGCGAGGATATTGTCTATGCTGAGGGTAAAGTCGGCTATCATTATCAGCGCCACCGCCTGGGTAAAATCTTTGGCCGAATTAACGCTAGCCTCGCCCTCGCCGTCCGCCAGCAGTTTGGCGGCTATCCAGAATAGCGCTGCGCCGCCGAGGGCGCGCAAAAAAGGGACGCCAAGGAGGAGCGCCGCCAAAATGGTGAAGGTAAGGCGCAGTCCTATGGCTCCCAGGGTGCCGACAAGTATCGCTTTGTTGCGCAGATTATGCGGCAACTCGCGCACCGCCATACCTATGACTACGGCGTTGTCTCCGGAAAGCACTAAGTCGATCAAGACGATGCTCAAAACGCCTAGCAGTGTGCTGGTAGTCATTACTCTTCCAGGACGAAGCGGTCTTCGCTGTCGTGCAGGCGCACCCTGTGGATTATGCGGTTATCGTGGTCGTTGTTGCTGTCCGAGGTGGCCACTACGGTAACGTAGTCGCGGATGGGGCTGCGCAATACTTTCTTGGTCAGGGTTTCCTCTACCTGGAAGATGCCGGCGGCGTTGTTCATGCGCACGCGGATCTCTATCGGGACTTCTTCTCCGCGCATAATAATGACCTCGTCCACCGCCAGCGCCGAGATCGAGTGGATGTCAACCGAGCCGAGGCTAAAGGCTTTGCGCCCGCGGCCCTTGGTTATGTCGGTGCCGTCGGCCACCGCGGTGACGCCAGCTTCGATCGTCAGCGGCTCGGGGTGCAGGTCGTGGCTGAATATGGAGTGCAGCATCAACGCCCGCAGCTCGATGCGCTTTTCCGGCTTGCCATAGAGTTCTTTGAGGATGCGGTTGAGAATAGGCAGGGCCAGGGTGACGCTGAAAGCCTCGTGATGATCGCGGTGAACCTGGTTACCGATGTCGTGCAGCATCGTCGAGAGGATGACGACCACGAAGGCGTCTTCCTGCGTGCCCGTGCCCGATTCGACGGTGTCAGGAATTATCTCGGCGTCAATCAAAAGCTGCAGCAAAGCCACCGAGGCGGCGCCCGTCAGCAGCGCGTGAACCCGCCCGTGATCGTTGTAGCCGAGCTTGTGCATGGTTATGTAATTGGCCATGTCCCAGTGGCCGCGCGCCTCGGGATCTTTGGAAAGCATTTCGTAGGCCGCCAGGGCCTTGGGATAAGGTTCCAGTCCTTTTCTGATCGACTGGTCGGCCTCGACATAGAGGTGCGACTTGGGGCTGGCGATGTGAATTATACGCTCCTTCGAATTAGGCAACGCTCCACCTCCCTGGGGCGGAACCCCAGAAAAAGCATTCTACAACTTTTCCCGCTTGTCCGCTTACTCGCCCTTGAACTCGGGGGCGCGCTTTTCTAGGAATGCGCTGGTGCCCTCGCGCATGTCTTTCGTAGTACAGGCCATGCCAAACAGGTCGGCCTCGATTTCCAGCGCTTCGGGGAGGGGCACGTCTACGCCGCGAGCCAAAGACTCTTTGGCCAGCGCCAACGCCACCGGGCTGTTCTTGGCGATCTGCTGCGCCAGCTTACGGGCGGCGGCTATGACATCGTCGGCCACGCGGTTTAGCAGGCCGAGCTGCAAGGCTTCTTCGGCGGGAACGTGGCGGGCCGTAAGAATCAGGTCGTAAGCGCGGCCTGCGCCAATTAGCCTCGGTAGGCGCTGCGTGCCGCCAAAACCGGGGATTAGGCCTAGCCCTACCTCGGGCAACCCTAGTTTGGCCTTGTTGCTGGCGACGCGAAGGTCACAGGCCAGGGCCAGCTCGAGCCCGCCCCCCAAGGCATAGCCGTTGATGGCGGCTATCGTCGGCAGCGGCAAAGCGGCGATGTGGTTCATGACCTCTTGGCCGCCCAGCGAGTACTCGCGGGCGACAAAGACTTCTTTTAGCTCGCTAATCTCGCCGATGTCCGCGCCGGCGACGAAGGCCTTACCCTCTCCGGTAAAAACCGCCACCCGGACCTCCGGATCTTCGGCGATGACCTCGCTTACCTCGGCGATCTCGCGTAAAACGTCGGCCGCCAGAGCGTTGAGCGCCTTGGGTCTGGTAAAAGTCACCCAGGCGATACCTTCGTCGACTTCGTAACGAAGGTATTCAAACTCTGGAATCTCTAGGGCGAAAGAGGGCGCCTCATGGTGGTCGTCATGCTCGTGCGACATCTTCAAACCTTCCCTTCCAACAACAAAAGTCCTTCAAGCGCGGTTTCGATCATGCGGTGCACACCGCGTTTCAGCAGGCTTTCTTCTACGAACTGGCTGTCACCTATCTGATTAGAGACGGTCAGCAGCGCGCCGGCGTGGACGCCGCGCATCTTGGCGATGAGGAATATCGAGGCCGCCTCCATCTCAAAGGCCATTACTCCGTAACGCGACCACTCGCGGGCGATCTCAGGGCTGGTGGCGTAAAAAGCGTCTTCGGTAGCGATCAGGCCCACGTGGTGCGGCTCACCGGAAGCGGCGGCGGCCTTCACCATCGCCTGCAGGACCGGCCAGCTGGGGATGGCGGCGTAGGGCCTGCCCTCAAGGTACTGCCTGGTCGTGCCGTCCAGCGGTACCGCGCCCTGGACCACCAGCAGGTCCGCCGGCTTGAGCGAGGGGTCTACCGCGCCGCTGGTGCCGACGCGCAGGAGTACTTTGGCGCCTAGCTGGATCAGCTCTTCGCTGACTATGGAAGCCGAGGGGCAGCCCATACCCGTGGTCTGCACGCTGACGGGCAGGCCTTTATACCTGCCCGTAAAACCGAGCAGCGAACGGTAGGTGTTGTAAACGCTAACGTCTTCGAGAAAGGCGTCTGCTATGTACTGGGCCCTGCCCGGGTCTCCGGGTAGAAGTACAAAAGGGGCCACCTTATCGCTTTGAGTGCGTACGTGAAGCGGGCTCATATCTGTTAGGATACCGCGTCGCTGAAGAGCAGCACCTCCCCCTGACGTTCACGCAGCAAAGGCAGGTTCTGTAAGACGTCCGTTGCAGCGCAGAGCTCGACGTCGTCCAGTAGGCCTACCGGCTCGAGCGCCCGCGCCGCAGCGCTGCGCAGGAGAGCCTTACGGGCGTCTGTGGCGGCGCCAAATACCGCGCTGGCCAGTATCGCCCCTTCTCCCAAACTCGCCTCAGGAGCGGACTGCACAAGACGGGAAATAATAGCGCCAATAGCGTAAGCGTCATCGCTGGCGGCCCGGCCCTCGCGGCCGGCGGCCAGCAGCAGCACAGAATCAAAGGAACCGGCCCAGCGGGCCGCGGCAGCGGCGTTCACCAACGCCGCCAGGGCCACCTCGCCGCTAAGCCTCGCCGCCTTTTGCGCCGCGACGGTGCCGTTGCTGGTCGTCATCACCACCTCGCGCCCTGCGAAGGGGAAGCTGAGGGCCTGACGAGGACTGTTACCCAGGTCGAAGCCGGGCAGGGCCACGCCGCCGCGCTCGCCCGCCAGCAGCGCCCGCCGCCGCGCCGCCTCTTTGCGCGCCGTCTCCAAGTCCGCCGCCAGCAGCAAACGGCTCGCGCCCTGGTTGAGCATGAAAGCCGCTGTCGTGGTGGCGCGGATCACGTCTATCACCATTACCGCCGCAAAACCGCTCGGCGGCGTTTCCGCCGGGCTCAATACGGCCTCAATGCGCGAGAGCACTTCTGATTTCTCCAAGGTTCCTCGCCACCGAAGCGCGGTCGTTGAAGATAGCCGAGCCCGCCACCAACACGTCGGCCCCCGCCTCCACCAGCTCGCCAGCGTTGGCGACGCTAACGCCGCCGTCTACCTCAATCAGGGTTCTGGGGTTGAGGCGGTCGCGCATCTCACGCAAGCGTCGCAAGCGGTCAAAACTACGGTGAATAAACTTCTGCCCTGCAAAACCAGGGTTGACGCTCATCAAGAGCGCCAGGTCCAACTCCCCCATTACGTCGGCAAACCAGTCCAGCGGCGTGGCCGGGTTGAGGGATAGGCCCGCTTTGGCGCCGGCTGCGCGGATAAGCTGCAACGCGCGCTGGACGTGAGGCGTAGCTTCGGCGTGTATGGTGACTACGCTGGCCCCCGCGGCAACAAAACGTTCGACGTATCGCTCGGGTTCAACCACCATGAGGTGCACGTCCAAAGGTATGCCGCACACTCGCTTGAGCGCTTCTACGACCACGAAACCCATGGTGATATTGGGCACGAAGCGACCGTCCATGACGTCAACGTGCAACCAGTCTGCGCCCGCCCTCTCTGCGGCCTGCGCTTCTTCTGCCAGGCGGGAAAAGTCAGCCGAAAGTATAGATGGGGCTATCTTGGTCATCATTCAAGATCGTACAAGACTTTCTCGAGGGTCGCGACGTCCAGGACTTCAATTGAACCCACGCCCCCTTTTAACACGCCTCTCTCGATCAGCTCGGCTACTACGCGGGTAACGGTCTCACGACTGGTCGCGGCTAGCTCGGAAAGCTCCCTTTGGGTAAGCTTCATGAGCCGTCCCTGAGAAGTTTTCTCGCCGTACTGATGGCGGTAGAGCTTGAGGAGGGCGTAGGCAACCTTGCCGCGCGACTCTTCAAAGGTGAGCACCTCCGCCTCGCGGTTCATCTCTCGCAAACGTTGCGCCAGAATGCGAGCCAGGTTGTGCGCCAGCAAGGGAAAGCGCTCTATCAGCAAAAAGTATTCCTGTTTATAAAGAGCGAAGAGGGCCGACGCCTCGACCGCTACCGCTCTGGCGGAGCGCGGGCTCTCGTCCACCAGGCTCATCTCTCCAAAAATGTCCCCGGGGTTGAGAAAGGCCAGTAGTTTTTCTTTGCCGTCCAGGTTGGCGTGGGAAATTTTGACCTTGCCGCGTCGGATGAGATACAGCGCGTGCCCCGGCTCGCTGGCCTCGAAGAGCACCTGTCCGGGAGCGAGATTGATAGAGCGAAAGGCCTGCTTGATTACCGAAAACGCCTCGTCAGACAAGCCGTCGAACAGTGTTGATCGTCTGATATCCACGCCCATCAATGGTCATCTTATCAACACGCCGGTTAGGATAGAACTCGTGTGGGCGCTAAGAGCCGAATCCTTGGCTTACAGCTATCCGGGTCTAGGGCTCTTCACCGGACTCGACTTGGCGCTCGAGCCCGGCGAGAGGCGCGCGGTCCTCGGCCCCAGCGGCTCGGGCAAAACTACCTTGGTGCACCTGCTGGCCGGCATTTTACCCTTACAGCAGGGCAGCATTTGGTGGGGCGAAAACGAGATAACCCACCTGCCCGAAGAAGAGTTGGCCAGGCTGCGCCGCAGCCTGGTGGGGCTGGTATTCCAACACCACCACCTGCTCAGCGAGCTTACTGCGCTCGAAAACGTCATGCTGCCCGGCCTAATAACCGGAAAACCCGACGGCGCCTGGGCCTCCGAGCTGCTGGCGCGGGTCGGCCTGAAAAACAAACAAGGCCGCCTTCCCGACGCCCTCTCCGGCGGCGAGAGGCAGCGGGTGGCGGTAGCCCGTGCGCTGTTCAACAAACCGTTGCTAGTCCTGGCGGACGAACCAACCGGCTCGCTCGACCGCAAAAACGCCAGCCTCGTGCGCGACCTGCTTTCTTCGCTCAGCCAAGAAAGCGGGGCCGCCCTGCTGGTGGCGACCCACGATGAACAACTTTTCGGCGGATGGCCGGCGATAAAGCTGGGAAACGGCCGTTACTCCGCTCAGAGCTGAGGTAGCTCGCCAACGCTAATGAGGCCTTCGGAAGAGTTACCCTGGTGAAAACCCGCCAAGCGCGCGACTACTTTACCACCGGCTCGTTGCACCATCCTCTCCAAGGCGCGCATAGTTCCACCGCTAGCAACGACGTCCATCACCAACGCCACGTTCTTGTTCAGTATCCGCTCGACGTAACGGTGGTCCAACCACAAAACCTCCACCGCGCCCAGGGTAAGCGATTCTACTTCTTGAATGATCGGGTTCTCCATGTAGGGGCGGCGGCGCTTGCGGGCGACTATGTAGTTAAGCTCGTGCGCCGAAGCCAGCTCGTGGGTAAGGGGGATAGAAGACGTCTCGGCAGTGACAAAAACGTCTACGCCAGCGGGCACCTTTGGAGAGAGTTCCTTGGCGACCGCCTTAACGAATTCGACGTCTCCCAAAAAGTCCACTAGCGGTATGCGCACTCCGGGAAAGGGTTCATGCAAGGGAACGCGGCGGGTTACCGAGCCTACCTGGATGGGATACGTTTCCATGTTATTCATTGTCAACTACTCACCCTTCTGACTGAAAAGAGGCAGATGGCCCAAGGCGATAACGTCGTCGCGCGGCGTGCCCTCGGTAAAGACCGCCATTACCGCCGCTACGTCGCCGCCAACGCTCTCAATTAGCTCGCGCAGACCCTTGAGGGTGCTGCCGGTAGATACCACATCGTCTACTATGGCTACCTTCTTGCCCTTGATCCGGGCTATGTCAGCTCCGTCGAGAACCAGCAGCTGCGGCTTACCGGTGGTTATTGACAGCACCTCGCGGGTAACCGGGCTAATCATGTAGGGCTTGGCGGTCTTACGGGCGACGATATAGGGCAGGCCTGTTATGCGCGAAATGGCGTGCGCCAGCGGCACAGCCTTGACCTCGGGCGTTACCAGTACCTCCACCTCCTCTGGCATGCGCTGCGCCATTACCTCTGCTACGGCCTCGGTCAGCTCGGTATCGCCCAGGAGGTTGAGAAGGGCGACAGAAACACCGTCGCCGACCTGCACCACGGGCAGTTCGCGCTTGACCCCGCCAATCTCGATGGGATAACTCTTCATGGCTTTAGTGTACACCCGGAGAGCTATAATAAGACCATGGTTAAGGCAAAACTCGAAAACCTGGGGGTTGAAGCGCAGAGCGGAAACGTGGTCGCTCTCTTGCGCGCCGAAACGGGGGAGCTCTTACCAATCTGGATAGGGCCGCTGGAGGCTCAGAATATCGCCGTGGCGATAGCCGGTGAGAAGCCCCCCAGGCCCCTCACCCCCGACCTGCTGCTCTCGGTAATGGAAATGTTGGGCGGCAAACTGAAGCGAATAGAAATAACCGAGCTTAAAGACGGCACCTACTACGCCCGTCTGATCATTGACAATCGCGGCATCGACTACGAAATAGACGCCCGCCCTTCCGACGCCATGGCGCTGGCGGTGCGCACCGGGGCTGAGATTTTGGTAGACGAAAAGGTGCTCGCCGAAGGGAAGATAGACGAAGCCGACTTTGAACCCCACGGCCCCACGCCCGAGGCGTAATAGTAGTAGTCAACATCAGCCTACAGGCGGTCGCTGGCTGATGTTTCACTGGCAGGATACTAATCCGATTCGGCTGCGGGATAGTTGCTCATGATGTGTACGTGCACGTGGAATATCTCCTGGCCGCCCTTTTCGCCAACGTGCACCTGCACCTTGTAATGCTCCAATCCCAGAACTTCAGTCGCCACGCGGTTGACCACGCGAAACAGCGCGCCCAGCTTTCTTTCTCCCTCCTCATCATCGGGGTAGTCAGACAGCTTGGCGAGGTGTTCTTTGGGAACCACCAAGACGTGCACCTTGGCCTTGGGGTATTTGTCGTGAAAGGCGACAAAGTCTTCATCTTCGTAGACGCGGCGTGAGGGCAGTTCGCCGGCGATTATCTTGCAAAAAAGGCAGTTGCTCATTAACTGAAGTTTACCCGCAGTGTGGAACGGGCCCGCAGCGTGTAGCCGTCGGCGGCTTCCACCACGACCTCGACCTCCCGGCCCGCGGCGAGCCCCTCGCCGGAGAGCTCGGCCTCGTAGTAGTCGGGGGTGTGACCGTAGGCCACACCCGAGCGCACCCGCTCGACGAGCACCGTGGTGCGGCGGCCCAGCAGCGGCCGCACGCGCTCCTCGGCCAGCTCTGCGGCCAAGGTGATGAGCTCGTGGGTGCGACGCTTGCGCGTCGCGTGGGACACCTGGGGCAGGCGCGCGGCGCGGGTACCCGGCCGCGGAGTGTAGGTGAAGGCGTGCACCCGGCTCGGCCCCACCTCGCGCAGGAAGTCCAGGGTGGCGCGGTGTTCGTCCTCGGTCTCGCTGGGCAGCCCGGCGATCACGTCGGTGGTGAGGGCGAAGCCGGGGATGCGCTCTCGGGCGGCCGCCACCAGCTGGCGGTAGTAGGCGGCGTCGTAGCGCCGGCCCATGAGCGCGAGCAGCCGGTCCGCGCCCGTCTGCAGGCTCAGGTGCAGGTGGGGGCGGACGAAGGGGGCGTGCCGGCCGATCACCTCGAGCAGCTCGGGGCCGGTGTCCTCGGGCTCGATCGAGCTGAGCCGGAGCGGCACCCCGAGGGCCACGAGCTCCTCGAGCAGCCCCGCCACCCCGCGCGGATGCCCGGCGTACGAGCCCAGCCGCACCCCGGTGAGCACGAGCTCGCGGTAACCTGCCGCCGCCAGGGTCTCGGCCTCCCCCAGCACGCTGCGCCAGCCGCGGTGGCGCTCGCGGCCGCGGGTGCGGGGGATGATGCAGTAGGCGCAGCCGGCGTTGCAACCGTCCTGGATCTTCAGGAAGGCGCGCACCCGATCGGTGTAGAGCCCGCGCTCGCCCGCGCCCCAAAACTCGTTGGGTGGAGTTGTGATGGGATCGGTGGGCAGGCCGAAGTGCTCGAGGATGACCCGGGGCAGTTCGGCCTTGCTGCGGTTGGGCACCACCGCGTCGGCCCCCAGCTCGGCGACCTGCTCAGGCGCGAGCTCGGCGTAGCAGCCGGTCACGACCACGAAGGCGTCCGGGTTGGCGCGGCGGGCGCGACGGATCTCCTTACGAGCGGTGGCCTCGGCGGTGGTGGTCACGCTGCAGGTATTGATCACCACCAGGTCGGCGCCCTCTTCGAGCGCGACCACCTCGGGCTCGAGCGCCGCTAGCATCCCCACCAGCGCGTCCGACTCCACCTGGTTGACCTTGCACCCCAGGGTGCGCACCGCGATCCGCATCCGTATCATTTTGGACGCGAGCCGGCGGCGCGTCAAGGCGGTGCGGTATAAGCTGATACCATGACCGACATAGAGATCGCCCAGGCGGCAAAGATGCGACCGATAGACGAGATAGCCGCCTCCATCGGTATCCCCGACGAAAAACTTTTCCATTACGGCCCCTACATGGCCAAAGTCGAGGGCGACCCCCCGCTCAGGCGGGGGCGATTAATATTGGTCACCGCCATAACACCCACGCCCGCGGGCGAGGGCAAGACCACCGTCTCCATTGGCCTCACCCAGGGCCTCGGCAAGCTCGGTAAGAGGGCCGCGGTGGCCCTGCGCGAACCCAGCCTGGGCCCGGTCTTCGGCGTCAAGGGCGGCGCCACCGGCGGCGGCTACAGCCAAGTGCTGCCCATGGAGGAGATCAACCTCCACTTTACGGGAGACTTTCACGCCGTCACCAGCGCCGTAAACCTGCTGGCTGCAATGATAGACAACCACGCACAGCAGGGCAACGCCCTGGGCATAGACCTGCGGCGCCTAGAGTACAAGCGCGTCCTCGACATGAACGACCGCGCCCTGCGCCACGTGGTCACCGGGCTGGGTGGACCCACGGGCGGTGTGCCCGCCGAGTCGGGCTTCGAGATCACCGTGGCCTCGGAGGTCATGGCAATCATGGCCCTGGCTCGCACCGTACCCGAACTCAAGGAGCGCCTGGGCCGGATTCGCATCGGCTACACCGCAGACCGCAAACCCGTCTACGCCCAGCAGCTGAAGGCCCACGGCGCCATGACCGCCCTGCTGCTGCAGGCGCTCAAGCCCAACCTGGTGCAGACGCTCGAGGGCCAGCCCGCCTTCGTGCACATGGGCCCCTTCGCCAACATCGCCCACGGCACCAACTCGCTGCGGGCCACCGAGATGGCGCTGGGCTACGCCGACTACGTGGTCACCGAGGCCGGTTTCGGCTCCGACCTGGGCGCCGAGAAGTTCTTCAACGTGGTCAGCCGCGCCGCCGGATTCGCACCCGAAGCGGTCGTCCTCGTCGCCACCGTCCGCGCGCTGCGCCACCACGGGGGCGCCGATGACTTCGGCACACCCAACCCCGAGGCCGTCAAGCTGGGGCTGGCCAACCTGGCCCAGCACGCGGGCAACATCCGTCAGCACGGCTTCGACCCCGTGATCGCGCTCAACCGTTTCGCGGGAGACACCGAAGAAGAAATCGAGCTGGTGCGCGACTTCGCCCGCGAGTACCACCTGCGCTTCGCCGTGGCCGAGGTCTGGGCCGAGGGAGGCGCGGGTGCGCGCGAGTTGGCCGCAGAGGTTTTGCAGGCTTTGGAAGAACCAGGGCAGCTGAAATACCTCTACGATCTGGAAAGTCCCCTGGAAGACAAGATACAAACCATAGCCCGCCGCGTTTACGGCGCCGACGGGGTTGGCTACAGCAAAAAAGCCCGCAACGCCTTGCGCCGCATCACCCGTGAAGGCTGCGCCGATCTGCCGGTAGTAATGGCTAAAACCCAAGCCAGTCTTTCCGATGACCGCCGTTTACGGGGTCGCCCCAGCGGCTTCGACGTCACCGTGACCGACCTCAAGGCCCGTTGCGGGGCGGGGTTCGTGGTGGTCTACATGGGCGACGTGATGACGATGCCCGGTCTGCCCAAGGTACCTGCCGCCGAGCGGGTGGACGTCACCGACGACGGCCGCATCGTCGGTCTGTTCTGACGCGGCGCGCCCGCTCGGGGCGAGGGCGCTGGCTCCGCGCCCTGGTCAGTTCGCGCCCAGCTTCACCACGAGCGCGCGCAGCACCTTCTCACCGGTGTTCTCGAGCGCGTGGGCCACGCCGGCGGCGCAGGGAATCAGCAGGTCCGAGTGCACCTGCGCCGCCTCCCCGCCGACGTGCGCAACCCCCAGCCACGTCTTGGTGACCCGGTCAGGACCTGTGCTCGCGCGGCTTCGCCGCTTGCCTGGGGTGACGAGACAGCAGTTAGGCTGCAAGTGGATTTTGTTCAGCTATTTTTTCGTCATTCCAGCCAAGCAGGCCAGGGGCCTGCGCGAGCTGGAATCCAGAGCCTAAAGCATGGTAGGCGCTACGCTTTGTCTGATGGCCGGCTTTAAAACCTCCCCCTTTGGGGGAGACGGCGGCGTAGCCGCCGGAGGGGGGTTGTTTGCTGGAATGCTGGATGTGGGGGGTGGGATGTGGGCCGGTCATGATTCGAATGATGGGCGGTGGCTTCGTTAGCGCCAATAACCCCCACCCCAGCCCTCCCCCGGGGGAGGGAGGTTTCTTTTGACGCGATTGAACCAATAGGCTTTAACTGTCGCGAAAAAGTTAAAAAACCACAAGCTACAGGCTATAGGCCTTATCAATTACCACGCACCACGAACTACGCACCACGCACCATGCACCGTATACCCGCCCCTTAGACCCCGAACGGGTCCGTGCGCTGCTTCTCCAGCGGCACGCCCGCCTCACCGTGGAAGGCGTCCACCTCGTCGAGGAAGCGCTTGAAGAGGTAGCGCGAATCGTGGGGGCCGGGGCTGGCCTCGGGAT
>JALSMT010000126.1 GCA_026987375.1 Thermaceae bacterium | reverse complement strand
CTAGGCTATGGAGAAGACTCGCACCGCCTCGAGCCGGGTCGCAAGCTGGTTTTGGGCGGCGTCGAGGTCGCCAGCGACCGCGGACCGCTGGCCCACTCCGACGGCGACGCTCTTCTGCACGCGGTCGCCGATGCGGTGCTGAGCGCCGTCGGCGCGGGGGACATCGGCGAGGTCTTTCCCGACACCGACCCGCAGTGGGCGGGGCTCGCCGGGGCCGAGCTGCTTGAGCGGGTGCTCGAGCTCACCGGCGCCCACCCGCTCGCCTGTGAGCGCCCCCGCTGCGGCCGGGTGCTTCAGGTGCGCGCGGTGGTGACGCTCGACCGCCCCAAGCTGGCCCCCTACCGCGAGGCAATGCGCCGGCGCATTGCCGAGCTGTGCGGGCTCGAGCCCGCCGACGTGAGCGTGGCCTTCAAAACCAGCGAGGGGCTGGCCCCGGAGCACGTGCAGGCGCGGGCGCTGGTGGCGCTGGAGGAAGGTGGTGGGTAGGGCTTGATACGCGCAAAAGGCGATTATCCGTATGCTTTTGCGAAGGCCTGGGCCATGTCCCAGCTGGCCAGCTCGAGGCGTATTATCTCTTCGATAAGCGCGTTTATGCGCCGGACTTCGTCTTCGCTGGCGGCGTCTAGGGCCTCGGCGGCCGCCTCGCTGAGGTCGTGCAGGTAGGCCATGAACTCGGGCAGGCTCCAGTGCTCGGCTAGGTTCATAAAGGCGCGCGAGCGCGGGGCGGCGGCGTTCCAGGCGTCGTGAAATATGCGGTTTATCGCCCAGAGGCCGGTGATCCCGACCGGGTAGGGCTGCTGCCCCAGCATCCGCAAAAAGGCGATGTAGCGCTGGCGCGCCGGGTGCGGCGGCGCGGCAAGGTCTATCGGCTGGTAAAGCATCCAGTCGAGGTCTTCGACTATGCTGCTGAGACCGTTGGCCAGCACTAGACGGTGGCGCTGCGGCGCCCTCTTGAGCAGGTCGGCCTGAAAGGCCAGCATTCCCTCGACAAAGTGATAGTTCTGCTCTATCCAGGCTTGGGCGCTGCGCTGGGAAAGAGCGTTCTCGGAAACGAGGCGCAGGAAGGGGTGCCCAATCACCTTCTCCCAGCCGCGCCAGTGGGCGTCTCGTAACGCCATTAGGCTCTTCATCTCTTCAGGTTAGCCGTCGCCATAGCCTTTGCGAGCAGAATCCAGTAGAATTTCTTCTACTAGTTCCATGTATTCATCTTTGGGGATGAGCGCCGCGCCGCGGCTGCCTCGAGCCAGGTAGTAACGCTCGTCTAGTTTAAGCTCTAACCGCAGCTCGCGGCAGTACTCTACTCGCTGCAGACGCGGCCTCGTACGCGGCCGCAAAGCGCGCGATAAGCGCTCGATCAACAGCGCTAAGCGCCACCTCGTCAGTCCTGGCATACCCGCATTTTAACCGCGGCCCAGCCGCAATAACAGCCCTCCCAGGCGCGCGGCCGGCACCCGCTGCAGGCGGCCGCGCGCCACCCTGGCAAGCTGGCGGCTAAAGCGCAGCGCCCGCTCCTCGTCGGCCAGCAGGTATACGGTCAGAGTAGCGCCGACGCGGCGCAGAGCCGCCGCGCGAGCCAGGGTTTCGCGGCGGATAACCTCGTCAAAGCCCCAGGCGTTCCTGTAGAGGCCGCCGTCCGCCAGGCGTACCGCGGTGGGGTGGCCGTCGCTAATCAGCACGGCTTGCCTCTCGTCGGCGGCGTTACGGCGCAGCCAGGATGCGGCAAGCTCTAGCGCCGCGGCGGTGTTGGTGTGAGAGGGCGCCGCCCCCACGAACGGCAGCCTGCGTTCGGAAATTACCTCCGCGTCATCGTGGATGCAAAAAACCCGCAGCAGCCCTCCCCGCATACGCAACAGCGCGGATAAGGCCAGCGTCGCCAGCTTAGCGGGAGTAAAGCGATCCTCGCCGTAGAGAACCATCGAGTGGGAGCAGTCCAGCAAAAGCGCCAGCGCCGTTCTTTTGCCCCCTTCGCCGCGGCGCACCCGCAAGTCCGCAACCCTTAGCTCGCTGAGGCCGTGCCGCAGGGCGGCCTTTAGGGTGGCGGAGGCGTCGAGGCGGGCCCGCTCTCCCCAGCGTCGCTTTTCCACGGCTCCGTGGGGCTGGTACGAGCCTTTGGGGCCAGCTAGCGGCCAGGCCCCCGGCTCGCGGGGCGGAGGAGCCGCCAAGAGCCGCCTCAGGGCCTTTAGCTGCAGGGCGCGCAGCAGCATTGGCGAGAGTAAGAACTGCGCCCTGGCGGCCTGGCCGCGGCGCTCGAGCCAGCCCTCCGCCAGCAGCCTTTGCAACAAGCGCTCGCTCTGCTGCTTCGCCG
This sequence comes from Thermaceae bacterium, assembly GCA_026987375.1. Lineage (GTDB taxonomy): Bacteria > Deinococcota > Deinococci > Deinococcales > Marinithermaceae > Oceanithermus. The sequence goes on along the minus strand of JALSMT010000126.1, from coordinate 24,702 downwards.
CCAAGAGGTCGCCGTGGGTACGGCGCCGGATTTCTTTGACCAGGGCTTGGCGCAACCTCTCTTCATCGCCGCTTGCTAACGGCGATGAAGCAGTCTCTTCTTTGAAGCCCAAGAGGGCGCTTAATAGCAGCTCAGACAAAGCGGGGGCGGACGAAGCGCCCGCACCCCGCTCTAACTTGCGGTATACCACCCGCCGCAAACGCTACCTCACCTGTTCCACCCAGATCATGTTGGTGGAGCCGCGCACCCCAAAGGGCACACCCGCGGTAATTACTATGCGGTCCCCCACCTCGGCCAGGTTCATTTCCTTTACGCGTCGCAGCGCCACCTTTACCATCTCGTCGGTGCTGCTGGGGTCGGGCGCCTGCACCGCGCTGACGCCGGACGCCAGCATCAGCTGCCTGCCCACGCGGGCGTTGGGGGTGAGCGCCAAAATGGGTACGTCGGGGCGGTACCGGGCCACCCGCCAGAGAGTAGAGCCGCCGGCGGTGAAGACCACCACCACGCGCGCCGGCAACGCCTCGGCCACCTCGGTGGCGGCCAAGGCGATCGAGTCTTGAGTGTTGTGCTCCGGCTCGGGGCGCATGGCGCGCAAGGCGCGCCGGTACTCCGGCGAGGCCTCTACCACATGGGCCACGCGGGTCATCATTTTCACGGATTCTACGGGGAATTTGCCCACCGCCGTCTCCGCCGAGAGCATGACCGCGTCGCTGCCGTCGAAGATGGCGTTGGCCACGTCCGAGGCCTCGGCCCGTGTGGGCGTGGGCGAGCTAATCATGGACTCGAGCATCTGCGTGGCGGTGATGACCGGCTTGCCGGCGGCGTGGGTGCGGCGGATGAGACGCTTTTGCACCACCGGCACTTCTTCGGGGGCCATCTCTACGCCCAGGTCGCCGCGGGCCACCATGACGCCGTCCACCTCTTGCAGGATCTCTTCGAAACGGTGTACCGCGCTGGGTTTTTCTATCTTGGCCATTAGCTTGGCCTTGTGATTGAGGCGGCTCATGTAGTGGCGCGCCAGCAAGAGGTCGTCGCGGCTGCGCACGAAGCTGATGGCGACCCAGTCGACGCCCAACTCGGCGCCGACCGCCATGTCTTCTATGTCTTTGTCGGTCATCGCCGGAATGGAAAGGTCGGCGCCGGGGATGTTGACACCCTTGTGGTCGGATAGCAACCCCCCCACCTCGACGGTGGTGTAGATGTCGCCGGCGACGCGATCTACCTTTTCGACGCGCAGGCGCAGGTTGCCGTCGTCCAGCAGCAGCTCCTGGCCCGGCTCGACGTCGTCGGGAAGCCCTTTGTAGCTGACCGAAACCCGCTGCTGGTCCCCCTCGACGTCTTTACTGGTGATGACGAAGCTCGAGCCCGGTTTTAACTCTACCGGTCCCTCGGCAAAGGCGCCGACGCGGATCTTGGGACCCTGCAGGTCCTGCAGTATCGCCACCTGCCTGCCGGCGCGCTCGGCCGCCCCCCGCACCATCTCGATAGTGCGCTGGTGGTCGGCTTTCTCACCGTGGCTAAAATTGAGGCGCACCACGTTTAGGCCGGCCTCTATCATCTGGTAGATGACCTCGGCGTCGCGCGAGGCGGGCCCGATGGTGGCTACTATCTTGGTTCTCTTAGAAAGCATCGTACCCCAGGAAACGCGCTGCTTCGCCCAGCGCCTCCTCAATGCGCAACAGCTGGTTATATTTGGCTATTCGCTCTGAGCGCGAGGCTGAGCCGGTCTTTATCTGCCCGGCGTTTACCGCTACGGTGAAATCGGCTATGTAGGAGTCTTCCGTCTCGCCGGAGCGGTGGGAAATGACCGTCGTATAGGCGTTGCGATGGGCCAGACGCACCGTCTGCAGCGTCTCCGAGAGCGTGCCTATCTGGTTCAGCTTGATGAGGATAGAGTTGGCGATTCCGCCCTCTATACCCCGCTGCAGCCTTTCGGGATTGGTGACGAAAATGTCGTCGCCGATGAGCTGCACCTCCTCCCCCAAACGTTCGGTGAGAATCTTCCAGCCCTCCCAGTCATCCTCCGCCAGCCCGTCTTCCAGCGAGACTATCGGATAGCGCTCTATCCAGTCTGCCCAGTAATCCACCATCTCGGCGGCGCTGAGAACCTTACCCTCGGCTTCGAGGTGGTACTTACCGTCTTTGAAGAACTCGCTGGCGGCGGGGTCCAGGGCAATTGAAATCTCTTTGCCAGGCTCGTAACCGGCGGCCTCGATGGCTTCGACCATTACCTCCACCGCCTCGACGTTGCTGGCCAGGTTGGGCGCAAAACCGCCCTCGTCACCGACGTTGGTGTTGTAACCGCGCTTTTTTAGGACGCTCTTGAGGGCGTGAAACGTCTCCACTCCGTAACGCAGCGCCTCGCGGAAGTTGGCGGCGCCGGCGGGCACCAGCAGGAACTCCTGGAAGTCTACGCGGTTGTCAGCGTGCTTCCCGCCGTTGATGACGTTCATCAAAGGCACCGGCAGCACCGCCGCTTGCACTCCTCCCAGGTAGGCGAAGAGCGGCAGCTCCACCGCCTCAGCGGCCGCGCGGGAAACGGCCAATGAAACAGCCAGCATGGCGTTTGCCCCCAGATTACCCTTGTTGGGGGTACCGTCAAGCTCTATCATGGCGCGGTCTATGCCCTCCTGGTCGAGGGCGTTCATCCCCACCACCTCGGGGGCGATGCGCTCGTTGACGTTGGTGACCGCCTGCAAAACACCCTTACCGCCGTAGCGCGGTCCGCCGTCTCTCAACTCCACGGCCTCGTGTACGCCGGTAGAGGCCCCCGAGGGCACCATGGCATGACCAATTTGGCCGCCTTCTAGTACCACTTCGGCTTCGACTGTGGGGTTTCCTCTCGAATCCAAGACTTCGCGGGCCGTAATTTCGATGATCGTAGTCATACTTACCTCCAACCCCAGCTTAAACCCGCAGTGGCACTACTACCGCCAGATAGCCCTGGTCGTCTTCGTCTTGGATGATGCTGGGAGAAGCCGCTCCGGAAAAGCGCAGCCGCGCCGTCGAGGCGAGCGGTCCTAAGGCGTCCAGCAGATACTCGGCGTTATAAGCGAGCGACATCGCTTCGCCCGCGACCACCTCGGCTTGCAGCGCTTCGCTGCCCCTACCCATCTCACCCTCGGCCACCACGTCCAAAGCCTCGCCGTTGAATATCAAGTCTAAGCGGTGATTGCTGCGGTCCGCCAGCACCTTGACGCGCTTGAGGCTGTCTCGCAGCAAGGCCGCGGGGATACGCACCTCCAGCGCTATCTGCTGCGGTATGACGCGTTCGTAGTCTGGGAACTCGCCTTCCATCAGCGCCGCGACCAGCCTAAAGCCGTCTCCCGCCAAGGTCAGGTGGCCCGCTTGCGCCCCCAGAGAAACGTCTCCTTCGCTGCGCTCGAGCACCCTGATTATCTCGTCGACGCTGCGCGCCGGCACGACCAGCTTGCGCTCTTCCTCTATCGGCAGACTGACGTCGTAGAGGGCCAGCCTGAAGCCGTCCGAGGCGACCGCGCGCAGGCGACCCGGGTGCAGCTCCAGCTGCACACCGCGGAATATAGCGCGATAGTCTTCGCTGCTGGCGGCGTACCGCACCCGCGAGAACGCCCGCGAGAGCTCGCGCGCCGGAATGTTGACGAGAGAGTCGACGGCGAACTCGAAACCGGGGAACTCATCGCTGGCTGCGGTCGCCAGCCTGGTTTTGAAGGAGCCGCTCTCTATCGTCAGCTCCCCGTCTTGCAGGGCCAGCTCCACCAGCTCACCGGGGAGGCCGCGCACCACCTGACCCAGCAGTTGTCCCGGCACCAAGCGCGCGCCCTGGCCGTCCACCTCGGCGGGGACCGCCAGCTCCAGGTCTATTTCACCGTTGCTGCCCCGCAAAATCAAACCGTCTTCTTGCCCCTCGACCCACAGGTTGGTAAGAACGGGGCTGCTGCTGCGCGTTGGCACTACCCGCTCTAATACGGCCAGCGCCTCTGAAAACGACCTTTTTGGTAAACGAACTTGCATGTTGCCTCCTTTAAAGGCCTATTACTTTCTCTCTATATAAAGATACCGTAGTAGCAGTAGTAGGGGGTGTGGAAACTGTGGAAAACGCTTGCTGATACGTCTGGGGCGGCAGTGGGCTTGGGGAAAAGGATGTGGAGTAAACGCGGTCTCTAAGGCATAATCTGTGGAGAAAGGGGGAGTTATCAACAACGGACAGAAGCGCTGATTTTATCCACAGCACTATCCACAAGGACTCCACAAGTTTCCCGACAGGCTTATCCACGCTCTCCCAGCTTCCTTTCGAGTAACTCTACCGTCTTCACCAGCTGGGGATCATTAGCCAGCAGCTTATCGATTTTTTGGATGGCGTAAATGACGGTGGTATGGTCGCGCCCCCCGAAAAACTGACCGATTTCCGGAAAAGACGCGTCGCTAAGCTGGCGGATGAGGTACATGGCCAATTGGCGCGGCAGCACCACGTCTTTGCTGCGACCCTTTGATTTGATGTTGTCAGGATTCACACCATAATACTCGCAGACGGTTTGCAAGACGTCTTCCATTGTCAGGGGCGCAGTGTTGGCGAAAATGTCGCCCAGCGCGGCAGAGGCGACGGCCTTGTTGATCTCGCCGCCGTTCAGCGAGGCGTAGGCTATTAGCCGCATCAGCGCCCCTTCCAGCTCGCGGATATTGGAGGTGACCTGCCGGGCGACGAACTCCAAAACGTCCTCAGGCAGGGTAAGGCCGCGTTTCTCGGCGTTCATTTTCAAGATCGCCATGCGCGTTTCCAGGTCGGGCGGCTGGATGTCGGTGATGAGCCCCCACTCGAAGCGGCTGCGCAGGCGCGCCTCCAGGGTGAGAATCTCCTTGGGGGCGCGGTCGGAGGTCAGGAGAATCTGTTTGCCGTCCTCATAGAGGGTGTTGAAAGTATGGAAAAATTCTTCTTGAGTCCGCTCTTTGCCGGCGATGAACTGCACGTCGTCAACCAGCAGCATGTCTACAGAGCGGTAGCGTTCGCGAAAAGCCCCCATCTTGTCGCTGCGGATAGCCGTTATCAGGTCGTTGGTAAAGGTTTCGGTGGAAACGTACTCAACACGGATCTCGCTGTTGCGCTGGCGGGCGTATTGACCGACGGCGTGCATGAGGTGAGTTTTCCCCAGGCCCACGCCGCCGTAGATGAAGAGAGGGTTGTAGGCCTTAGCGGGCGCCTCGGCTACCGCCATTGCGGCGGCGTGGGCCATCGAGTTGCCGGGCCCGACGACGAAGCTGTCGAAGGTGTATTTGGGATTGAGGCGGCTTTGGCGGGGGGCGCCGTCGCTGGCGCCGTAGGGCTCGCTGCGGCCTCCTTCTTGGGGCGTTACCACAATGCGGAATGAGGGCGGCTCGACGCCTTGTCGCAGCAGGGACTCCTGGATCACCAGGCCGTAGTGTTTTTCTATCCAGTCGCCGGCGAAGCTGCTGGGAACTGCTATGTCCAGGCCGCCTGCGCCCAGCGCAAGCGGCCTCACCTGGGTAAACCAGGTGGCGAACTCAACCTCGCTGATGTTCTCACGAACGTAGTCCAGCACGTTCTCCCAAATGCTCTCGTGGGTCAATTCACTACACCTCCGGCAAGCCTTAACATTCTACTAGAAGACCTCGGGCTGTGGGGCTACTTGGTGCCAGACGGCGGCGGTGATAACCTTGGCGGTATGGGGGTTTCACGTGAAACCTACGACGTGGTTGTCATAGGAGGCGGCCACGCAGGACTGGAGGCGGCGCTGGCCGCGGCCAGACTGGGCGGCGAGGTGGCGCTGCTCAGCGGCGATCCGCAGCGCATTGGCCTGATGCCCTGCAACCCCGCTATCGGCGGCCCCGGCAAGAGCCAGCTGGTTCATGAGATAGTCGCGCTGGGCGGCGCGATGGGGCGGTTGGCCGATGAAACGGCGATTCATACCCGAGTCCTCAACCGCTCCAAGGGTCCGGCGGTGCGTAGCCTGCGGGTTCAGGTAGACCGCGACGAGTACACCGCAGCAGCGACGAGGCTCATAAAGGGTGCCGCCGGCGTCACCCTCGTTCGCGGCGAGGCGGTCGCCCTGGAAACCCGCGACGGGGCGGTGGCTGCGGTGAGGCTGGCCGATGGCCGCCTACTGCGCTGCGCCGCGGTCGTTGTGGCTGCGGGGACCTTCTTGCGCGGAAAGATCTGGTACGGTCTTTCCAGCCGTCCCGCGGGCAGGCAGGGCGAGCCGCCGGCGCGCTACCTTTCGCAGGCCGTCGCCTCACTGGGGCACCGCATAATCCGCTTGAAAACCGGCACGCCGCCCCGCATCCGCGCCGACAGCATAGACTTTGACGAGCTCGAGCTGGTAGCGGCCGACGAGCCGCCCGGCAGCTTTACCGGCCGCGCCGGTAAGAACGCCGCGGCCACGCCCACCTGGATGACCAGGACAAACAAGCGCACCCACGAGATAATTAACGCGCAAATAGCTTTCTCGCCGATATACGCCGGCGTTACCAGCGCCACCGGCACGCGCTACTGTCCTTCGATTGAGGATAAGGTCGTTAAGTTCGCCGATCGCGACAGCCACCTGCTTTTCGTAGAACCCGACGGTCTGATGACCAGCGAGGTTTATCTGCAGGGCTTTTCCTCGGGCCTGCCGCCGCGCGTGCAGGAGGAGATGCTGCACACCCTGCCCGGTTTTTCTCGCGCCGTAGTGCAGCGCTACGCTTACGCGGTCGAATATGACGCCTTCGACCCCCTCGACCTGACGCCCGGCCTGATGTCGCGCTACTTGAAAGGCCTGTTCTTGGCCGGTCAGGTAAACGGCACCTCGGGTTACGAGGAGGCGGCGGCGCAGGGGCTAATAGCAGGACTAAACGCCGCCAGGCTGGCCCAGGGGAAGGACGAGGTTACGCTGACGGCCGAGGAGGCGTATATCGGCGTGCTGATAGAAGATCTTATTAGCCGCGGCGTGGACGAGCCGTACCGGATGATGACCAGCCGCGTGGCGCTGCGCCTCTTGATCAGGGGCGACAACGCCGAAGAAAGGCTCCTGCCCAAAGCGGTGCAGTGGGGCCTGCGCGATGAGGGCGAGCTGCGACCGCTGCAGGAGAGCGGCGCGCGCATAGCCGCAGAGCTGCAAAGGCTAGCCGGCGCGCGCATAGCCGGCGTAAGCGCACTAGAGTGGCTGAGGAGGCCGAGCTCCAGCCTGGAGCAGGCTTGGCGCTTGCTGGGCGCCCCCGAGCCGCCGCTCAGCGAGAAAGAAGCCTTTCAGGTCGAGTTGCGGGCCAAGTATGCGGGTTACATCGAGAGGCAGCAGCGGGCGCTGGCGCGCCGTCGCGAGATGGCCGAATACGCCCTGCCGCCCGACGCAGACTACGCCAAGGTACACAATCTTTCCCGCGAGGCGCGCGAAAAATTACAAAGGCGCCGCCCCCGCACCATCGCCGAAGCCGCCCGCATCCCCGGCCTGCGCGACTCGGAGATAACGGCGTTGCTAATATACCTGGGCAAGAGGAGGCGCCTTGAGCACGGCGGATGACAAGACGAAAGCCTACCAGGAGCTGCTGCGGCGCTACGCCGCCAGCCTCAACCTGGTCTCGCGCAAGGTGCTCAATGAAATAGACAAACACATCGAGACGTCTTGCGCCTACGGCGAGGCGATCCCGCCAGGGCGGCACGTCTTGGACGTTGGCTCGGGCGCCGGGCTGCCGGGGCTGCCGCTGGCCATATGCAGGCCGGACCTGCAACTTACCTTGGCGGAGGCGCGCGGCAAAAGGGCGGCTTTTCTCGACCTGGCGACGGCCAGCCTGGGGCTGGAAAACGTCAGCGTGTACAATGGCGACGTGCGCCACTGGCAGGGGAAGACCGCGTTTGTCACCGCGCAGGCGGTGGCTCCCTTCGACGAGGTTTACCGTTTGATCAAGGACTCGGCGCAGTATCCGCTGCTGCTGGTTTCCCGCAAGGGGCGCGGCTGGCGCCAGGAGGCACGGCGCCTGGGGGCGCAGGTGTTTCACGTGAAACCTCTGGCGGACGGGAGCGAGCTGGTGGCTCTGCGGCTGCAGGAGGAGAGATGAGAAACATCGGCGTGGTCAATCAAAAGGGCGGCGTCGGCAAGACCACCACCGCGGTCAACTTGGCGGTTTATATGGCGCTGCTGGGTCGTAAGGTTTTGCTGGTGGACCTCGACCCGCAGGCCAACGCCACCTCGGGTCTCGGCGTGGAGCCCGCGGAGACCGGCGCGGCGGCGGTGCTTTTGGACGGCGCCGCGCCGCGTGACGAGCTGGTGCGCATCGAAAACTACGGCCTAGACCTGCTGCCCGCCGGAGAGGGGTTGGTGGCGGCGGCCGCGCGTTTGCTGGAAGACCCCTTTCGCCTGCGGGCGCGACTGGCGGATCTCGGCAACGAGTACGACTTCGTCCTTTACGACTCACCGCCGAGCCTGGGTCCCTTGACGCTGAACGTGCTGGCGGCGGCCGAGGGGCTGGTGGTTCCCTTACAGGCGGAGTATTACGCCCTGGAGGGGATAGCCCGCCTCAGCGAGACGGTGGCGCGCGTGCGCGAGACGCTCAACCCCGCTTTGCGCATACTGGGTATCGTGCTGACGATGTTCGACGGGCGCACGCTGCTTTCGCAGCAGGTTGAGCAGAACGCCCGCGAGCACTTCGGCGACAAGGTCTTTTGGACGGTAATACCACGCAACGTGCGGTTATCAGAGGCTCCCAGCTACGGTCAGCCGATCGCCCGCCACGCCCCCACCTCGGCGGGCGCGCAGGCGTACAGCCGCTTGGCGGCGGAGGTGATTAGACGTGCCGAAAAAACCTAGAGGTTTGGGACGCGGTCTCGACGCGCTGCTTCCCAAGAGCGCCAGCGCCAGCCCCAGCCGGCTGCCCCTGGCTCTGATACGCGCCAACCCCGACCAGCCTCGCAAGCATTTTGACGAGGCGGCTCTGGCGGAGCTGGCGAAGTCAATCCGCAAACAGGGCCTGTTGCAACCGTTGCTGGTCAGGCCCAAGGGAGACGGCTACGAGCTGGTGGCGGGGGAGCGCCGTTTCCGGGCGGCGCAGCTGGCCGGTTTGCAGGAGGTCGCGGTGGTGGTGCGCGACCTGGACGACCGCAGCGCGCTGGAGCTGGCGCTGGTCGAGAACCTGCAGCGCGAAGACCTGAACCCTATAGAAGAAGCACGGGGTTACCAGCGCCTGCTGCAGATGGGCCACTCGCAGACGGAGATCGCCGGCGCGGTTGGCAAGGCGCGCAGCACCGTCACCAACGCGCTACGACTTTTGCAGCTCGATGAGGACGCGCAGAAAGCACTGGCCAGCGGCGCCATTAGCGCCGGCCACGCCCGCGCCCTGCTGATGGCGCCGGAAAAAGAGAGGGCGCGGCTGCTTAGCGAGATAGTTAAGAAAAACCTCTCGGTACGCCAAGCGGAACGCCTGGCCGGCAGGCCGCGCAAGAAGGCGCGGCGGCGTGAGGCTTACGCGCACTTGGCGCGCGATATATCCAACCAGCTGGGTTTGCAGGTGCGTTTCAGCAGCGAGGGCCGCGGCAAGATGGAGATCTACTACTACTCCGAAGAAGAGCTGCAAGAAATCCTCGAGCGCCTGGGCTACCAAGGTTAGGGCAGCGGCACCCGCCAAGCGCCCCCGCGGTCGCTGCGGTGGACTATAACGCCAAACCTCTTCAACAAAGAAAGGGTCTTGCGGCTGGGATGGCCGTAGGGATTGTGTTCGCCCACGCTCAGCCAGGCGAGCCGCGGCTGAAAGCGGCGCAATAAGGTCTCGCTGGTGCCCTCCGCGGCGCCGTGGTGGCTAACCTTGAGCAGGTTAACCCGCTCGGGGATCCACTGCAGGGCGAAGCTGGCGGGGGCGTCGCCGCAGAAGAGCGCCTTGTAGCCGTGATATTCGAATATGAAGACCAGGCTGCGTTCGTTGTCCAGCCCGCGGCTGGCGGGCGGCGGGTGCAGAAAGCGCAGCGTTGCTCCCCCCAGGCGCAAGACGCTGCCCCGCGCCAGCGGTAACAGCGGCACACCCCGGGCTCGAGCCGTAGCGCGCATGCGCGCGTCCAGCTCGTCGCCGGCCTTGGGCGGACCCAGCCCCAGCGCCCCCACCGGTACGCTTTGCAGCAACCCCGGCACCCCGCCGGTGTGGTCGGAGTCGGGGTGGGTTCCTATCATCAGGTCCAGGTCGTCTACGCCCAAAGCCGCCAGGGTGCGCGCCAGCCGCCGCGCGTCCCAGTCGTGGCCGGAGTCCACCAGCACCTCGACGCCGCCCGCCAGCCTGATCAGCGCGGCGTCGCCCTGGCCGACGTCCAGCAGCCAGACGTCGGGCCGGCTGGTGCTGAGGGAAGCGGCCAAGACGGCGCTGGCCGTCAGCCAGAGCGCGCTGCGGAGGCGCAACCGCCCGTAGATCAAGGCGACGAGGGGCAAGAGGGCCAGGTAGTAAAGGGCGAAACCGCTGGGCGCGATCCTTCCCCAGCTAAGCCCCGGCAGGACGGAGAAAACGTGCACGGCCTGGAACAAAAAATGCGCCAGCGAGTTGTAGAGCCAGGCCAGCGGGCCGCCGGAAAAGATGAGCTTCAAAAACCCTAGCGGCACCAGCAGACTCACTAAAGGCAAGGAAACGACGTTGGCCAGCGGGCTGAAGAGCGGTAGGTAGTTGAAATAGTGCAGCACCAAGGGTAGTATCGCCGCCTGCGCGGCCAGAGTTGCCGCCAAGGTAGCCAGCAGCCAGGAAAGAAACCGGGGCCTCGGCGGGATCAAGGGCAGCGCCAGCGAGAGGCCCAGAACCGCCAGGTAGGAAAGGCGGAAGGACAGACTCCAGACCGCCCAGGGCGCCAGCAACAGGTGTAACGCCAACGCCAGAGCCAGCAGGCGCGGCAACGGAGTGCTGCTGCGCCCCGACCAGCGCGCCAGCAACCAGACGGCCGCCATTAGCGCCGCGCGCAGCAGCGAGGGCGAGGGGCCTACCAACAGCAGGTAAAAAGAGAGCAGGGCTAGCGCCAGAGGATAGCGCCAGCGCGCCAGCGGCGCTCCCAAGAGGACGAAGAAACCCACTAAGATTCCCACGTGCAGCCCGGAGAGCGCCAGCAGATGGGCCAGGCCGGCGCGTTGAAAAGCCTTACGCTCGTCGCCCAGGGCGCCTCTCTCGCCCAGCGTCAGGGCGCGCGCCAGCGCCGCCGCTCTTGGGCTGAGGCCGCGCGTCAGCCGCCTGCGCAGCCTGGTATGCAGGTCTGAGCGAGCGCGCCAGTAAATAACCTTCACGTCTCGCAGCTCAGCACCAATGCCTTTGCCGCGCAGCCAGGCACGGCGGTCGAAGTCGCCGGGGTTACGCGCCCGCGCCGGCCTGGCTACTACGCCGCTGAGCCGGACCCAGCCGTCGCCCAGCGGCGGATAGTAATCAACGTAGACGCTGCCGCTGGGGCTGCGAAGAATGCTCGAGCGCAACCGGCCGCTCAGCTCCAGACGATCGCCGTATTTGCCGGCGAAGGGGTCAGGCGTGAAAAACAAACGCAGGCTTACCAAGACGAGCGCGGCGACGAAAGGCCAGCGCAGGCGCGCTGGCAACAGCAGCGCCGCCGCCAGCGCCGCTAGAGACCAAGGCCAGCCTAGCAGCGCCGCCGCCAGCGCGCCTGCGGCCAGGGCGTAAGGGATCACGGAACCACCAGCGGCCGCAGCCGCCGCAACAACTTTTCGCCAATGCCGGAGACCCGCAGCAGTTCATCCACCGTGCGGTAGGGTCTGCCGGCGACTATGCGCCTGGCCAGGGCCGGTCCGATGCCGGGCAGGCTCTCTAGCTGCTGGAGGCTGGCGCTGTTGATGTTGATGACGGGCAAGGGAGCGCCCACCACGGCGGGCTCACCGCTTCGCCGCGTGGGCACCCGTACGCTTTCGGCGTCGGCCAGCGGCAGCGCCAGGTCGAGCGCTTTTAGGTCGGCGTTCGCCTTGGCGCCGCCCGCGGCGTTAATAGCGTCGGCGACGCGCGCGCCCGCCGGCAAGCGGTAGAGGCCGGGTTTTCTGACGGCGCCGCTGACGCTCACCACCGCGGGCTGACTACTCAGTTCAATCCGGGCGAACCGCACCGTCAGGTGCGGTTCCAAACGAACCCAGGCCAACGCCGCGACCAGCGCCAGGTATACGACCAGGGCTACAAGTTGGAGACGTGCCACTCTACCAGAGCGGCGCCGAGACCCACCAGGGCTACCTCCACCAAGGTCATCACGTCGGCGCTCTGATTGGAGTATATCCAGTATCCCGCGTAGCCTATCGTCGCCAGGCTGGTCAGCTTTAGCAAAAGCCCGGTGACGCCGCCGCCTTTTTTTGCCGCAGGGGAGGGCTCTTCGGGCGGCAGAACCTCATCGCTGGCGTAGACGTCGGCCGCCGCCAGGGGCTCTTCGGGCGGGGTGATGGGCGCGCGCGTTTCCGGCTCCTCGTCGAGGGTAACCGGCTCGTTGGTATCCACGGCAGCCCCTGCCTCGCCTTTTTCGGCGAAGAGGTCGTTGGTTGTCGCCTCATACCCGCTCTCCGCAGCGGCTTGCTGCGCCGCTAAATCGGGCTCCGGCGCCATCTCCGGCTGGGTCAACGACTCGGCGGGGTGCATCTTGCGGCGGGCCACGAAGGTTTTGACCGACTCGAAGAAGGCCTTGAGTTCGCCGACCTGGAAAGCGCTGACCGGCGCCTCAATGAGGGGGCCGGATTCGCCTACGATCTGCAGCATGCCCCCCTTGCCGCCGACGACCTTTTTAATTTGCGAAAGCTGAGCGCGCTGCACCCCGCTGGGACCAATGTAGAACAGCTCGGAGCGGGTCAGGGCGAGTAAACCCTCGGCGCCGTCCAGCTGCGAGACAACCTCGTCTTGGGTAAGCTCCCGGAGCTTCTCTTGATATTCAGCCATATTGCCTATATATTACTCGATTTTGCAGAAGCCGTAACCTCATGTCTCGAAATGGCGGCTTCGAGTATGGTAAGTGGTATGAAAGAGGTGCATTTTCGCCTGATAACGGGCACCGACCCGGAGCTTTTCGCGGAGAGGCTGAACCGCGCCGTGGCCGATCTTCCAGAGGACGCCATTCTGGTAGACGTTCTCTTTTCCACCAGCCACTCGGGCAGGGCGGCCGAGTACTCGGCGCTGCTCTACTACAAAGAAGTAGAGCCGTGGAAAGACTAAAAGCGCGCGTAATAGGCGAGCTGCCCGAGCTGCCCGAGCACCCGGGCGCAGAGCTGGTCTTGTACCTGCTGGCCCGCCCGGGCTGGCGCAGCCGCACCGAGCTGCAGGACGTGCTGGGAGACGTAGACGCAGCGCTGGCGACGCTGGCGGGTACGCCCTACCAGCAGGCTCTGGAAAAAGACGGCGAAAGGTTGCGCCTCAACGCCGATAGCGACGTAACCGCCTTTTGGGAAGACGCCTACCGCGATTGGGGCAAGACGGTGCAGCGCTATGGCGAACTGGCGCCTGGTTTTAGCAGCCCCATAACTCAGTTTCAGGAGTGGTTGCAAAGCGAGCGCCAGCAGATGTTGCACGCCCTTTGGGGCACGGCCATCGGCAAGGCCGGCGCGCTTATGGACGAAGGCGCGCGCGACGCCGCCGTCTCGCTCTTGCGCGGCGCTGAGCAGAACTACCCCTACGAACCGGCGAGCGCGCTGGACCTGGCGGACGCCTACTGGCGCGCCCGCCTGCCCGACGACACCGCGCGGGTGATAGAAGCGGTCATGCCGCTACTTTCGGAAGAGATACTGCCGCGGGCGAGGTTAAACCTGGCTGCGGCCTTGCTGCGCGGCTCCGATAAACAGAGGGCGCTGCAGCTACTGCAGGAGCTGGCGGCCGAAGGCGGCGTGGAAGGAGCCTGGGCGGAGTTGCACCGCGGCAGCCTGGCGGTCTTGCAAGGTGACGCCGCGACGGCGCTGCGGCTAGCGGAAGAAGCCTACCGTTTCGCCGAAAAGACTAGCGATGGCGACCTGGCGATCGCCGCTTTGATGCTGCGGGGGGAGGCGCTAACGGCCCAAGGAGACTACCGCGGCGCGGTACACGCCCTGGGTGAGGCGCTGGGGATTCACGAAATCATGAAACGCAGTTTTTCACCGCTGACGCTGGCGCTGCTGGCGCAAGCGCAGTCACTATGGGGCTATCCTCAAAAGGGTGTAGAATTAGCCGAGAAGGCCTTTAAAGATGCGCGTCTGCAGCACGACCCTTACGCCGCCAGCCGCGCATTATGGGCCCTCTACCAAGCCAGCGGCGAGAAACGCTACGTAGAGATGGCGTTGCGCGAGGCGGAAGCCGCCGGACACCGGCCATGGATGGAGTATCTACAAAAACAGGCTTGAAGGGCGGAGGTTTTTGTGAAAGAGTTGGTAGAAAGCATCAGAAACAAAGTCTTCGAGGCGCTGCCCGAACCAGCCCGGGCTTCGCGTCCCGAGCTGGCCGAGTACGCCCGCATGCTGCGCGAGTATCCACAACGCGGCGGCAAGATGCTGCGCGGCGCGCTGGTGCTGTTGACGGCGCGCGCCTACGGCAGCGATGAGGCGGCGCTGGCGGTGGCTGCGGCCATCGAGCTCTTTCAAAACTGGGTTCTCATTCACGACGACATAGAAGACGACTCCGAGGAGCGCCGCGGCGGCCCGGCGCTGCAGCGATTGTGGCCGCTGCCCCTGGCGCTCAACGCCGGCGACGGTTTGCACGCCCTGATGTGGCGCGTGCTGGTCGAGGCGGGGGCGCGCCGTAAGATAATGCAGGAGTTCGTGCGGCTCATCGAGACCACCGCCGCCGGCCAGCACCTGGACCTCAGCTGGGTGCAGCAAGGCCGCTTCGACCTCAACGCCGACGACTATCTGGAGATGGTGCGCAAGAAGGCGGCTTACTACACCGCGGTGGCTCCCTTGCGACTGGGTGCGCTGGCGGCCGGTCAGCTGCCCCATCTCAGCTTCACCAGCGCCGGGCTCGATCTAGGGGCGGCGTTTCAGATAATTGACGACGCCCTCAACCTGGAAGGCGACCCGGCGGAGTACGGTAAGGAGATAGCCGGCGACCTTTGGGAAGGCAAGCGCACTCTCATTCTCATAGATTATCTGTCGAACGCCCCCGCGCAGGAGAGGGAGCGGGCTGAAGAATTGCTAAGGCTGCCGCGCGCTCAAAAGGAAGCTGCGGAGGTGGCCTGGCTGCACGAGAGAATACTCGCCAGCGGCGCGGTGGGGCGGGCGCGCCGTACCGCCGAGCAGCTGGCGGCCCCCGCCCTGGAAGAGCTGCAAGAGGTTTTCGCCACGCTGCCGAACCCTGAGGCGGCGCGACAGGCCATAGACTTGCTGAGCGGCCTGGTCGAGCGGCGCGCCTAAAAATGGCAAAAGAGCCCGAGTAGTCTTATCCTGGGGACATGGCAGACTTGCACGATATCCCCATCGGCTCCGGCGCGCCCGCCGTGGTGCACATGGTCATAGAAGTCCCCCACGGCTCCGCCAATAAGTACGAATTCGACGAAGAAACGGGCATGATCAAGCTCGACAGGGTTCTTCCCGGGGCGCAGTTCTACCCCGGCGACTACGGTTTTATCCCCCAGACCCTGGCCGAAGACGGCGACCCCCTGGACGGGATAATCATCTCCAGTTACCCGCTCTTCCCGGGAGTCCTGGTGGAAACCAGGGTAGTGGGCCTTTTACACATGGAGGACGAGAAGGGCCCCGACTCCAAGGTGCTGGCGGTGGTCGCCGACGACGCCCGCCTCGAGCACATTCAAGACCTGGACGACGTGCCCCGGGGCAAACGAGATGAAATAGCCAACTTCTTCGAGACCTACAAGGCGCTCGAGTCCAAAAAGGGCAAGTGGGTCAAGATCAGCGGCTGGTCGGGGCGCGAAAAAGCGCTGGCCGAGGTGGCCGCGTGCATGAAGCGTTACCAATAAACACACAACAGCTAAGGCGGGAGGCGAATACCGCCTCCCGATTGTTTATGCCGCCGGGCAATCGCGAGCTCGTCGCTTGTCCGTTTGCGTATTCGCCCAACTCGCCTGCTCGCGTTGCCGCCTAGCCGCCCAGTTTTTCGATCAGGTCCAGGCGCGGCGGCGAGAAGATGTCCACTACCACGCTGGGCTCCAGCGCGCGCACCGCGTGCGGCGCGCCCGAGGGGATGTGCACCGCCTCACCGGAGGCTACTTCGCAGACCTCGTCGCCTATTTGAAAGGCCAAGCGACCCTCCAGCACGAAAGAAATCTGCTCTTCGGGGTGGCTGTGTTCGGGAACGGTCACGCCGTGCTGCAGGACGGCGTGCATGAACATCGCCTTCTCGCCGCCAAAAGCGGCGGCCGCCACTCCAGGGAAAATGTCTGCATGGGGGCTTGCCAAAACGTCTTTTTTCTTCATGACCACTCCTTGATGGGTACCAGCTCTCCGCCCTCGATGGCCTTTCGCCGCGGGCGCATGCGCCGGTCGAACCAGATCTGTAACTCTGCGCGGTCGAGACTATCGGGGGCGATAATCACCTTGCGCACGTAATAGCCCTCCTTGCTGGGGCTTAGCTCGCTGGAGCGGGAGAGGCGCACCTTCACCAACTCGCCGCTCTTGGCGGTGCGGACCATCACCCAAAACGCTTTACCATCCGGCTTGACGTAGCGATCGCGCTTCGCAAAGAACATCAGGCATAGTTTACCGCGTCAGGCGTCGTGCAGCAGCCGCGCCAGCAGTTCCGCCAGCAGCGACAGCCGCGGCGTCAGCTCGCTGACTACTATGTGCTCGCTCTGCTGGTGCGCCCCGGCGCCCATGGCGCCCAAGCCGTCGAGGGTGGGTACGCCCAGGTTGGCGGTAAAGTTGCCGTCGGAGCCGCCGCCCACCTTGCCGGGCTCGCTGTCAAAGCCCAGCTCGCGGGCGATAGCGCGCGCCAGCTCGAAAAGGGCCATGCTGGCGGGGGTCGGCTCCATGGGAGGCCTGTTGAGCCCGCCCTCAAGCTCCAGCCGCGCCTGCGGGTGGACGGGGCGCAGCTCTTTCATGAAGGCGTCTATCCTCCCCGCTTCGGCGAGCGTCCAGGCGCGCATGTCCACCAAAACCTCGGCGTAATCCGCCACCACGTTGCCGGTGGTGCCGCCGCGTATTACGTTGGGCCCCAGAGTCGTCCCTTTGGACGGGTCCTGGGCCTCGATCACCTTCAGAACCTGGTGGCTGGCCTCCACTATGGCGTTAACGCCCTTTTCTGGCTCAACGCCCTGGTGCGCCGCCTTGCCGTGCACCTTGATGCGGTACCAGCCGACGCCCTTGCGGCTTACCTTGATGTCGCCCTTGCCGGTGGGCGGCTCTAGAACCAGGGCGTAGTCGGCGCCGCGGGCGGCGTCTTCGATGAAGATGCGCGAAAAGGTAGAACCCACTTCTTCGTCCGGGGTCAGCAGAACCTCCAGGTTGGGGTGGGGCCGCCCCGAGTTGCTAAAGTAACGCAGCGCCCAGAGGATGAAGAGCAGGCCGGCTTTCATGTCGTAGACGCCGGGCCCGTAGACGCGCCCCTTCTCTTGGCGCCACAGCCTTTTCCAGGAGCCGCGCGGGTGGACGGTGTCGTAATGGGCGATCAGCAGTACCCGCGGCCCGCCGCCGCGGCGAAAGAGGCGCAGCACCGCGCCGGCATCGGTTTCAAAACGGCGCAGCTCGCCCAGCGGGGCAAACTGGGTTTGCAGCCACAAGGCCGCCCTCTTTATCCCTTCTGCGTCGTGGGTCTTAGACTCGATCTCCACTAACTGGCGCAGGTCGGCCAGGTAAGAGTCGAGGCGTTTCTCAAAGTATTCGCGTGTCTGGAGTATGGCGGCCCGATCTGATATCACGCCTCATACGATAACGCTATTTACAGCAAATCGCGTAGGGTCTCTTGCGCCAACCAGTCGACGACGTCGCGCAGGTCGCCGCTTTCCTGGTAGATGGCCAGCTGCCGGTCGGCCGAGGTGCCGCGGTCGAGAATGGTGTATACGCGCTCCACCGCCCAGCGGCTGTCCAGCTCGTCGAGCACGTCGTCCACGAACTCCACCAGCTCCACCAGCAGGTCGCGGGCCCACTTTTCGCGGCGCTCGCCAAAGTCTATCAACTTGCCGTCTATGCCGTAACGCGCGGCGCGCCAGACGTTCTCTTCTATCAGCGGCGTGGGGTACTGGCGGAAGGTGACGTTGTCGCGCCGCATCACCCAGTGTTTATAAATGAGCGCCTGCGCCAGCGCGGCTATGGCTATGGCGTCTAGGGGGTTGGTGGCCAAGTCGGTGGCGCGGAACTCGATGGTGGGGTAGCGGTGATGGGCGCGCATCGCCCACCAGATGCGCGAGGCGTCTTTGATGGAGCCGGTGGCCACCAGCGTTTCTACGAAGCGCTGATAGTCGGAGTAGCTGGAGAAGGCGGAGGGGATGCCGGTGCGCGGCAGGCTGCGCCAGATGAGGCTGCGGTAGCTTTTCAGGCCGGTGGCGCGGCCGCGCCAGAGGGGGCTGGAGACCGAGAGCGCCAGCAGGTGCGGCAGCATGTAGCGCATGGCGTTTATGGCGTCGATGCGGAACTCGTTGTCTTCGCCGCTGCCGACGTGAACGTGGGTGCCGAATATCAGCAGCGCCCGCACCGCGTCCTGGAACTCCCCCAAGAGCTCTTTGTAGCGGTCCTTTTGTGTTATCGGCACGTTTTCCCACTGGGCGAAGGGGTGGGTGCCGGCCGCTACTATGCGCACTCCTTTGGCCTCGGCCAGCTTGGCCACCTCGCGTCGCATCTCCTTAAGCATGGCGAAGGCTTCGCGGATGTTGGCCGCCGGCGGGGTGCCTATCTCGATCATCGCCTGGTGCAGCTCGGGGTTGAGGAGCTGCTTTAGCGCCAGCGGCGCTTCTTCCAGAACCTCGGCGGCCAGCGGCGCCAGGTCGCGGCTGTCGGGGTCTATAAGCTGATACTCTTCTTCGATTCCCACGGTCAGGGGCGGTGCAGCGGGATGCATAAAAGTTCCTCCCTCAGATTAGGGTATTTTATGCCGGTTCCATCGTTTCTGGCAACACCATTGCGCTATTTTAGTCGGATTGTGAGGTGCATAAATGAGCTTTTGCCTACGCACCGTCGTCGCCCCGCGCCAGCGCTCAGGAGGGCGTCGAGGGGGTCTACGCCTGCAAGCAGGCCGTGCGGTTGGCGCCGCTGCGATAGCGGACCTTCGCTAATCCGCGATAGCGCGGCGGGAGCCGCCCCTTTTACTTCCGCCAGTCTTACTCCGGATCTCCGGGACTCGAGCGCTGACGGCGGCCGCGCCTGCGGGGCGCCGGCGGCGCACTGAATAGATATTCGCCCGCCGGCGCGGTAAGCTGGGGCGTCATGCCAGGAATCGCTATCTTAGGAGCCCAGTGGGGGGACGAGGGAAAAGGGAAGGTCACCGACGCGTTGGTGGCCCAGGCCGATTACGTGGTGCGCTTTCAGGGAGGGGCCAACGCCGGTCACACGGTGGTAGCCGGCGGACACACCTTCAAGCTGCACCTATTGCCTACCGGGGTCATTCACCCGCACGCGGTGAGCGTGCTGGCCGACGGCATGGTGATAGACGCCGAGTCTCTAAAAAAGGAGCTGGCGGAGATCGCCGCTTTGGGCCTCAGACCCAAGCTGCTCGTATCTCAAAGGGCGCACCTGGTTTTGCCTCACCACAAGTACGTCGAAAGCAAGGGAAACTTCGTAGGCACCACCGGACGCGGCATCGGGCCGGCCTACGCCGACAGGGCGCGCCGCGTGGGCATACGCGCGGGGGACCTGCTGGACGACGCCCTCTTGCGGGAGCGGGTGGAGCGACTGCTGTCCGCCAAACCCAACTCGACGGCCGGGGCCGGTTGGACCGACGCGGAGCGGGCGCTGGAAGACCTGGCGCGGATGCGCGAGGTGCTGGCGCCCTACGTGGCCGACAGCGGCGCCGAGCTGCGCGCGGCTTGGAAGACGGGCAAAAAGATATTGTTTGAGGGCGCGCAGGGGGCAATGTTAGACCTCAACTACGGCACCTATCCCTACGTAACCAGCAGCCACCCTACGGTGGGCGGCATAGTAGTGGGAACCGGCCTCTCGCACAAGGCCGTCAACAAGGTTTACGGGGTGGCCAAGGCCTACGCCACGCGCGTGGGCAACGGCCCCTTCCCTACCGAGCTGAGCGGCGAGCTGGGGGAATTCTTGCGCGAAAAAGGCGGCGAGTTCGGCGTGACCACGGGACGCCCGCGCCGCGTGGGCTGGCTCGACCTGGCGGCCCTCAAGTACGCCGCCGAAGTCAGCGGCATGGACGGCATAGTGCTTACCAAGCTGGACGTCTTGAGCGACATGGAAGAGGTGCGCTTGGGAGTGGGTTACCGCGACGACGGCTCGCCTGAGTACCGCAGCATGCCGGGCTGGGGCGATTTGGCGGGCCTTTCCAGCCGCGCAGAGCTGCCGCGGACCCTGGTGGACTATATAGAGGTCATAGAAGACTACCTGGAGATCCCGGTGGTGATGTTCTCTACCAGCCCGCGCCGCGAGGACACCTTTGGCAGCGTCAGCTGGGTCTAGCTTCGCGCGCCCGGCTTTTTCTCCGGGCAACAAATGACCCCCGCCGTCAGGCGGGGGTCTCGGGCGCCAGAAAGAGGCTTACTCTTCTTCTTTCTCGCTTTCGGCGGGGGCGCTTCCGGCTTCTTCCTCCAGCCCCAGGTCTGAGAGCAGGTCGCCGTAGAGGTCGCCCAGCTTGACGCTGGTGTTGCTCTCGCCGCCCACGAACGAACCCAGGTCGGCCCCCTGTGCGGTGGCGATGCCCGGCAGGTCGCGGTCGCGGCGCGGGCCGGTACGCCTGGGTGCGCCGCGCCTGGGCGCACCCTTGCTCTTTTTGGGGCGCTGGCGGCGCTTTTTCTGTTCCTCGGCTTCTTCCTCCGTCGGCACCGGCGGCGGCAGCAGGCGTTTGCGGGAGAGCGAAACGCGCTGATCGGTGGCGTCGATATTGAGCACCACGACCTCCAGCTCATCGCCCTTCTTGAACTTCTCGCCGGGGTTTTCGATGTGCTCGTAGTCGAGCTCGGAGATGTGCACCAAGCCCTCGATGCCGTCTTCGATCTCGACGAAGACGCCAAAGTCGGTCACGCCGGTTATCTTGCCCTTGACGACGGTGCCCGGGGGGAACTTTTCGGGAAGCTCCTTCCAGGGATCGGGTAAGGTTTGGCGCAGCCCCAGGCTGAGGCGGCGCTGCTCGGGGTCGAGGCGCAGCACCACCGCTTCCACGTCCTCACCGTCCTTGAGGACGTCGGAGGGGTGGCGCGGGCGCTTGGTCCAGCTCATCTCGGTGATGTGAATCAGGCCCTCCAGGCCCGGTTCGATCTCGATGAAGGCGCCAAAGGGGGTCAGCCCCACGACCTTGCCCTTGATGCGCTGGCCAACCTCGTACTTTTCTGAAGCGGTCTGCCAGGGGTCGGGGCTGAGAGCCTTGATGCTGAGGTTGACGCGCTCGCGCTCTTTGTCTACCGAGAGGACTTTGGCGCGCACCTCGTCGCCCACCTTGACGACCTCTTTGGGGTGGTCGAAGCGACCCCAGCCCAGCTCGCTGCGGTGGATGAGGCCGTCTATGGCTCCCAGGTTGACGAAGGCGCCAAAGTCGGTGACTTCTACCACCTTGCCTTCTACCTCGGAGCCGGGCTCGAGCGTTTCCAAAATCTCGGCGCGCTTCTTCTTCTGGTCAGACTCCAGCAGGGCGCGGCGCGAGAGTATCACGCGGCCCTTTTTGCGGTTTATCTCGGTTATTTTTACCGGGATGGTCTGCCCCACGAACTCGTCGAGGTCGGCCACCCGCTTGATGTCTATCTGCGAAGCGGGGATGAAGGCGCGTACGCCCTCCAGGTAAGCCACCAGGCCGCCGCGTACCTTCTCGCGAACGGCGACCTCTACCGGCTCGCCCTTTTCGGCCAGTTCGACTATCTTGCGCCAGGATTTGTCCGCCTCGGCGCGCTTCTTGGAGAGAATGATGACGTTGTTGGGCAGGTCTACGCGCACCACGTAAACCTCTACTTCGTCTCCGGGCTTGAGCATCTCCTTGAGCTCTTCTTCGGAGAGGGGTTCTTCGGTTAGCTGGTTGAAGGGGATAATACCTTCTACCTTTGCGCCTACGTCTACCGCCACCCCTTCGTGGCCCACGAAGACGACGCGGCCCTTGATGACCTGGCCGCGGCGCACCTTGGCGCCAAGCCGCTGCTCGGCTTCCTGGAGCGCCTGCTCCATCGTCATCTCGGCCTCGGGCTGCTGCGCGCTTTTAGGCTCGCTCTGCGGCTCGGGCTCTTGCGCGGCCTCGTCCTTTTGCTCGGGCTCAGTCTCCAGCTCACTCTGCGGCTCGGGCTCGGCCTGCGCTTCTGGCGCCGTTTCATTGGCGGCTTGCGCCGCTGTTTCGCTGGCGACCGCGGGCTCGGCCTCCGGGGCCTGGGCTTCGCTTTGGGCTTGGGTTGTGGGGTTTTCGGTTCCGGCCTCCGCCGGGGTCTTGGGTTCCTTGTCTTCCATCCGCCTGTATCCTCCTGTGCGCCGCTCGCGGGCGGCGGCGTCGCGCATAATCCCCAGAGGGCGTTTCCCTTTAGCGCACAGCGCTTGGACTATAAACCCGGGGTTCTGTCACGACACTTTGCCCCTGTAGGGCATACCAACCCTTTATAGCACATCTGCGCCGGAATGGGTAGCGCTTATTCAGGATAGGGTAGGGCCGAGAGTTTTGCGTGTATCCCCCTCTCCACAAAGTTATACTCAAGCAATGGCGGCGACAAGCGATATCTGGATAGAACACAGTTCGCCCATTCCACAATCGCTACCTGCCGAGGCGATTGCTATGGCGTCTAAACTCGGCCAGAAGGCGATTCCCGCAATAGCGAAAGACGAAAAACTGCTCGAGCGCATCTTCGCCGCTGTAAAGGACAAGAGCACCGTTCACCGCCTCCTGCAGGGGGACAGCAGAAAAATCCTGAGCGAGATGGCCGGCGAATCGGTCCACCTGGCGATAACTTCGCCGCCGTACTGGACCCTCAAGGAATACGAAGCAGCTCCGGGTCAGCTTGGCGCCGTTGAGGACTACGAGCAGTTTCTCTTCGAACTGGACAAGGTGTGGTCCCAGATCTACCGCCTGCTGGTGCCGGGAGGACGCTTGGTGGTGGTGGTCGGCGACGTCAACATTCCCAGGAAGAACGCCGCCTTCAAGAGACATCTGGTTTTCCCCCTACACGCTTCTATCCAGGAGCGCGCCCGGCGCCTGGGTTTTGACAACCTTGCGCCCATCATCTGGTACAAGATAGCCAACGCCCGCTTCGAAGCCGGCGGCGGCGGGTTCTACGGTAAACCCTACGAGCCGGGCGCGATAATCAAGAACGACGTCGAGTATATTCTTTTTTTCAGAAAACCTGGAGGATACCGCAGCCCTGCGTTGGAACAGCGCTTGGGGTCTATCATTCCCGAAGCCGAACAGAAAGACTGGTTCAAGCAGATATGGACGATCGGCGGCGCTTCGACCAAAAATCATCCCGCCCCCTACCCCCTTAGCCTGGCGGAACGGCTGGTGCGCATGTTCAGCTTTGTCGGCGACACCGTAATAGACCCTTTCATGGGTACCGGCACCACCAACGTGGCCGCCTTGCTGTGGGGGAGAAACAGCGTAGGCGTAGAGCTAATCGAGAGCTATCACGAAATTGCCCGAAACCGCCTACTGCAACGGCGCGGCTCTCAGCTGATAGAGCCTGCTTTGCTGGCGAAGCAAGACAGCTCGCGCCAAAACGCCTCGAGTCCGTAACCCCTGTAAGAGCCGTCAGTTTTCTTCGCCAGCACGATAGCGGCCGCGTCATATTTCTTCGAGAGCACCAGCCGAGAGGTAAATTTCTCGTAACGCTCCGCATAAGATATCAATCGCCCGCCACGCAAAAAGACCGGATCGAGATCGAATAGAGCGTTGGGAGCCCCGCCGCGCCGCGTGGATTCTTCTTCCTCCGCCAAGATCATCAGCCAGCCCCGAAACGGCCGCAGGTGGCCCCGGTCGGGGCTGTATTGGCGCAGAGGCCCGTCGAGCAAGCTGGCGTCCAGGTCGCTGGCGGAACCCAGGGCTTCTTCGACCCGGTTGTTGAAGTTGTTGCCGTAAGAGCCAACTTGAGACTTGAGCTCTATGGCGGCCGCCAGCGATCCCTTGTGCAGCACTACTAAATCCCACTGCTTCGCGGGTCTAAAGTAGCCGGGTAGTGAGGCCTGCCTGTTCCTGTAAAACTCGGCCTCCGACAAGCCGCTGCTGCGGATAAATTCGGCAATCAGGTTGAGCAGCGGATTCAGATGAACTCCGGCGGTGGCTTCTCCACGGCCCGACTTTTCGGCGCCCCTAGCCTTCGCCGAAGCGCGCAAAGACCAGAATTCTTTTATAGCCAGCCTAAACTTCTTGTCCAGTGCTACAGGGTCGTACCCCATACGACCACGATACCCCCAGCGGCGTGACCAAGCCCCGGGATCTGGAAAAGGCCGCAGTAAAGCCCGATTACGTTATCGCCAGCCTGGCGCAGCTGCCCGATCTAGACGAAGCTTTGGCCTGAGCGGGGCCTGGCGTAAAAAGGCGGGGCCGCGAAACTGCGGCCCCGCCTGCTGGTCGGGCGAGCTAGTGGGGGTAGTTTCTTGAATGGTGGCCCGAGTCGTGCTGAGCGTGGTGGCCGCCATCCGAGTCGTGGTCTGAGTCGCTATCTGAATCACTATCGCTGTCGCTGTTTCCGCTATTATTATTGCCGCCGTTACCGGAGTCGCTGTCGTAGTCGCCGTCGTGATCGTTGTCGTTGTCGTTGTTGTTGTAGTT
>JALSMT010000125.1 GCA_026987375.1 Thermaceae bacterium | reverse complement strand
CACCACGTTGCGGATCTCGCGCGGCGCGAGACCCTGATGGTAGGCCACGGCCAGGATCTGGTCGAGGATCTCGGGACCGGTCAGGTTGCGGCCGAAGCCCATCTTGCCGGTGGCGCAGAAGGTGCAGCCGGCGGGGCAGCCCACCTGGCTGGAGATGCAGACGGTCTTGCGGTCGGCGTAGGGCAGGTAGACGGCCTCGGTGCGCCGGCCGTCGTGGAGGGTGAACAGGTACTTGACCGAGCCGTCGGCCGAGGGAAAGGCCTGCACCAAGGCGAACTCGCCGATGCGCCATTCCCGCGCCAATGCCTCGCGCAGGCGGCGGGGCAGGTCGGTCATCTCGTCCCACTCGCGCGCGCCCTTCTGGTAGAGCCAGCCGGCTATCTGGCTCTTGCGGTAACCCTCGCCGGGCAGATCGTCCGGCGGTTCGGGAAGCAGGATGGGCTTGCGGTCGTCGCCCGCCGCCGCCGCTTCCGGGGCCTGCACGGGCACGTAGCAGTCCCCGCCCTCGCCGGCGGCGGAGGTGTGGAGCTCGAAGGTCGGTTTCTTCATCTCGGCTGGGGCACCGGCCCCGTTCGCTGAGTTTACCGCGCGCGTCGGCGCTAGGGAAGGTTCGGGGCGCGGGTCGTCAACAGCCGTTCGGGGGGCACGGTGTCGCAAGGCCCGGTTCTCGCTTTATTCGCCCGGGACGAGGCGCGGGCCTCAGCCGCTGGGCCCGCGGCGAGGAAGAGAAGCCGCAACGCCGCACGGTCAGGACCCGAGCAACATTGCTTCGTTCGCCCGGTCCGGAAGTGAAGGCGCAAAGAAAGGCTCCCCGCCGGCGGGGAGCCTATTTGATCGTTGTTTAGAGGTTAGACAAACACCTTCTCTTTGCCGAAGTCTTTAATCAATAGGTAATAGAAGACCGCGCGCGACTTACGGCGCTCCGCCTTCATGGTCTCACAAACCTTTTTGATGGCCTCGTCTAGCTTGGCGCTGTCCTTGAGACCCAGCTTTTTGATAAGGAAGTTTTTCTTGACGGTTTCCAGCTCCTTGGGGTCGGAGCAAGAAACAAGCGAGGTATCGGTGCGCCGCAAGACTATGGCGTAGTTCTTGACGAGGGCGGCCAGCAGCTTTTCATCGGGCTTCTTGTCGTATTTCTTGACGCCTTCAATAGCTTTTTTAAGGAGTTCTGCGTTGGTCATATTTCCTCCCTTATTAGATACTACTACTTCTTGCAATTGATTTGTATCAAATAGCCGTTAAAAAGCGACTAGCTTTGGGGGTTGGGGGCTAAGTCATGAGGAATCGGGCCCGCTCAGCAACTCTTCCATCAGGTATTCAAGGCGCATCCGCGCGCCGTCCTGGGAACCATAAATGCTGCGTATCTGCTCTCCTTTGGCGTCAAATACCAGCCAGTGGGGGGTGCCTTCCACGCCCCAACCTTGGGCCAGCTCGCCCGAAAGGTCGAGCGCCACCGGAAAAGGCAGCTTGGCGTAGTCGCGAGCAAAGTACTCGAGCTGCGGCAATACTTCGTCGCGCTGGTAGAGCTTGTGACCGTAGGCGGTATGTACGGTCATTGCTTGAAGATTGTCGCCGTATTCGCGCACCAGCTGCTTGAGAAAAGGGATCCCCCGCGAGATGCAACCTGGGCACTCGAGGTTAAAAAACATCACTATTCCGGGTTTTCGCCACTCTACTGGCGGCGGCAGCGGATCCATCCAGACG
>JALSMT010000124.1 GCA_026987375.1 Thermaceae bacterium | reverse complement strand
AGTGGAACGTGCAGATGGCCGGCGCTTTGCTGGCGGCCGTCCCCACGTTGTTGGTTTACATCATTATGGGCCGTTACTTTATCCGCGGCCTGCTGGCGGGATCGGTCAAGGGTTAGGCACCCGCACCGGCGCAGTGTTTTCAGTAGCTGCTCTGCTTTATCCGCAAACCTTGGCGCTCGAGCCACTCTACCAGCACACCCACCGCGCGTTTGACGCCGGAGCTGATTAGGGGCGCGCAGTTGGGCCGCAGGCCCACGTAAACGCCGCTGGCGCTGGGCCGCGCCTCCAGCAGGATTTCTTGGGCCAGGTCTTCTTCCTCCACGCGCGCCAGAAAGACAAGGCCGGCCCCGGCCTGCCAGGCCTCCAGCAGCACCACGTTGGCGCGGGGCCCGGTCTCTACTGTCTTGGCGAATACCTGGGCGGGGGGCAGGTCGCCCTCCATTAGTGCGTGCGGCATGGGATACCTCCTCAGGGGTGAGAATAGTCTAGGCGATTCGGCCTTTTTCTCGAAGGCTGCGTGGTAGATGGGCTTGGACTGGTCCAGCCACTTCTGGGCGTACTTGGTGCGCAGCGTCTCGGGCGGGGGCTCTGAGCGGCGGACTTCAAAAAGTCCGCCGGCGCGGGCCTGATCCAGCGAATACTCGAAGTAGTCGGGGTGATCGGTGGTCAGCAGCAAACTGCCGCCGTCTTGCAGGCGGGTGGAGAGGAGCTCGAAAAAAGGCGTCTGCAAGAGGCGACGCTTTTGGTGGCGCTTTTTGGGCCAAGGGTCGGGAAAGTTGACGTAAACCCGCTCGAGCGCCCGCGGGGGAACGACGTTGCGCAGTAAAAAGCGGGCGTCGCCGCGGTAGAGCCGCGCGCTCCGCACCCCTTCGCGCCGCAGCCGTCTGAGCGCGCGGCTAACGCTAGCGGCCGCCATCTCCGCGCCCAGCAGGTTCCATTGCGGCCGCAAACGCGCCAGCTCCACCAAAAAACGACCGTCGCCAAAGCCTATTTCCAGCGCCAACGGCCCGCCGCGCCCGAAGAGCCGCTCGGGTTCAGCGGGAAAAGGCAACGAGGCGGGAACGATGAGCACGCACCGTTTATACCAGAAAAGGCGGCATTTAGCGTCGGCGGATTTATAATGACAGGTAGTGCTACGGCGCTAGGGGATTCATGGGTCCGCATTTAACTATCATTGCTACGTTCGCCATCGCGGCTATGCTGTTGGCGGGAGCAGGGTATTTTTACAACAAATCGGAGTTGCTATATACCGCGCTCGGCTTCTTCATGTTCGCCGCGGCGCCGGCTCTCAGGCCATTCGGCAACGCCCTCTACCCTTTGGGCGCTTTGCTGATGGTTTATACGCTCTGGTTACTCCTCCGCCGCGAAGAAGGCAGCCGGCACGCCATGCAGCTGAAGCTAGACAAAGAAGGCAGAATAACTAAAGATCGCGGTCTCGAATACGTGCTCGGCTGGAGGTCCGACGATGCCGCGGGCGAGCCTTTCGGCGCCTTCGTTTACCCCGAAGACTTGCCATTGTGGGAAAAGGCCGTTGAGAAAATGCTTGAAAGCTGCGAACCAGCTACTTTGGAGCTGCGGGCTATGCACGCCCGCGGCAGACTTACTTGGCTGCGAGGATATCTGGACTGCCGTGATGGAGGTTTAGGGTTTGAGGCTTTCGAGGTAACGCCCTACAAGCTCGTAGAGGGCACCCTGCGGCGGCAGCAACGCCTGCTCAAGGGGGTATCGGACGCCACCCGCACGATGCTGGCGGCCGGCAGCGACCTCTCCTGGCCGCTCAACAAGGCCATAGCCTCGCTGGCCATGAGTTTGGGCGCCGAGAGAGCCTACCTTTACCGCATGGGCAGTCACGATCAGAGCGGCAAGAGGCGCGCCCAGATGCAAGTCGAGTGGGTGCGCGACGTACTGAAAACTCGCCTGGACAGCCCCCTTTCCGGTGAGCTCCTGGAAAACGATCCGCGTTTCACTCGCTGGTTCAGCGAGCTGGAGCACGGCCAGATCATCGCCGGGCCGGTGGCTCGCTTGCCCGGCGAGGAAAGGCTGATGCTAGAAGCCAACGACGTGGGTTCTATCCTGCTTTTACCGCTACTGATTGGCGGCGATTTCTGGGGTTTCGCCGGTTTTGAGCTCCCTGAAAGCAACCGTGTCTTCTCTCGTGAAATGCTGAGCGTTTTACGCACCGCCGCCGCCGCTCTGGCGGCGGGTATCGAAAGAGTTGAGAGCGGCAAAGAACTGCGCCTGCAGCGCTTCATACTCGATCGCATCCAGGAGGCTGGTGGCGACGGCATTCTGGCGCTAGACCCGCAGGGTCGTCCGCTATTCTATAACCGTCGCCTGGAAGAGATCTGGAGCCTCGAGAGCGGCGAGCTTAGTGACACCGCAACTACCAATCTCTCCTTCTTCACTCGCCACGCCAAAGACCCCGAGGCCTTTGCCGAAGTGCTGCTGGAGTTACACGAGCACCCCCAGCGCCATATCCGCCTTGAGCTACCCCTTAAAGATGGGCGTGTCATTGAGGCGATATCCACCCCCCTTACCGCCAACGGCGCTACAGGCGGTAGGGTTTGGTTCATGCGCGACGTCAGCGCAGAGAGGCGCTTGCAAGAGGCGCTGGCTCATAGCGAAAAGCGTTTTCGCGCTATCGTTGATAACGCCTCAGATATAACTTGCATACTAGATAAGGAACGGCGTGTACACTACATTAGCCCAGCCGTAGAGGAGGTCCTTGGTTACGAGGTGCGCGCCCTCCCTGGGAAGGCGATTGACAACTTTGTCCACCCAGAGGATAGAGAGAAACTGACATCCGTCATAAACGAAGCGTTGCAAAATCCCGACAAAGAGATCTACCTGACGGTTAGGATGAAAAGCGCTGGCGGCATGCTGCGCTGGCTTGAGGTGCGGGGGAGCAACCTTATAGCCAACCCCGCCATCAAAGGCCTGTTGCTAAGGGCGCGCGACATCACCGAGCAAAAAGTTTGTGAGGCGCAGATAGCGCAGATGGTCTTCTTTGACCCCCTTACCGGTCTGGCCAACAGGCGGATGTTGCGAGAGCGCGTCGAGGAAGCTCTGCGCGACGGAAAGGAAGCCTTCGCGCTGATATGCTTGGACCTGAACCGCTTCAAAAAAATCAATGACACCCTGGGCCACGACGTCGGCGACGCCTTGCTCGTGCAGGTCGCCGAACGATTGAAGAAGCTAACGGGCGAGAATGAGTTGCTGGCTCGCCTGGGAGGAGACGAGTTTGGCTTTGTCGTAATGCGCCCCAACCAGGAAGACGTTCTAGAGATGGCCAAGCTCTTGGTTCACGAGTTGCAGCGGCCGCCGTTTGTAATAGACGATCGCTACATCCACGTCTCCGGCAGCGCCGGTGTAGCCTTCTACCCCGAGGATGGCGAGACCTTTGAAACGCTCCTGCGTCATGCCGATATTGCAATGCACCACGCCAAGGACGACAACGAGGCGCTGCGCCCTTACTCTCCTCTCCTCAACGTCTATAGCAAAGAGCGTTTCCAGCTGGAAGCCGACCTGCGCACCGCGCTCAAGTCGGGCAACATGACCCTTTACTACCAACCCATACAGGTGGCCGCCAGCGGAGCTATCATCGGTTTAGAAGCGCTGGTGCGCTGGGAGCACCCCGCAAGGGGGCAGATATTCCCCGAAGAGTTTTTGTCCGTCGTGGAGGAGGCGGGCCTTTCTGCCGAGTTCGACCGTCAGATTCTTTCCCAGGCAGTGCGCCAGCTCGCAGCTTGGCGCGGCAACGCTACGCCCTGGGTCAGCGTTAACGTTGGTCACGCTCTACTCAGCGATCCTCAACTGGTAGACTTTTTGCGAAAACTGCTGCAGCAGGAGGAGGTGGCCGCAAACCGCCTGTTGATAGAGGTCACCGAGACACAAGCATCACGCGATCCGCAGCGTACGAAAGCGGTCCTGCAAAAGCTCAAGGACCTGGGAGTGCGGGTTGCTCTCGACGACTTTGGTCAGGGATACTCTTCGCTCAGCTACATCTCCGACTTCCCGATAGATATGATTAAGATAGACCGCGCCTTCGTAGCCGGCGTTCCCTTCCTTCCTAAAGATGCTGGCATAGTACGCATGGTAATCGCCTTGGCGGTGCAGATGGGAGTAGAAGTCTTGGCCGAAGGGGTAGAAACCGAGATCCAGCGTACCTGGCTGCGAGAAGCCGGCGTCAACTTGCTGCAAGGCTACGCTATCAGCGAGGCGCTGCCGCCCGCAGAACTGTCTTTTGGAAACGCCTCATAAAACTGGGCCACGCGCATCTTCGTCGGGCAATTACCGTGTCCATGCGGTGCTTTGCCAACGGGCCGACACGGCCAACGCCGGGCGACTAGCGACAGTCGTTTCGACTAGGTATTTTTGCGCCTAGAGTTCGAGTGCGGCCGCCTTCCCGCCTAAAAGTGGCGGATTGCGCACGCGAAACGTTACTATATCTTCATGCAGCGGATAAGCGTGCAGACGCTAGCCAGAATTGCGGCCGCGCTCAGGGGGCACCTGGGGCAGCCGGGTTTTCCGCACGCGCTTTATCGAGCCCTGCGCGACCATATAGCCCGCGACGCCGCCGTTGCCTACGGCGACGAGCTGCGCCTGCCCGAAGACCCCCCAGCCGGCAAACCGCTGGTTTCGGAGGACGGTCTAAAAGTGTGGCTGCCGAGCGGTGCGCCCGCGGCGCTAAAAGAGTTGCTCACCACGGCGGTGCGCGCCCATAACACCATCAGCGCCTTACGCGCCGAGCTGCTGGCGCTGGAAGACCGTTCTGCACGCGGCTCGCGCATGATGGGCATATTGGCCCACGAGATAAAGAACCCGCTTTTCGCAATCCTAGGCAGCCTCGAGCTGCTCGAGGGCGAAGCGATAGACGAAAAAGCGCGCAAACTCGTAGAAACCGCCCGCAGCAGCGCGGAGCGCATGCGCTCCTTGGTTTACGACTCCCTGCAACTGCTGACCATCGAGCAGGAGGGGGTGCGCCTCAAAGCGGAAAGGCTCTCCATAAACGGCCTGCTGGCCGAGCTGGCCAAAGAAATGGAGCCCGTGGCCGCCGCCGCCGGCGTGGAGTTGCGAGTAAAGCCGCTGCGCAAGGACGCCGAGCTGCTAGGAGACAAGCGCTGGCTGCAGCAGGCCCTCTTGAACCTGGCCTTGAACGCCGTCAAGTTTACCCCTAGGGGCGGACGCGTTTTGCTGCGAGCCATCGCCGGCGCCGACAAAGCGGGCCTGGTCATAGAAGATACCGGCCCCGGCATACCGCCCGAGCAGCAGCAGAAAATCTTCGAGCCCTTTCACCGCGCAGACAGCGAAAAAGAAGGGAGCGGCCTGGGTCTCGCGATAGTCAAGCGGGTAGTCGACGCCCACGGCGGTAAGATCAGCGTCCGCAGCCGTCCGGGCAGCGGTAGCGCCTTCAGCATCGAATTACCGCGCCTCACTTCGAAGAGCGGCGTCGGCGCTTGGGGAATGCGGATTTTGGTGCTGACGGCGTTGCTGGGCCTGGTCATCACCCGCCTGCCTATTTATCCACAGCAGCTATCCGTAAGCACCGCTTCAGGAGCGGTTGACGTCAAAGGAGGCACCCTCAACCTGCCGCGCGGCGGCCTCATGGAGCTTGGCCAGGCCAAACTGCGCTTTGATCCAGGCTCCAAACTTAAGGCTAAGGCGTGGCGCAGCCTCTGGGGCGGAGACCTGCGCAGCAGCCTGCAGGTGCAGGCAGGCGGCGTCAGCGTCGAACGCCGCGGAGCCAAGCCGCGCCTCGACCTTCGCCTCAACTACGCCCGCCTGAACCCCCGCGGCACTGAGTTCTACGCTAAAACCGGCAAGAGCGACGTCGTCAGCCTCTTTGGCGGCGCCCTGGCGCTGGCGGGCCCCGGTTTTTCCGGCTCGCTGGCCCCCGGCGAGGGCGCCGCCGTCAGCTCTAGCGGCGTGCAAAAGAGAAAACTGCTGGCGGCTCCGCAGGTTCGCTCGTCCTCCAACGACTCCGGGGAACTCGTCTTAAGGTGGCTGCCCGTACCCGCCGCCGCCAGCTACCGCGTCGAGATGCTAGAAGGAGACCTGCTAGTGCTAACCGTGAATACCAAAGAAACGTCTTGGCGCTACGCCCCCCAAAAAGACCGCACGCTCTCGCTGCGTGTCAGCGCAATAGACGATCTGGGCATAACCGGCAAGCCCAGCAAACCGTTGCAGTATCTGGAACACGGTTCGTACTACCGCGGCCACAAATTATACTTATCGGGCAAATACCAGGAAGCCGCGCGGTATCTGCAAAAAGCCCTACAGCTGGACCCCGCCATGGCGCATGCCTGGTACGAACTTGGTATGAGCCTGCTCAAGTCGGCTAAGCCCAAGCAGGCCGAGGACGCGCTTCTCAAAGCGTTGGAGCTCGATCCTTCCCTAGACAAAAAAGTATTGTTACCTCTGGCGAAGACACAAGAAGAGCTAGGGAACACCCAATCAGCCGCCAAGTATTACCAGCAAGCCCGCAGCGCCAACATCGCGCCCCGAGAGGCGACGCTTGGCTTAATTCGCTCCAGATTGAAAGAGCACAACGCGGCGGCGGCGGAAGAGGTGGCCTGCCGCTGGCTTAGCGGCCACCAAGGAGATGAAGCGGCCGCCGCGTTGCTGCGCGCCGCGCTAGACGCCCAAGGTAAGGAGTACGCCCGCAGCGGCTGCCCCATTTTCCAACACCCCCCGGAGCCCAAACCCAAGCCCAAGCCAAAGCCACAACCTAAGCCTGCACCCCAAAAACCCGCGCCAAAGCCCGTACCCAAGCCAAAGCCCGTACCCAAGCCAAAGCCTAAGCCGGCGCCGGTCTGCAACCCATTTTGCAATTAGCGCTTGTGATTTCGAAGTGGTTAGTCAGCAATCTTTAGCTGCGGTATAATAGCTTCGCAGATGTCTAAGATACTTCTCTTAGAAGACGACCCGCAAGTCGGCCAGGTGCTCTACACCGCCCTGGAGCAGAAGGGGCACAGGGTGTTTTGGGCAAAGAAGGCTGGCGAGGCGCTCGAGCGCCTCGCCACTGCCGACCTGCTGACTTTGGATTTGGGCTTGCCGGACATGGACGGCGTTGAGTTCATGACCGAGGCCAGACGCGTCAGGCCGCGCCTGCCTGTGCTGATACTGACGGCGCGCGATGACGAAGAAACCAAAGTCTATTGCCTGGAAATAGGCGCCGACGACTACATGACCAAGCCCTTCTCGATTAACGAGTTTATCGCCCGTGTCGCCGCTCTTTTACGCCGCGCTTACGGCGCTCCAAAAATAAAGGTGGGGCCCCTGACAATGGATACGCACAGTCACAGCGCCCTACTCGACGGCCGGCAACTGAAGCTCTCCAAAACGGAGTTCTCGCTCCTCTACACCCTAGCCAGTAACCCGGGCCGCGTCTGGAGCCGTGGAGAGCTGATAGAAAGGGTCTGGGGTCTCGACTTTGACGGCACCGACCGGGTGGTGGACGTTTACATCAACATGCTCCGCAAAAAACTCGGGGACGACCCCCGCTCGCCAGAGTTCATAGAAACAGTCATTGGTGTGGGCTACCGACTCTTCGAGTTGAAAAGAAGCAACCCAACGGTATTTTGACGGAGAAGCTTATCACCCCCCAAACGGGGGATGTTTTTAAGAAGCTATAGCGCTTATTATCTTATGAGGAGGCGGTGATCCCTGCTCCGAACCTCGGGCGCCAGGAACAGGGGGAGCCAGTGGCGCGACCGGCCAAACATATAAAGGGCGTACGCCCTTTGCAATGAGACTTTAGGAGCGTACTATGGCGATTTTTGGAAATCTCAATCACATGTCACTGAGCGACCTATTACCCTTTCTATCGAGCCAGCAAGGAGCCCTCGAGATATTCAATCTAGAACGGCATCCCGGCGTAACCATGTATTTTAACGAGGGCATGCTTACCTGCCTGTACCTAGGCAATAAAGAAGCAGACGCCCTATTGGCGCGCAGTATAGTGGGAGAGATCCTGGGCGCCCGCAAAGGAGCCTTCGAGTTTCTGCCCCAAGCTAGACCGCGTCGCTGCAGCCAGCTCCTCAATATGCGCGTGGACCGTTTGCTCGTTTCTGTCACCACTACCCAAGACGAGTTCGCGCAGGTGCGGGAGCAGCTGCCGCACCCCAAGACCGTTTTTAAAATCGCCGGGCAAACTGCGCCCCAGGACTCGCGCATCAGCGACTTTTGGCAAAAAGCGCGGTCCCATTTGCAAGCTGGGGCGTCGTCCGAGCAACTGGCCGGCGACCTGGGCATGCCTTTGGATCACGTGCGGTTTTACCTGCACAGGCTGCGCCAGCTTAGAGCTGTCGAGCCCGTTCGAGCACGTCCCAAAACGGTGCCCGCCAGCGGGTCTGCCGCTTCACGCCTCCTCGGGGCGCTCAAGCGTCGTTTCTTTGGAACCAATAAGGAAAAAGTATGGAGCCACTAAAAATAGTCGTCACCGGGCCGGTAGGAGCCGGCAAGAGCACGCTCATACGCACGCTGTCGGAGACTGAAGTAGTCGACACTGATGCTTTGACCAGCGAGAATATCGGCAAAGAGACTACTACGGTCGCCATGGACTACGGCACCTTGCACCTGGGCGACCAGCTCTTGTACCTCTTCGGCACTCCCGGGCAGGACAGGTTCGACTTCATGTGGGACGTTCTTTCAGACGGCGCCTTGGGACTGTTAATGCTCATTAGAGGGGACAAGCCGGAAGATTTCGTAGCCGCCAGGAAACAGCTGGACTACATTACCTCGCGCCACCCCGTTCCCTACGTCATGGGCGTGACGCGCCAAGACCGCCCGCCGGTTTGGGGGCCGGAGGAAGTCGCACCGTTTTTTGGGCTGCCGCTGCAGCGGGTAGTAGGCATCAACGCCACCGATCCGCAGAGCGCGGCTACTCCATTGATACGCTTGCTGGAGCTGATGCTGGAAGATCAGCGGGCGGTATAAGCGAGATTCATGCCGGGTACACCGGATTGGAATCGAGAAAGAAGAGGGAGAGTGATCAGAATGACCAAACAGGAACAGTTACAAGAGATTTTGCGCGAACTCAAGCAAGCGCTGCCCGAACTGCGCAGCATCGTGGTGGCCTCCACCGACGGGTTGCCGATCGTCCACGCCGCGGTAGACGCTCCGCGAGTAGCGGCAATGGCGGCAACCGCGCTGGGTCTGGGCAAGCGCATAAGTCAGACAACCGAGCTGGGGTCGTTGGAAGAGACCATCGTTCGTGGCAATCAGGGTTATTTTGTCGTTTACGCCGCCGGCGATAAGGGCGTGCTGGCCGTTTCCGCGCCGGCCGACGCCAACCTGGGTTTGATCCACCTCGAGGCCCGCAGCTTCGCCGGCCGTCTGGCGCAGATTCTCTAGGGGAGGCCAGCATGGACTTTCACGAGGTAGCACAAAGAGCGATTGGCGATATGCCGCCGCAGACACGCTTCCGCCCCGAGGACGCCGCCGCCATCAAGGAACACGCCGAGCTGATATTGCCGCTGGCGGGAGAGTTCGTAACCGGTTTTTACGATACCCTTTTCGCTCATGAGCCTACCCGCGCGGTCTTCGAGGAGGGTGAGCGCGCGGAGCGCGAAAAAACCCTGACCGAGTTTCTGGCTCACGCGGTGAACGGCCCTCACAACGATGAATTCTTCGCGTGGCTGGCTTTCGTAGGTCCGGTGCACGTCGTCCGCCGCGTCAGCAATCCGATGATGCTGGCTATGCTGGACTACCTGGTTCTCTTCATCATGAAAAAGTTCCATGGGCACCCCAAGGCCGAGGTCATCACCGAGGCCTTCATCCGTTTCGCGGCCACCCTGGGCGCCATCATCAGCTATGGCTATGAGGTAGCCTGGCAGGAAGCGTTGCAAAACGTCGTCGGCATGCCCCCCGCGCTGGTGCAGCGGATGGTTCACGAAGAAGCGCAGCAGATGTTCCCCTTGCGTAGCAAAAGAGAAAAGTAGAACTGCGCACAGGCTAACGCCGGGGCTTTTTGCCCCGGCGTTAGCCTGTGAAATTCAGCACTTATGAACAGCTTTTGATGCTAATTTAACAGCAATCGCGTATTTTGCGAGTGTGATTATTAAGGAGGCCCTTAGGTCTCAGAGGGATAAGAACGATGGCTATATTCGGCAACCTAAATAACATGGCGCTGGCTGATTTACTGCCATTTATTTCTCAGCAGCGCGGCGTTATGGAAATTTTCAATCTGGCGTCCCTTCCTCGCATCTCGCTCTACCTCGAGAACGGCAAGTTAAGCTGTATGCGGCTGGAAGATCGCTATGTTGACGAGCTGCGCGCACGCAGCGTCATGACAGAGCTGCTGAGGGCGCGGCGCGGCGCCTTCGAGTTTGTCCCAGGGGTCAGCCCTCGCCGATGTCAAAAGAGACTCGGCTGGTCCGTCGACAGGCTACTACTGACTGCCATGACAACCATGGACGAGTTTAGCGAAATGACGGACGAGCTTCCTCACCCCGGAACTATTTTCAGGGCTGTAGGGGGTTTAAGGCCGCAGCAACAACGGCTACAGAGCTTTTGGAACTCCTCATACAATCTGCTACAAACAGGGGCTTCTTCGGAGCGCCTCTCACGAGAGCTGCGCATGCCGCTGGATCATACTCGTTTTTACTTGCACCGCCTGCGGCAGATTGGAGCGGTTGAACCCGTTCGCAATAACTCCAGGACCGCTAAGAATAGCTCTGTGGCCGCTAAGCTGCTGGGCGCCTTGAAAAGACGCTTTCTGCGCCCGTTCTAGCAATCCCTCGCTAGTTTTTCTTTATCCACTCGGCGTCCGCCGGGAAGGAAACCAGGTCGTCCTCGTTAAATTTGGCTTTGTGGAACTCGCGCCAGCTCAGGCGCAGAAGCAGCTTGTCTGCGGTACTAAAAAAAGCCGTCCGTAGAGGCCGCGAGTCATGACGGCCAAGGTAGACTTCGACCCTGCCAAAACCGCTTTCCTGGGGGTCATTTGCGACCCCGACCAGCTTCCAGGCGGCGACGCCGTCATAACTCACGGCCAGTGGTCTCTGCCATTTCAGGCCCTTGCGTTCAGCCAGAGTGTTTAGCTCGCCCATGCGCGAGAGGTCGAAACCCAGGCCCTCGATGCGCGCCTTGGCGCGGGGGTAGACGACGACCTGGTTGGTCAGGAAGAGGTAGTTGTACACCTTTTCGGGCGTGATGACTAAGTAGTTGTCGGCCAAGGCGTCCGGTTTGGAAAACTCGATGCGGGTTATTTTTAGGCTTGGCAGCGACTTGACGGTCATGTCTGCCTCCTGCAGCTCGCCGCCGGGTCCTACTATCTTCCCTACCAGGCGCGCCCGCCAGGGCCCGGAAGAGAGCAGGCGCGAGCTTTCCTGCAGTATCTGCTGAGCGCTTTGCGCCAACGCCAACGATAAAAACACTACTAAGGCGGCTGCCATCCGCTTGTTCATCACAATCCCTCCAAGGGCATTTTGTAGCGCAGGTAGAATTCGTAGCCGCCGCCGTCCACCTCGGCGTCTAGCGCCCAGGCGTCCCAGGCGACCCCCACCTGGGCCCGCGCCGGATAGGCGAGGGTGAGGTGCGCCTTGTAGCTGCGATCGGCATATTTCAAGCGGAATTCGTTAAGAGCGCCCAGGCGAATCTGCCCCTCCACCACCGCGCCGGCGTAGGGCGCTTTGTAGCCCAGCAGCGCGTAGGCGTTGCTGGCGCGGTCTACACCGCCGACACCCAGTGTATAGGTGTCACTTTTCACTCTCCAAGAGAGGGCTGCTTCCAGCTGGCCCCCTCCCCGGTAAAAGTACCCCAGGCTGCGCAGGGTGAGTTTCCGGCTCAAGCGGAACTTGCCGTCGAGGCGCAGGTATGGGCCTATAGTTTCTCCTTGTAAGGGCCAAAAGTGGCTGGGGGTGCGGTTATAGGTATAGCCGCCGCGCAGCTCGAGAGCGGCTTGGCCGAGGACCGCCGTCCCCATGGCTTCGAGCCAGTAGTGGGCGTCCATGCCGATGAAGCCGCGCGCACCGAGCTCGCCCCGGCCGGCGGGGCCGGCCTCGAAGGCTCGTTTGACCCCCAGGCCAAAAGAAGACTCGGCCGAGTCGGGCAGGTAGGCGCGCAGGTAGGCGTCGAAGGTCCAGTCGCCGCTGGGCAGGTTGAGGTTGACCGTGGGGCCGACCGAAAGCCCCGGACCGCCGGCCCAGACGCCGAACTCGAGCGACTGGGCCGCGGCCGCCGGCGCCAGCGAGAGCAGGATCGCAAACCAGAGTTTCTTCATACCGACTCCTTTATACCCGCGCTCGGTGAGCGCCGCCTAAAGCAGGCGTTTGCGGAAGCTTAAGACAACGCCTGCACCGTCCAGGCAATGTTTATATACTAGTATATCTTATTTGACATTATATGAGTATTAATGTAGCATATAGTCAAATGCGAGTTTATGATAATACATCGTCTGCGGCTTACTACAGTCGCCCGCTGCTCTTCTACGCCCTCTCCGCCATCTTTTCCTGGTCATTCTGGCTGGCCGCAGGCTACTTAAGCCGCCTGGAAGCGGCGAGCGAGTACACCGCGGCCCTGACTAGCCTCTTAGGTTTTATGGGCCTAGCCAGCCCGCTGGCGCTGGCCGCCTGGCTGATCGTGCGGAACCCAGTTATTCGGCGCGACGTGCGAGGGCGGATTTGCAATCTCAGCGCCGTCAAACCGCTATATACGCTGACGGCGTTCTTGCTAATGCCAGCCAGTATTTTGCTTGCCATGACGCTATCGCTGCTGCTGGGCCGCAGCAGCAACCAGTTCGCGATAACCGGTCAGTACAGCTTCAGCTCGGGCGTCTTCCCCGTATGGTTCTTGCTGATCGTGGCGCCGCTGCTGGAAGAGCTGGCCTGGCACACCTACGGAACCGACGCCCTGCGGACACGCTTCAGCCTGCTGGCTACCTCTCTCGTATTTGCTATGTTTTGGGGTCTGTGGCACCTGCCGCTGGCGGGAATCAAGGGCTACTACCTCAGCAACACCATGCAACAGGGCTGGATTTATGGCGCGAACTTTCTAGTCAGCATTTTTCCCTTCGTGATTATCATGAACTGGCTCTACTACAAGAGCGGACGCAACATTTTGCTTCCCATAGCCCTCCACGTCGGCGCTGGCTTCTTCAACGAGGTATTTGCCGTGCACCCGGACAGCAAGGTCATTCAGACCGGCCTGCTGTCGCTGCTGGCAGCGGCGCTGGTCCTACGGGAGCGGCAATTTTTTATGACGCGCTCGCTCATGGGTTTATGGAAGGATGGTAAAAATACGTGAGATTCAAACGCAAGAACTTGCAGGCGAAGATATTGTGCAGGGAGCGGTTTTCGCGCGGTTTCGTTTTCGCAGGGCGCACGCGCCGCGCCAAAACGCGGCCGCCGTGCGAAGCGGCCGCCGCACCCTGGGGTATCCTACTCGGGCGCGGCAAGGCTAGACTGGAGGCATCATGCGTAACTTTCTAATTCGCTGGCTGCTAAATACGGTCGCGCTCTGGGTGGTGGCCCAGCTGTACGGAGGCGTGAACTTCGCTCCCGGCAGCACGCTCGCCGACTACCTGATCGCGGGGCTGGTGCTGGGGCTGGCCAACACCCTGGTGCGTCCGCTGCTGCTCCTGCTGACGCTGCCGTTGAACCTGCTCACTTTGGGGCTCTTCACCTTAGTGGTCAACGCCTTGGTGCTGCTTTTCGTGGCCAACGTCACGGCCCTATCGGTGAGCGGCTTTTCCGGGGCTTTTTGGGGCGCCATTCTGCTCTCGATCGTCTCTTGGCTGCTCGACGTCTTTTTTGGCTAGCACGAATGAGCCGGGGGATGTATGATGTTTCTGGAGGGAATATGAGAACACTTCGGCGCGGTCTGGCTGTACTGCTGGTTTTTGGCTTTTCCGCGGCGCTGGCCGCTGGTGTGGTCTACTCCGCCAGTGCCGACCAAGTAGTCGCGGCCCTCAAGGCCAACGGCTACAAGAAGATAACCGTCAGCGGCGCCGCCGCTGGCTCGCCCGTAATCAGCATTGATCTGGGTGACGGCTATCTGGCCGAGATCAGTTTTTACAACGACGACAAACGGCGCGGCGGCTTCGAAAGCCTGCGAATATCCGCCGAAACATCGGTGGACTGGCAGATCTCCACAGACGACGTCAACGACTGGAACGCCTTCAACCGTTACGCCAAGGCTTACGTGCAGAACGGCTCCGACATCACCCTGGCAAGCGACCTGGACCTTTCCGGGGGCGTAGTCCTCAAGTCGGCCATAGGCTCTTTCATGAAGGACTTCATGGAGGCTTTCGACGCCTTCCAGTCAGAGCTGATCGGCCAGTAAGGCCGCAGACAACGTCTCATTATTTTCGCAGTCTGGCGTGGTCTACTGGCCGCAGTATGGTGACGTCGCAGCCGAGCACACCCTGGAAATCCCTGGCCGTCCCTAATGAGCACGGCGGCTGGGGTCTAACGCTCGAGCCCGTAATACTGGGTCTCTTGGTCTCCCCCCAGGCCGCAGGCTGGGGCCTGGGGCTAATGGCGCTGGCGAGCTTTTTCGCCCGTCACCCCGTCAAGATAGCCGCGGGCGACCTGCGCCGCGGGCGTTATTACCCGCGCACCAAGACCGCCCTTTTCTTCGCGACACTCTATGGCTTGCTGGCGCTCTTGGGGTTAGGGCTGGCCTGGCGCTTTGGCGATCGCTCGTTCGTCTGGCCGCTACTGGCGGCTTCTCCTTTCGTGGCCGCACAGGTTCTCCTCGACAGCCTCGGAAAGGGACGCACCTTGATGGGCGAGTTAAGCGGGTCCCTAGCCATGGGAGCCATGGCCAGCGCCATCATCCTGGCCGGCGGCGGACCGGCGGTACTGGCGTGGGGAGCTTGGCTGGTGCTGGCGGCGCGCGCGCTGATAGCCATTCGCTACGCCCGCGCTCAGGTGCGCCGCGCTCACGGCAAGTATGTCAGCAAAATCTCGACTTTCTCCACCGTGGCCCTGTCATTGCTGCTGTTGTTGATCGCCACCCTGCTGGGCGTTTCCACTTGGCTGGGGTTGCTGGCGGTAGCCGCCCTTGGAGCGTACGCGGTCTATATGCTCGAGCGCCCGCCGGTGACGGCCCGGCACGTCGGTTGGAGCCAGATGTTTTTTGGCGGCTTGGTGGCGATTCTAACCGCCCTCGGGATTCGTCTCCTCGCCTGAGGCGACCTTGCCCTCAGAGCCCAGACGCCTTATCTCTTCAATGAACCTCTCCACGCTGTCAAACTCGCGGTATACGCTGGCGAAACGGATGTAGGCTACCTCATCGAGCTCGCGCAAAAAAGCCATGGCGCGCCTGCCGATCTCTTCGGTGGAGATTTCGGGGGAGTCCAGCTGGTCCTCGAAGCGGTAGGCGAAGCGCTTTAACTCTTCGGTGGGTACAGGTCTTTTTTCACACGCCAGAAGCAACCCGCGCAAGAGCTTGTCGGGGTTAAAGGCCTCTTGCGAGCCGGAGCGCTTGGTGACCATCAGGGGCTCGAGCTGCGGTCTTTCGTAGGTGGTAAAACGGCGGCCGCAGACCGGGCACTCGCGGCGGCGGCGTATGGCCAGACCGCCGTCCGAAGGGCGCGAGTCCACCACGCGCGCGTCTTCGGCTCCGCAGTAGGGACAGTTCATGGCTAGGGAAGCTCGCTGAGGACGTCGTAGAGCTCTGGCGGCTGCGGCGCTTCGGGCAGCTCAACCTCCACGATCTCGCCGTGTATTCCCTCGGAGACCATCGAGCCTAGGGCCACCACCGCCCGCGCCAGGGGCTGGTCGTGTTCCGCGCCCGCCGCCTCGCGGCTGGGAACCACGCCGTTGACGCGCAGAATTTTGGGAAAGACCTGGCGCGAGCCCTCTATCAGGCCGCGCATGGCCCCGCGCACCGAGGCGATGTGCGGCTCGTTGTTGTTCGCCGGCGGCATTACCACCACCACGAAGCCGCCTCCGGCCAGGTATTTGAGGCCGTGTTGCAGGGTGTAGAGACTAGACTTGACGTCGCTGTTCAAGAGGTCGTACCACTCGCTTTCCAGTAGTTCGACGAAGGGGGTGCGGCTGCTGGTATGGGTGACGTGAACTATTCCGTCGAGCATGCCGAACAACTCTTCAATCTTGCTGAAAGTGGTAACGACGTCGAGGCTGACCGACATGTCGCCGCGGATGGGGATGGCGGTGGCCCCCAGTTCTTCTATCTGCGAGGCGACCTCGGTAGCCTGGTCAACATCGGCGTCCACCACGATAACGGTAGCCCCACTGCGGCCGTACGCCAGGGCGATGCTGCGCCCAAAGCCGCGCCCGGCGCCGGTTATCATCACCACCCGCCCCGCCAGTCCCAGCAGGTCTTCTCGTGACATATTGCTCATTCTGGCACCCCCGCGCTGGCGCTACCAGGTACAACCGTCTCTTGGCGCGGCTTGATCGCTATTGGGGAGTGGTTGGCGGGTCTGAGGCCCTGCCCCTTCTCCTCGTAGAACTCGCGAATTATACCAAAATCTTTTTCAATATCGCCGCTTGGCAAAAACCAGGACCCCACCCCCACCTCACGGGTTTTGTAGTTTATGTAGCCCAGGGCAACGGGAACCCCCGCCTCTAAAGCCATGTAGTAAAAGCCGCTACGCCAGTAGGGGGCGCGCTTGCGGGTGCCGTCGGGGGCGATCACGACCACGCCCTCCCCCGGCGCCTTCAGGTAGTCGGCCATCTGCCCCACGAAACCGCGGCTGTTCTTGCGGTCTACGGGAATGCCCCCCAGCCAGACCATTACCCTCCCTAAGAGCGGCGGAAAGAGCTCCTTCTTACCGATCCACTTGAAGGGCAGACCTGAGGCCCAACCCCAAAAGAGGGCGGGGAAAAAGTCCCAGTTGGAGGTGTGCGGGTAACCGACGGCCACGAACTTAGGAGACTCGGGAAGCACAAAAACCGGCTTCCAGCCGCCAAGGCGGAGTAACCAACGCCCCAGGCGCTGCAACCAAGTAAGGGGTTTCTTCTCGCTCATCGTTGTTTTACCCAGCCTAACCCAATCTTGCCGGATCTGCTAGCTGACCGCGCACAGGTTAGAGAATACCCCGGCAGCGCGCCCATTCAAGCCCCCTTTTGGGGGTATGGCCCGCAATTAACGACGAGGAAACGCCGTTAGATTTACTCAGCGCCCTATTCTCCCTCACCCTTGTTTGTTAGGCTTCATAACCTCGGCAGCGTTTTTGATTTACCGTCTTCTCGCCGCGACTAAGCGAACCCAGGAATTTGTGACGGCTTTGTGACGCCCCTTGGCTATATTATCCGCGGAGGAAGATATGAATAGATCGACAAGCAAAATCGGCATGCTGTTGGTTCCTCTTTTCTTGCTAGCCTTGCTGAGCGCCTGCGGCGGCAACCCGGGCACCAAGGTGACGGTACACCCGCAGAACTACGCCGGCTTCCCGCAAGAACCCGTTGCGGTGGCCTACCAGGTCGCCGACGGCGACTGGCAATGGCTGCAACCGGACAAAGACGGCGCCTACAGCTTCTACGTGCCCAGCGGCAAGAAGCGCTACGGGGTTGCGGTTAAGTGCGGCGGCTTCTTCGGCCTCGCCAGTTTCGGCAACGGCGTGGTGCTGCAGCTGACGACCGAAGAGAGCACCGAACCGGCGGCCGCGTGCGCTAGCTTCGGCCCCTTCGTGGAGGCCAAAGGCCATTACGACGTGAGCGGCGTCACCGGCGCCGCGCAAACGGTAATATATGGGGATATCGGCGAATTCGACGATACCAGCACCCATGGCGATTACAACGATCTAGACTTGGCCTACGGCCCGGCGCGCGACCTGCTGGTGCTGGCCACCGACGCCAGCGACCATGCGCTGGCGGGCAAGGTCTACCGCAACCTCGACGCCAGCAAGCCCTTCACAAAAGACGTCACCCTGACGAACGCCGACGCCCCCACGGGAACCCGCAGCGTAAGCGATTTTACCGTTCCCAGCGGCTGGAGCGGCAGCTACGGCGTCAACCTGCTCAGCGCCGGCGGCGCCTTGACGACCGATAAAGAGCTCGGCAAGGGCAGCCAGGCGGGCGGGAGTTACGAGGTGCTGCCGGGCCTGACGGCGGACGACCTCTACCTGGTATCCGCCGACGCGCAGAGCGGCGACCACGGGGTCATGCAGCTGCACCTGCTCAGCGGCAGCGCCCTAGCCGACGTCAGCCCCAGCCTGATGGACCCCTGGCCCGGCGGCTACAGCGTCACCGCCAGCGCCCTGCCCACCTTCGCGCTCAACCACCCCGACGCCGGCGTGCAGCTCTACCAGGTGTAC
>JALSMT010000123.1 GCA_026987375.1 Thermaceae bacterium | reverse complement strand
GGGCGAGTTCGCCGCCGCCTGGGCCGTTGGGCATGCCTCGGATCAGCCGGCGGAGGTTCTGACGGCGGCAGAGGCGGCCAACTTGCTGGCCCAGTACCGCGCCAGCAGCGACGAGGAACGGCGCGTTTGGCTGGCGCGCGCCCAGCAGGCCGCCCGCCGGGCGCTCACCCTGGACCCAAAGAGCGCCGAGGCCTACTACCAGCTGGCCGCCGCTCAGGCCGAGGCCATACGCTTTGTCGGCGTCTTCGCCAAGATTAGCCTGGCCAGCCAGATAAAAGAAAATCTCGACCAAGCCCTCACCCTTGACCCAGATCATGCCCGCGCCTATATGGGCTTGGCGCTTTGGCACCTGCAGCT
This sequence comes from Thermaceae bacterium, assembly GCA_026987375.1. Lineage (GTDB taxonomy): Bacteria > Deinococcota > Deinococci > Deinococcales > Marinithermaceae > Oceanithermus. The sequence continues at coordinate 8,493 of JALSMT010000123.1, read as the reverse complement.
GGCCAAGCGGGGGCTCGGCTGGCTCTACGGAGCTTCGCTGAGCGAGGTGAAGCCGCTCTTTGAACGAGCGCTGGCGCTGGAACCCGGCAACATAGAGATCCGCAAGAACTATGGTTTCGCCCTTTTGCAACTGGGCCAAGCCAAACCCGCTTGCCGGCAGTTACAAGCGGCGCTGGCTTTGCCGGCCATGACGGCTCCCCGGCGCTTGCAGCGGCAGCGAGCCGCAGAGCTGCTGGCCGGATGCCGTTAGCCTTTTGGGCGACGGGTTTCAAATAAGGCGGTCTTCTGTTAAGATGCCTTGTTTTATGGAACTCCGCAACCTTGCCATCATTGCCCACGTCGACCACGGCAAGACCACCCTGGTCGACGCGATGCTGAAACAGGCCCACGCGCTGGAGCGGGGCCACGAAGACGACGAGCTGATCATGGACACCGGCGAGCTCGAGCGCGAACGCGGGATCACCATTTTGGCCAAGAACACCGCGGTCGTCTGGAACGGCGTCAAGATCAACATCGTCGACACCCCCGGCCACGCCGACTTCGGCGGCGAGGTGGAGCGGGCGCTTTCGATGGTCGACGGCGTGCTGCTTTTGGTCGACGCCGCCGAGGGGCCCATGCCGCAGACCCGCTTCGTGCTGCAAAAGGCGCTCGAGGCGGGCCTTTTGCCCATCGTGGTGCTCAACAAGGTCGACAAGCCCGAAGCCCGCCCCGAGGAGGTGCTGAACGAGACCTTCGACCTGATGGTCGAGCTGGGGGCGAGCGACGAACAGGCGAACTTCCCCTACCTCTTCGCCGTCGGCCGCGAGGGCACCGCCTGGCGCGAGGGCGAGGAGCCACGGGACCTAACCCCGCTTTTCGAAACGATTCTGGAGCACATCCCCGAGCCGCAGGTGGAGGAAGGCCCCTTCCAGCTGCGGGTGGCCAACCTGGACTACTCCAGCTACCTGGGCAAGATCGCCATCGGCAAGGTGCACCGGGGCACGGTCGGCAAGGGCGAGACGGTGGTCATCGTGGGCGCGGCCGGCGAGCCGCGCAAGGTCAAGGTGACGGCCGCCTTCACCCACCAGGGCCTCAGCCGCCTGGAGACGACCGAGGTCCTCACCGGCGACATCGTGGCGCTGGCGGGCATGGAGGGCGTGCAGATCGGCGACACCGTCACCCACAAGCTCCACCCCGAGCCGCTGCCGCGCCTGGTGGTCGACGAGCCCACGGTGGCCATCACCCTGACCCCCAACACCTCCCCCTTCGCCGGCCGCGAAGGCAAGTACGTGACCAGCCGCCGGATCGCCGAGCGGCTCTACCGCGAGCTGGAGACCAACGTGGCGCTGCGGCTGGTCGAGCCCAGCCCCGAGGTCTTCGAGCTGCACGGCCGCGGCGAAATGCACCTGGCGATCCTCTTCGAGCAGATGCGGCGCGAGGGCTACGAGTTCACCGTGGGGCAGCCCCAGGTGCTCTTTAAATACGAAAACGGTCAGAAGCTCGAGCCCTACGAGTACCTGGTGGTCGACGTGCCCGAGGCCAAGTTCGGCGGGGTGATGGAGAACCTAGGCGCGCGCAAGGCCGAGATGCAGCAGATGGAGCCCGCGGCCGGCCGCATCCGCGCCGAGTACGTGGTGCCGGCGCGGGCGCTCTTCGGCTTTCGCAGCCAGCTGCTCAGCCTCACCGGCGGCGAGGGCCTCTTGAGCCACACCTTCCACGGCTACGGCCCCTACGCCGGCGAACTCAAGACCCGCACCAGCGGCAGCGCGGTCTCGATGGAAAACGGGGTGGCCTTCGCCTACTCGCTTTTTAAGCTGCAGGAGCGGGTGACCTTCTTCATCGAGCCCGGCACCGAAGTCTACGTGGGGATGATCGTGGGCGAGAACGCCCGCGAGGGCGACATGAACGTCAACGTGACCAAGAACAAGAAGCTGACCAACGTCCGCGCCGCCGGCTCCGACGAGAACATCAAGCTGATCCCGCCGCGCCGGATGACGCTGGAGGAGGCGCTCGAGTTTCTGGCCCCCGACGAGCTGCTGGAAGTCACACCGCGCAGCCTGCGCCTGCGCAAGAAGGTCCTCGACCCGGGCCAGCGCAAGCGGGTGGAGCGGGGGAAGGCGCCGCGGTGAGCCGCTGGAAAGGCGCGCTAAGAGCTTTTCGCATTCGCGAAAGCGAAGTTTTTTAGTCGCAGCGACGCCAGCATCGCCAGCACCGCAAACCCAAACGCCATGACATAAGCGGCCCGCACCCCAAGGGCCGCCGCCGTTACGCCTGCCAGCATGGGGGCGACCGTGCCGACGCTTTCTTCAACGACGGCGAGCATCGAGTAAAGCCGTACCAGCCGCGGCGCCGGCGTGTGCGTCTGCAAAAAGGTTTTGAACCCTAGACCATAGAGCTCGTTGCCCATACCGTTGATCAGCGCAACGGCAATAGCCAAGGGGGCGCTGGATGTGGCAGCCCAGATCAGGTTTGCCGCGGCAACGACAGCCAACCCCAGCACCACCAGACGCTCCGCAGCCACTTTGCTTGCTCCAATCGCCAGAACGGAAGACGCGATGAGAAAACCCAGCCCCGTTGCGGAGGTTAGAAAACCGTAGGTCATCTTGTTGCCTACCGAAAGGGCGTACGCGGGCATGAGGGTGTTGATCGCCCCCGCGCCCAAAGCAAAGAAGACGGCTATGAAGACAGCGTAGCGGGCGTAAGAAGGGCTACTCGAGGCGGCAAAAACCTCTCGAATCTTCTGACCGAGGCCGCGAGCCGTTCGTTTGCTGCCGTCTTCTGGTTCCACGACGTTGACAGCACGAAGCCGCGCCAACAGCGGAAGAAGAACCAGGGCTGAGAGGACGAAGCTCAGAGAATCCAAGGCGATGACCCCGTGCAAGCTCAACGTAGCAAGCAAAAAGCCCGCTACGACGGGCGCAGCTACAGATAGCGCGTTGTCCGCGGTGGCGACCGCCGCGTTGGCGCGCAAGAGTTTTTCGCCCGTGAAAAGCCGCGGCAATAGGGCTACGAAACCAATGTTGGTATATAAATCTATGACTTTTAGTAAAGGGAATATGATTAATATAAAAGCAAACAGCAGCCAGCCCTCTTTTGACGCCGCGGGCGCGGCGAGTATGAGCAGCACGAAAGCCGCTTGCAGAAACCTGCCGCAAAACAAAAGGTTCGCATAGCCGATCCGCCTAATTGCCGCAGCGGCGAAGGGGGCCGCCGCGATATTGACGAGTGATGTAATGGTAAAAAATGCTGCCAGGAGGTACGCAGAGTTTGCACTCCCGCCAAGGACTGTGGCTACATAAAGGAAAACCAGCCAGTCGCCAAACTCCGAGATTGCGGAGGAGGCCACGATCCAATAGAGCGGAGACGCATGAGCTCGCGACACTATCTTATGATGATACCGGTCAGAACTAAAGCTATGCAGCACTCTCCACAGGGCTAGCGATTGGCTAATGAGGCGGGTCCTCTTAGCGGGCGCGCCTTCAACTTGGGACACTCACGCACTCCTAGCGTGCGATATACGCAGTATATGGTGTTTGGCGCTTAGTAAAAGCGCGTAGCAAACAAACTGTGGCGCGTAGAAGATAGAGCGCAAGGAGTAGGGAATGGGACGTGGAGTTCGCCTGTATGTTTACGCATTCCCACCTCCTGGCGTTTACCAACCCTCTCTCCGCTATGCAGGCGCCTCCCCCAAGGGGGAGTTAGATAAGCGGCGCATTATAAAGAAACCTGTGGCTTGTAGTAAATCAACACGTCCTATGTATATGTGGTGCCTAGTATGTCGTCCCTGGGGTACAGTAAAATCTCGACCAACTATTAGCTGCTAACCCCCAGCCATGTCGTAACCGTGTAGGGCCAATGAAAGGAACACGCGCAAAAGGTCTGGGTTTCTTAGCAAAGGCGCTGCTAGTTTGAGTGGCGACCAAAGGGCTGGCGCCTGTATACTTATGATGTAATTACAAGGAGGTGGCTATGAAACGTTGGACGATAGTTTTGGCACTGGCGACGCTTGTAGGAAGCTACGCTCTAGCGGCGGAGCCAATCAAAATAGGCGCGTTATACATGCTTTCGGGCAACTTTGCCAACTACGGATCGGCCTCTAAAGAAGGCGTGCAGTTAGCCGTAGAGGAGATAAACGCCAACGGCGGAGTTCTCGGCCGCCCTATTGAGGTGACCTTCGCCGACCATGGCAGTCCCGACCAGGCGGTGCGCGAGGCCAAGCGGTTAATCTTGGAGAACAAGGTCAACTTCCTCTTCGGCATCGACTCCAGCTCGGTCAGCCTGGCGGTGGCGCCGGTGGCCAACGAGTACAAGGTGCCGCTGATCGTCACCCACGCGGCCACCCCGCGCCTGACCGAGATGTGCCTGCCCTACGTCTTCCGCACCTCCAACAACGCCCGCATGGACTCCTGGGCGGCGGCCGCCTTTGCCGCCAAGCAGCCCTACAAGCGCTGGGCCAACATCGGCCCCGACTACGAGTTCGGCCGGGTCAGCTGGGAAGACTTCATCACCCGCCTCAAGGAGCTCAAGCCCGACGTGGAAGTGGTCAGCGAGCAGTGGCCCAAATTCGGCTCGTCCGACTACTCCTCCTACATCACCGCGCTGATGCGGGCCAAGCCCGAGGCGGTCTTCAGCTCGCTCTGGGGCGGCGACTTCGTTTCGTTCGGCAAGCAGGCGATCCCCTTTGGCTTCTTCAAAACGATCAGGTTCTACGTCAACCCCACCGGCGGCGCACTGCAGGCGCTCGAGCCCCTGGGGAAAAACACCCCTGAAGGTATGCTAGTCAGCGCCCGCTACTGGTTCCTCTACCCCGAGACCGAGGCCAACAAGGCCTTCGTCAAGAAGTTTCACGACAAGTTCGGCGACTACCCCTCCTACAACGCCGGAGAGGCCTACGAAGGCATGAAGATGCTGGCGGCGGCCATCGAAAAGGCCGGCTCCATAGACCCCGACGCTGTCAAGGCGGCCTTCGAGGCCGGCGGCGGCCTGAAATACCAGGCGCTCGAAGGCCTCAAGTGGATGCGGCCGGCGGATCACCAAGTTTTTGAGGACTTAGTCTGGGGCTACACCAAGAACACCGACAAGTACCCCTTCGCCATTCTCGAGCCGATTGTGGTCGTACCCGCGAAGGACACCATCTACCCCACCAAGTGTTCTAAGTAAGCACACGGCCGCGCCCCATCGGGCGCGGCCGAAGACAAAATCCCATGGACATCGGTTTTTTACTTCTGCAGTTCCTTACCGGTTTGGCTTACGCCAGCAGCCTCTTTCTGCTGGCGGTGGGCCTTTCCTTGATCTTCGGAGCTTTGGGTATCGTTAACTTCGCCCACGGTTCGTTTTATATGCTGGGAGCCTATCTGCTCTACTGGGTGGTTCGCGGCAACCCAGAAGGGTTGTGGTGGGGCATGCTGCTAGTAGTGGCACTCGGCTTGGTCATAGGCGCGCTGGTAGAGCGCCTTTTGATGCGCCCCGTATACGGCCGCCCCGAGCATTACCAGATACTTCTGACTTACGCCTTGCTGCTGGTCATAGAAGACGGTGTCAAACTGCTCTTCGGCCCGGCCTACAAGTCGCTGGGGCCGCCGGCGGCGCTGGCCTACCCGGTCTGGATTGCCGGTGCGCCCTTTCCGGCCTACTACTTCGTGCAGATCGCCCTGGCGTTGCTGGTGGCGGGATTGCTCTGGTTTTTCCTGCAGCGCACGCGCACCGGAGCCTTGGTGCGTGCGGCGACTCTCGATCGCGAGATGCTCGAAGCGCTGGGAGTAAACGTCCCTAAGTTGCTTACGGCGGTCTTCGCCTTGGGCGTAGCTCTGGCTACTTTGGGGGGCGCGGCGACTCTGCCCATGCAGACCGTCAGCCCCGGAATCGCCGTGGAGGCGGTCATCAGCGCCTTCATAGTGGTCGTCGTCGGCGGTTTGGGCAGCGTCTGGGGAGCTTTACTGGGCGCTTTCCTTATCGGCGAGATTCAGGCCTTTGGCGTACTTATTTTGCCGGACTTCGCCATCGCCTTCGTCTACCTGCTGATGGTCGTCGTCTTGCTAGTCCGGCCCTGGGGGCTCTTGGGCAGGCCGCCAGCGGTGAGAACATGAAAGCGCGTGGTTGGCTCTACCTGATTGCGGCTACCCTGCTAGCGGCTCCCTGGGTCTTACCCGGATACGCGCTGGAAGTGGCGATTCAGGTACTGATACTGGCCCTCTTTGCCACGGCCTTCAACCTGGTCTTCGCCGAAACCGGTTTACTTTCCTTTGGGCACGCTGCGTTCTTTGGGGTGGGCGCCTACACTTCGGCTTTGTTGATGCAACGGGCTTCTTGGCCCTACCTGCTGACGCTGCCGGCCGCCGTGGGAACGGCAGCCGCACTCGCCCTGCTGATAGGTTTTTTCTCCGTACGCACGTCGCGTATCTACTTCACCATGCTAACGCTGGCGTTCGCCCAGCTCGTCTGGGCGGTGGTCCACAAGTGGTACGCCTTTACCGGCGGCGACAACGGCGTTACCGGTTTGCAGCCGGGGCAGCTTTGGAGCGATCCGCACGCGCTTTACTACCTGGCCTTGCTGTTAACGGTCGTTACGTTCTTGCTAGCAGTTCGCCTGCACCTTGCCCCTTTCGGCTACGCTCTGCGGGCCATCCGTGACAACCAGGCTCGCGCCGAGGCGGTGGGCCTCTCGCCCTTCGGCTACCTGCTAGCGGCCTTTACCCTCTCGGGAGCGCTGGCCGGGGCGGCGGGGTTTTTGCAGGTCGCCTGGCAGCGCTCGGCCTTCCCCGACTTCCTCTACTGGACCAAGTCTGCCGAGGTTATTATAGCGACGATTCTCGGCGGGGCTCAGTCCATTCTGGGTCCGTCTTTGGGGTCGCTGGTCTTCGTCGAGCTGGGGGCGTTCGTGCAATCGCATACCGAGTACTGGCCGCTGGTGCTGGGCTTGGTGCTCTTGGGTTTGGTGTTGTTCCTGCCGCGCGGCCTGGCCGGTCTGGGAGGCGCCCGTGCTGGAGATTAAACACGTCAGCAAGAGCTTCTTTGGCTTCCTGGCGCTCGATGACGTTAGCATGCGCGTGGAAAAGGGCTCTTTCCACGCGCTGGTAGGCCCTAACGGAGCAGGTAAAACCACCCTCTTCAACGTCGTGGTGGGTAGGTATCCCCCAGACGGCGGCGAAGTGCGCCTAGAGGAAAGGCGCACTAGCGGGCTCGCTACCTACCGGGTGGTACGCATGGGTCTTGGTATCTCATTCCAACGTTCCCAGGCCTTTCTAAGCATGAGCGTGCTGGAGAACGTTATGCTGGCCGTTCTGGCTCACCAGGGGCGTTCGCGGGCTCTCATGCGGTCGTTTTCGGCAGAGAGCGAGGCGAAAACGACCGCATACGAGCTCATTGGCTGGGTAGGTCTGGCGGACAAGACTGAAACCCCTACCGCAGCTCTGCCTTTGGGGGACCTGAAACGAGTGGACATCGCCATGGCACTGGCGGGGAAGCCAAAACTGCTGCTGCTCGACGAGCCTTTGGCTGGGCTTTCCCGCTCGGAGCGCGTCTCGATGGTGAATTTCATCGAGGGGCTACTCCGTGGTCTCGGTATCACCTTGCTCTTCACCGAGCACGATACTGACGCGGTGTTGCGCCTGGCCGACCGCATCACCGTACTGCACCAGGGGCGGGTGCTGGCCGAGGGCGGCCCTGACGAAATAAAGAACGACGCCCGCGTCATCGAGGCCTTCTTGGGGGAAGAGTATGCTGAGGGTTGAAAAGCTGCGCTCCGGTTATGGCAAAATCCGGGTTCTGCACGAGGTCAGCTTGAGACTAAGACCTGGAGAGGTTGTGGCTTTATTGGGGCGTAATGGCGCGGGCAAAAGTACTCTGCTCAAGTCGATTATGGGATTGACTACTCAAATGGGTGGAGAGGTTTATCTGGCGGACAGGCCTTTGCGGGGGTTGCCCTCCTATACGCGCGCCCAATTAGGGTTGGGATACGTTCCCGAAGAGAGGCGGATATTCCCCGAGTTGAGCGTATCAGAGAACTTGGAAGTAGCCTATCGCGGCGCGGGAAAGTGGTCTCTGAAAAGGGTTTTTACGCTCTTCCCCCGTCTGGAGCAGATAGCCGCCCGGCGTGGAGGTCTCCTTTCCGGTGGTGAGCAGCAGATGCTGGCCGTGGCGCGTACTCTGCTGACCAATCCGAAAGTCTTGCTCTTGGACGAGCCCACCGAGGGGTTGGCCCCCATCTTGGTCAAAACTATCGCGGGGGTGGTGGCCGAACTCAAAGCGACGGGGATGGCGATCCTGCTGGCCGAGCAAAACCTGAAGTTCACCGCGCCGCTGGCCGACCGGGCGTACGTGCTGGAGAGCGGTGAAGTACGAATGCAGGGTACCATGGCCGAGCTGGCTCAAGATAAAAAGGTGAGGGAGCTGCTGTCTCTTTAAACTCTGTTTCGCCGGAAAACTGGGTAAGCAAAAGCGGCTGGCGGCGTTTGCTGGTTTGGCACGGCGCGGCCGAGGGGCTAGGGTGGGGAATCTTCTCCTTCATTGGTTGGC
>JALSMT010000122.1 GCA_026987375.1 Thermaceae bacterium | reverse complement strand
CGCCGATAATCGCGATTTTACTCATATGCGCTTATTGGTAACTACTAAGGTAGCGGGCGCGGTTCCTCAGCAACAGGCATGAAAGGCTTGCCGAGGAATGCATCCGTGATCGCATCCAGGACATCCACCTGCTGTTTCCGAGCCGTGGAGATGTAACTGCGAATGTCACAGAAGATTTGCGCCCCCTCCAAGGTGCGGAAAGCGCCTGAGACCTTCTGTTTCACTTTGATCATCCGCACATCTCGTTCCGCCAGGTTGTTATCAAATGGCACATTAAAATCGGTCATAAAGGCCAAGGTTTCCGCTTTGTGCTTGTGTAAGCGGTCCAGCAGGTTTTTAGGAGGCGTCTGTTTGCGTCGTCCTCGCTTTTGGACCGGAGGTGGCGGCGGAGGCGGATTCGCAGCCAGGCCTTGCTGGATGATGGCGTCGTAACGGCTTTCGAAGTCCCGAATCTGTTCCGGCGAGAGTTCGGTGCGCTGTTCCGCCTTCGCTTGCGCCACGGCTTCTTTGATCTCCAACAACAAAGCGCTCAGTTTCTCCGCCCACTCTTGCTGATACTGGTCGGTAATGAACTGCAATTCCCGCAGATGATGGGCGTTACAGAGGGCATGTTTGCATTGGCGGAAGGTGAAGTAACTGCGGAAATGGTCATGCACCGCACGTCCCCGGAAGTCGGGCAAGACGCCCTGATCGGTCATCCCTTCCTTCCCCCGCTTGGCGTGAACGCCATAGGCCGTCAACATGACCGTGCTGGCTACATGCAGCCAGTGCAGTTTGCCCCCCGCACGGACGCCGCTTTCATCAAAATTCACCACATCGGCTTTCCGCAACAGGTCGCGAATGCGCCGGATGGTGGGCGCAATTTGCGCCCGCAGGCGCTTCGACGCCGTAATAATCATCCCCTCGGCGGGACGCCGTCCGAATAAATCGGCCAGCAACTGCGTGGTGCGCTCCAGCGGCAGAAAGTGATAGACGTTCAGATAGGCGGCAAAGGCTTGGTAGCGCGGGCCATATTGCACCGGCCCCCGCACATGCTCCGGGAAGGTCGCCTTCACCTCCTCCCCGCAGACCGGGCAACGCTTCACCGCCGCCTGATGCTCCGTCACTTCCAGTTTCAGGGGCGGGATGTCGAACACCTGGCGCCGTTCATACCGCACTGCGGTCAAGGCGCTCAAATCATGATGACAATGCTCGCACAGCGCCACATCGTGCACCACGATATGATCCGGCTCCGCCACCTGCATCAGCGTGTCGCCCTCATGCCCTTGGACGCCGCCACGTTTCCGCCGGCTCTTCTTCCGCAAGCTCCGAGTTCGCGGGACCTTCTTCAACCCGTCGCTGCTCGGCGGTTTCCCACTGTTTTGGCTGTTCTTGGCCAATTGATCCCGTAGCCGCTGCACTTGCGTCTCCAATTCTTCAAGGCGCGCAGCTAATTGAAGGGAGAGTTCGATCAACGCTTCCTTCGACAAGGTTTCCAGGCGCTTGCGGTCGAGTGCATTCATGGCACTATCTTACTCCACTTTCATTTTCAAAACATTAGCATATCGTATGATTTCGATTAGTTTTTCGTCCTGAACTAGGCTACCTTAGTAGTTACTTGAAACTCAACTATTTTCGCGGTTCCTCCAACCGTCGTTGCTGAATCCAACCTTTTTCCGTGGAGTCAAATATGGACGTCAGGCGTCCAACGTCGAGGTTTCATAAATTCGGCAGT
>JALSMT010000121.1 GCA_026987375.1 Thermaceae bacterium | reverse complement strand
AAAAAGCCGATACCGCCGGCGCCTACGAAGCCGAGTACGATCGAGACGCGGAAGTTTATCTCGAAGCGGTAGAGCGTGTAGGAAACGAAGAGCGGCAGCACCTGGGGCAGTATCGCCCAGCGCACCACGTTAGAACCGCTTGCACCCACCGCCTCCAGGGCCTCTATAGGGCCGCGCTCCACGTTTTCTATGGCTTCGGAGTAGAGCTTACCCAGGTCGGCTATGGAGTGGATGGCCATGGCCAGCACTCCCGCAAAGGGGCCGAGGCCCACGGCGGCGACGAAAACCAGGGCCATTATCAGCGTGTCAATTCCGCGATCGATGTTGTAAAAAGCGCGGGTGAGGCTGAACATCGCTCGCGTAAAGGCTCCGCCGCGTGTGAGGTTGCGCGCCGCCAAGAAGCTGCTGGGTATGGCGAAGAGCATTCCCAGAAAGGTACCCACCAGGGCTATCTCAATGGTCAGGGCCATCTGGCTGGCTACTTCCTGCAGAGGGAAAATGCTGTGCGCCGGATCCGCCAGGTTGGGCGGCCACGAGCGATGAAGGAAGTTGACGAAAAAGGGCCAGCCCGTCACCAGCTTATGCAGACTGAACTCGGTGGCGTAAAAAGACGGCACCAGCACCAAAAAGACGCCCGCAGCCACCAGTCCGCCCATCATGTCTGCCGATTCCTGCAGGCGAGGGTTGCGCATTAGGAAGAACCCGCTGCCCAGGAGAAGACCCGCCAAAAACAATACCGCCATGGTGCCGTAACGCACGGATTTGGGTTTGACCAGGCGCACTCCTTTGGCGGCCAGGGCCTTGGGCAGGCCGCCTTTTAGTTCGTCTAGGTTATTGATTCGCTTCAGCTTTTTCAGGCCGATAGCCGCGCGCTTGGCGTTGGTGGCAGACAGCTCGCGGTTGTAAGAGTCAACCAGATCCTGCGCGCTTTCTGGCGACAAAGGTACGACTAGTTTGTAGTAGCCGTCCATGCGCGGAAAGTAGGTATGGCCGCCGGGACTGTTGAGCAAGGCGAAACTGGCCGCGAATACCGCCAGACCCAAAACCAGCCCCGCCAGTAAGTTGCGTTCGCGTAACAACAGAAAGACCAGCAGGGCGAATACCAGCGCGATTACGGCTTCGGTGACCCCCGGTAGGGGTTTGGCGCTGGCTAAGAATACCGGCTTGTGCAGCCAGAAAAAGCTAACCGCTAGAATTAGAATACCGCCGAGGAACGCCAGCATTCCCATCGCCTTGCCGCGCAGGGGCAATAGCGCCGTCGCGGCTACCAGGGCGATGAGCAGTAACCAGCCCCAACTGGGCAGCAGCGCCGCCGGCGTCGGGTGCACGGCTTCGCGGGAGAGGTATCCCAGTGCGCTGGAAAAAGGGAAGGCCAAGAAGGCCACCAGCAGGGCCGCCCCCGAGGCGAATACGTACCTGCGCGCCGATCCGCGGGATACGTAATTGAAGAGCGCCACCAGAAAACCAAGCAGTGGAAAGGTCCAGGTCATAGCGCCTCCAGACTGCCGGCGTAAATTTGCTCGGCCAGGTCGTCCGTGAGCGCTTTGGTGGGGCCGTCGAATACCAGACGGCCCTGATTGAACGCCAGTACGCGCTCGGCGTAGCGGCGCGCCAGTTCCAGGACGTGGATATTTACCAGGACAGTCACGCCGCGAGCTTTGTTGTAGTCCTTGAGCAACCCCAAGATGACGTCTGAGAGCCTGGGGTCGAGGCTGGCCATCGGCTCGTCGGCCAAGACTAGCTGCGGCTCTTGGGCCATGGCTCGAGCTATCGCCACGCGTTGCTGCTGGCCGCCGGAAAGGGCGTCTACGCGCACGTTGTGCTTTTCCGCGAGGCCGACTTCGTTGAGATAGTCGGCTGCGAGCGAGTAGTCCTTCTCGCCGTACAGACCCAGCAAGCCGCGCCAGGTGGGTAAATAACCAAGCCTGCCGTGCAAGACGTTCTCTATCGCGGTAAGGCGCGTGACCAGATTGAACTGCTGAAAGATGAAGCCTACGGTGCGGCGGTAGTGTTGCAAGCCGCGCCCGCTCAGTTTGCTCACTTCCACGTCGCCGACCACGACGCTTCCGGAGGTGGGTTTTACCAGGCCGTTGAGTGTGCGCATGAAGGTAGACTTGCCCGCACCGGAAAGACCGATGACGGCGACAAACTCGCCGTCATCGATGTGGACGTTGATGCCCTTGAGGGCTTCCGTGCCGTTGCTAAAGACTACGCCAAGATCGCGCGTTTCTATCATTGCAGGCCGTGGCGGGCTACTTGTCGAGACCCAGCAGCTTGCGGGCTTCGCGCACCACGTCGTAGTCGGAGTCGGTGGCGGGGACCATGTAGTCGATACGGTAGAGATTCTTGAGGAGGTTGCAGCCCTCTTTGACCTTGCAGCTCATGATCGCCGCTTTTATTTTCTCGGTTAACTGCGGGTACTTTTCCGCAAACTTCTTGGAGACGGAGAAGGTATCGCCAGGGATGGGCTTGGTATAGAAAATTGCGTGGATTTGCTTGGCCTGGTCGGGGGAGAGGAACTGGGTCCAAGCGCCCGACTTGTTCTGGTCATCGTTGGCGAAAACGGCGGCGGCGTCTACTGATTTGTTGAGGACCGCCAATACCGCGGCGTCGTGCTTGCCGGCGAATACCTGCTTGCCAAAGAAGGTGTCGGGGTCGATGCCCTTAGCCAGCAAGGCGGCGCGGGGGAAGGTGTAGCCGGCGGCGGAGTTGGGGTCAACCCAGGCGATGGTCTTGCCTTCCAAGTCGGCGATGCTGTTGTAGCCGGAGTCCTTACGGACGATGATAGCGCTCCAGTAGTAGGCGTTGCCGAAGCGAACGCTTTTGAGAAGCACTTTGGCGCCGGCCTCGCGCGAGGCGATGACGTAGCCGTCGGGCGGAAAGAAGGCGAAGTCCAGGTTGTTCGAGCGCATCGCTTCTACCAGGCCGCGGTAGGCCGTCGGCAGAAATACCTCTACCTCGACCTGGCCGCCTAACTTGTCTTCTATGAAGTCGGCAATCGCCTTGGCGGCCTGCGAAAGCTGGTCGGAGTTCTGTGTGGGGTTGAAGCCGATGCGGACTTTGAGAGCGCTCTGCGCCATTACGCCGGTGAGGCCCAAAAGGACCATGAGCAAAACCAGTAGTCTTTTCATACCCCCCAAGTTATCACATCCTCATCAGGGGAAAGTCATGCGGATGGGGAGAGGGTCGAAAGGCTTGCGTACGGTGACAAAAGTTCTTCGCTAACGGTGTAAAATGTGAGTTTACTGGACAAAAGTATTAGTAATTACTAATATGTATATTGGATGTTGTAGGGATAGTCAGTCTGCTTATTAGAGAGAGGAAGGGCCACTACTCGATGACCTTGAGTTTCGGCAAAGTCGCACACGCCTACGACCGCACGCGCTACCACCCGCCCGAAGTTTCGGGCAAGATCGCCACCGCGATAACGGCGCCGGTGGAAGAGAGCTTTAGCGAGCCGCGCTTCCTCGAGCTGGGCGTGGGTACGGGCCGCGTCGGCGTTCCTATAGTCGCTCGCGGTTTCAGCTTTGTGGGTGTGGACATCAGTCCGGCGATGTTGCAGATCATGCGCCACAAGATCGCCGGCGTGGGTCACAAGGTGCGCTTGTTGGAGGTAGACGCCAGCGACCTTCCCTTTGCAGCGGATAGCTTTCAGGCCGTGATTGGCGTGCACCTGTGGCACCTCTTGCCGCAGTGGCAGAGGGCGCTCGGCGAGGCTCTGAGGGTGCTGGCGCCGGGAGGTTTTTTGTTCGAGGGCTGGGACGTTTCGATTGCCGACAGTGAAGACTGGCGTATTCAGGAGCGCTGGCGCGAGATCCTCGCTGAACTCGGTTACGAGCTCAAGCGCGGCGGCCACACGCGGCGCTTGCGCGAGGTTAGGGAATCGCTGGAAAGCCTGGGTTTATCGCCCCAGGACGAGGTCGTCGCCGAATGGATTGAAGAGCGTAGCCCGCGTCAGAGCATGGAAATATTGGAGGACCGTCTTTATTCGTATACCTGGCAGGTTCCCGCGGAAGTTTTTCGGCCTTCGATAGAGCGCTTGTGGGCGTGGGTCAAGGACACTTATCAAGACCTCGACCAGAGCTACCCCATTCCTTGGCGCTTCGTTTTGAGGACTACGCGGGTTGGCGAGTAAGCCGCAGCCTTAATAACGAGAGCGGCAGAGCCGGCTTGCCTGGGAGATTCGCCAGCCGGCCGCGCGAAAAACGTGCGATTACCCAATGAGCGCCGCACCGTCGCTGGAGAGGAATAGGGCGTTCGGATAGGCCGCACGCAGACAATAGCAGCAGGGTTCCCTTAGTACTGCCGGACACGGATAGGACGACGGGGTAGAGCCGTCGCCGAGCTGCCCGGGGCGGCTAAAGGGAGCCTCTTCGCGAGGGGCTAATACGCGTAGAAGGGCTGCTAATTTGACTGCGGCCGCCGGCTTTGCATAATATGGGTTCTGGCCTTGGGGCGTCGTCTAAGGGCAGGACAGCGGTCTTTGGAACCGCCGGTCGTGGTTCGAATCCACGCGCCCCAGCCATTTTTATTTTGCTATCATACGGTCGTGACATCTTGTCGGGAGCATTGCTGGAGATACGTACCTTGACTGGTGGACGAAATATGGTCAAAGAAAAAGAAGCGTTGATAATTACCCCTAAAAGTACCCTTAAAGCATATCTGGAGCTCGTTTTTGAGGACGCTGGTCTGCAGACGGTATGCGCGCAGAGCCTGCGGCAGGCTCTGCAGCTTCTAAAAAACACTACGCCTGCGATTATAGTTCTAGACGATCTGCACGAGGACGGTTTGGACTCCGCCGGCTTGGTGTGGAGGCTCAAGAGAATCAAGCGCCTTAGGAGGGCGCCTACCATTCAGGTAATAAGCAAGTCGTCGGAAAGAGAGCGTGTGACCATCGAAATTTCCGGCGCCGATCACATTGTGGAACTGCCCATTAAAGATAAATCCTTTCGGCGACTGATTGAAGACCTTCTCAGCAACTCCCGGTAGACTAGGCTCGTGAAGCTGCGCAGATACCTGGGTTTGTTTTTGCTGGCCGCCTTTCTGGCGGCGGCGCTGTCGCTGCTGATCGTCGTAGTCAAATGGACTCGTAATCTACCCAGCCTGGACGCTCTGGAAAACCTGCGCCTAACCTCCACCACCACCGTACTGGCGCGCGACGGCACCCCCGTTGCCCAGCTGGCCAGCGAAGAGGGCGGCATCTCTATTAATCGCAGGCTGGTCAAGCTCAATGAGGTTTCTCCGGCGGCTGTGGCCGCAATCGTGGCGTCTGAAGACCGCCGCTTCTTCCAGCACTACGGCGTTGACTGGATTCGTATATTCGGGGCTTTGCTACAGACGGCTCGGGGCAACCTGCAGGGGGGCTCTTCCATAAGCGTGCAGGTGATCAAGAACACCTTGTTGCGCAACCTCTCGGGGGTGCGCTCCATCGAGAGAAAATTGAAGGAGATCCCCCTGGCCATAGAGCTGGAGAGGCGCTATACCAAGGAAGAGATTTTGGAGATGTACCTCAACGTCTCTTTTTGGGGCGGCAACCTCTGGGGAATAAGCGCCGCCAGCGAGGCGTATTTTGGAAAAGACCCCGCAGAGCTGACCCTGGCTGAGGGCGCCTACTTGGCGGCCTTGATACCGGGTCCCAACGCGCGTTTTCACGATTTGGCAAGGGTGCGCCGGCGCATGAAGGTTCTCCTGGCGCAGATGGTCGAAGACGGCTGGATAACCAAAGAGATGGCCGACGCCGCCTGGCGGGAGCGCTTGGTTCCTAACGGCTGGAAAGCCGAGTACGACGCCAGCGGCAAGCTGCTCGAAGCGCGGTTGGAGAACCCTGACGCCAACTCGCTGCCCGATCTGGCGGTGAAGATTGCGCCGCACTTCATATACGAGGTCCGCAAACGGCTGATACGTCGTTTCGGGCGGGCGAAAGTTTTTGGCCAAGGCGGCCTGCGGGTTTACACCAGCCTGGACGTGGACATGCAGCAGGCGGCGGTGGCGGCGGCCAAGGCCGCGCAAAAGCGCGGCCTACCGAAGGGGGCGCAGCTGGCCCTCGCGGGTCTTGATCCCGAGACGGGCGAGGTCTACGCCATGCTCGGCGCCCTGCCCGGCAGCGAGGGCGAGTTCAACCGCGCCACCCAGCTGGGGGACGGCGCCGGCCGCAGCCCCGGTTCTTCTATCAAGCCCTTCGTTTATTCAACCGCCATCGCCAACGGCTGGAGCCAGGCCAGCCTGGTTGAGGACAAGGCCATCAGTTTTCCCGACCCTACCCAGCCGGGCGGCGTCTGGAAGCCAAAAAACTACAGCGGCCGCTTTTTGAACCGAGCGATAACGATTCGTTACGCCATGGATCGTTCGCTCAACGTGCCGGCCATTTTGACCGCTCACAGCCTGGGCGTAGAGACGCTGGCGGCGCGCCTGCGGGTGGCCGGTTTTATGCTGCCGCGCACGCCCGGCTTGGCTATTGCAATCGGCGGCGGCGTGGGGGCTACCCCTTTACAGATGGCGGCTGCTTACGCCTCTTTCATCAACGGCGGTTGGCGCGTTGAGCCGCGCATGATCTTGAAGGTGGAGGACTCCGAGGGAAGGGTGCTCTTCGAGAGTAAGCCGATGAGGACGCGCATTTGGAGCGAGGACATAGCCTATTTGGGTTGGGACATGCTGAAAGGCTACGTATACGACGAGGACCCGCTTGGCGGTTCCAACCTGGCCTGGCGGGCTAGGATTCCAGGCAGGGTTATCGGTGGCAAGACGGGCACCTCCAACAGCGCGCGCGACCTCTGGTTCGCCGGCGTTACGCGAGGCATGAGCGCGGCGCTATGGATAGGACGTGACGATAACCAGCCGATGAAGATGGGGGGGCGCGTTCCCTCATCATCCGTCTTGAACCCCCCTGTCTGGAAGGACTTCGTAGAGAATGCTCTTAGGGGGAGGCCTTCGGGGGAGATTGCCGCTCCGGCCGGCCTGTCTAGAGTGCGGATCAGCCTCTTGAGCGGTGAGGCCGTCGACGGCGGCACGCCAGCTTATTTCCGCGGCGGGAGGGAGCCGCAAAGAGCCGTCTTGCCGCCTGGGGCGAGCGAGCTTTTGGGGCTCGAGCCCCATCGCGACTGCATTGCCGGCCCGGAGTGGCCGCCGCAGCTATTGCGCTGGCGCGCCGTACCGTATAACCAGGTGAGCAAGTACCAGTGTCGCTGAACACGTAAAGCGGCGGAATATCCGCCGCTTTTACTAAAAGCCTTGGGTTTACTGACAGTCGGGGCAGAGCCCGCGCAGCTCTACGCGTGGATCGCCGACGAACCAGCCGGTGCGTTCCTCTACGGCGCGCGCCACCTTGTCCGGATCGAACTCCGGCAGCTCGCTTTCCATGACGTCGTCTACGCGCCCGCAGCTCGTGCAGAAAAGGTGGTGGTGCTTTTTGGTGTATCCGTCGTAGCGGGTGTGGCCCTGCTGGTCTTTGAACTCCCAGAGAAGGCCGGCGTCACGGAGCACCTGCAGGTTCAGGTATACCGTGGAAAGGCCGATGGAATAGCCTTTCTTCTTCAGGCCCTGGTAGAGCTCTTCTGGCGTGGGGTGGACGTTCTTGCGGTCCAAATATGCCAAAATACGCTCGCGCGGCAGCGTGTGACGCAATCCGACGGCTTTGAGACGGGAGCGGTAGACTTCTTTTTCTTTTGTTTTCGCCATGATCATGCCTCCAATCTATTCAATTGCAAGTATAGCTTATACTCGTTCTACTTGCCACCCCTATCTGGCTATCTTCTGGAAAGACGCCTCCAGGTAGATAGCGCCAAAGTGGTTCGCCCCGGCGCTCGGGAGGACGCCG
>JALSMT010000120.1 GCA_026987375.1 Thermaceae bacterium | reverse complement strand
CCCGCGGAACTCGGGCGGACGGGTGTACTGGGGGTAGTCGAGCAGGCCCCACGAGAACGAGTCGAGCCGGTGGCTCTCGGGATCGCCCAGGACCCCGGGCAGCAGCCGCGCGGTCGCCTCGATGAGGGCCAAGGCTGCGACCTCGCCCCCCATCATCACAAAGTCGCCGATGGAGACTTCGCGGGTAGCGAAGCGTTCAACGCGGGCGTCTATACCCTCGTAGCGACCGCTGATCAGAATTAGGTGCTCTTTGGCGGCTAGCTCCTCGACGAGCGGCTGCCGCAAGGGCTCGCCCGCAGGCGTAAGCAAGACAACTTCGTCGGCGGGCGGCTGGTCTTCTATGGCCGCCACCACAACGTCGGGGCGCAGCACCATGCCCGCGCCCCCGCCGTAGGGGTAGTCGTCCACCTGGCGGTGCTTGCCCGGAGCGTAGTCGCGAATGTCGCGGACGTTAATCTCAATTAGGCCGCGCTGAACGGCTTTGGCTAGCAGGGCTTCTTCGGTCCAGGGCTGTATTAGGCGGGGGAAAAGGGTCAGGACGGTGTAGCGCAGCACGGCCAGCTACCCCAGTAGCCCCGTGGGAACCTGGCTGAGCCTTACTTGGCCGCCTTTTATTTCGACGTAGGGGGCCTGTAATGGAACCATAAAACGCCCGCTTGCACCGCTGACGACCAGCACGTCTTGCGCGCCGTTGTCTATCACGTCCACCACCTCACCCCAGGGTCGCCCGTCCAGTAACACCGGCAAACCCAGCAATTGGAAGTAGTACCAACCGTCTTGCAGCGCTGGCAGGCTCTCTGCCTCTAGATAGACGTCGCGGTCAGCCAGTTCTTCTGCGGCTTCGCGGTCAGAAGCGCCTACAAAGTAGACGACCAGGCCCGCAGGCAGTTCTTCCACGCGCTCTATAGCGCGCCAACCCAGGCCTTCGAGGTAGACGCGGCTCTGTCGCAGTAACAAAGCAGGCTCGTCGCTGCGGTACTTGAGACCGCCCGCCAAAGCGTGGGGGCGGCCCAGGCGGCCAATTAGGACGCGGTTCACTTTACTTCGACGGTAACCCTGCCCCTGGCGAAAGCGCGCACGACGGTACGGATGCTCTCGATTACACGCCCGCGGCGCCCTATCAAGCGTCCTTTTTCCTGCGGGGGCACTTCGACGTAGTAAACCACCCCGCCCTTGCCGCGCCTCTCGTCTACGCGAACCGCTTCAGCGTCGTCTACGACGGACTTGGCGAGGTACTCGACGACCTGGCGCATTACGACTCGTTCTCAGCCGCTTCGGCGGGCTCCGCCGCCGGTTCTGCCGCGGGCGCTGCTTCGCCTTTGCGATAGACGCCGGCCAACTTGAGGATGCGGCGGGTGGTGCTGGTGGGCTGCGCGCCTACGGAAAGCCAGTAACGGGCGCGCTCGACGTCTACCTTGTACCAGTTGGGCGTGGTCTTGCGCGGGTCGTAGTAACCGATTTTCTCGATGTACTTGCCGTCGCGCTTCTTGCGCACGTCGCTAACAACGATGCGGTAATGGGGGTTGAACTTTGAACCAAAACGAGCCAAACGGATCTTTACCATGCTGTTACCTCCTGCCAAAGAAACCGCGCCGCTTGCGCGGGCTCTTGGCCAGTGTTTTCATCATCCCTTTCGTTTCTTCGAAGGTCTTGATGAGCCTGTTAATCTCCTGCACGCTGGTGCCGCTGCCACGAGCAATACGGCGCCGCCGTGAGGCGTTGAGAATACGCGGGTTCTTGCGTTCCGCGGGGGTCATGGATTTGATGATGGCCTCTAGGTGGGCGCTGGCCTTAGGGTCTAGCTCGAAGCCCGCCGGCAGGGAACGGCTGAGGCCGGGGATCATTTTGATGAGCTCGGTCATCGAGCCCATCTTTTTTATCTGCTTCATCTGCGCCAGTAGGTCGTTGAGGTCGAACTGGTGCGGCGCTTTGTCGGGCTCTGCCAGCTCGGCGGCCTGGGCTCGCTCCATCAGGGTCTGGATGTCGCCCATGCCGAGAATGCGCTGGGCCAAGCGATCTGGGTAAAAAGGCTCTATACCGTCCAGCTTTTCGGAGGTGCCGCCAAAATATATGGGCTTGCCCGTCACAAAGCGCGCGCTGAGCGCTGCGCCGCCGCGGGCGTCGCCGTCTAGCTTGGTGAGGATAAGACCGGAAACGCCTATACGCTCGTCGAAAGCGCGGGAAACGCCCAAGGCCTCCTGCCCCATCATCGAATCGACTACCAGCAGAGTCTCGCTGGGTTTTAGTTGCTCTTTTAGCTCTGCCAGCTCGTCCATCAGCGCTTCGTCAATCTGCAAACGGCCGGCTGTGTCGACTATGACGAGGTCGCGATAGTCCTTGGCCAGGTGCTCGCGCAAGCGTCGCGCCGTTTCCGCGGGCTTTTCGCCGTTTTGCACCTCCAGGACGGGCACCCCTACCTGCTCGGCGAGGATACGTAATTGCTCGCGCGCCGCGGGGCGCTGGGTGTCGGCGGCCACCAGCAACGGACGCCTGCCTTTGCCCTTGTAGAGTTTGGCCAGCTTGCCGGCGCCGGTCGTTTTACCGGTGCCCTGCAGACCCACCAAAAACCAGACGTTGCCCTCGTGCCTGAGTTCTGGCTGTTTCGGCTCGGAACCCAGTAGCTCCTTCAGCTCGTCGTAAACGATGGTATATATCTGCTCGGCGGGTGTTAGCGACTCGTATACCTTCTGGCCCAGGGCTTTTTCCTGAACTTTTTTGGTGAAAGCCTTAGCCACCTCAAAGTTGACGTCGGCCTCGAGCAGACTCATGCGGATCTCGCGCATTACCTTCTTGAGGTCGGCCTCGCTAATGCGGCCGCGCCCGCGCAAGCCGTCGAGGGTTTTTTGTAGTCTGCGACTCAGGTTCTCAAACATGGTATCCCTGGCTCCAAGCCAGGGATAAGCATAGCCTCAGCACCCTGAGTGTGTCAACCGCAATTCATCTGAGTTTTCAAGCGATGTACAAAGCGGCGTTTTGGCCATGGTGGTCAGACAATACTTGCTAGCGGTAGAAATGCCCGTGGCCTTAGCGTGATAGACTTATTTTTGGCTTTTGGCCGTTCCCCGACTCGGGAGGTAGCAATGCGGACGCTGGCGCGGGAAAAACTTTTTGACGAGCTGCAACGCGCCCTGCAAGAGGGTGATATTCCCTCATTGCAGGAGATAGCCGAGAAAATTCACCCCGCCGAGCTGCTAGAGCACTGGTACGACATCCCCGGCGAGCAGCAGTTCGCCCTCCTCAATTACCTGGACCCCGAGGTGGCCGCGGAAATAATCAGCGAGCTGGACCCGGAAGACCAGGCCGAGTTCTTGAAAACGCTGCCCCCAATGCGGGTGCGGCAAATTCTCGAGGAGCTGGATCCCGACGACCTGACCGACGCCTTGCAGGCGGTCGAGGAAGAAGACCCGCAACTTTCACGCCTAGTCAAGAGCTGGCTCGACCCCGAGACCCGCGCAGAGGTCGAGAAACTATCACGCTACGACGAAGACGACGCCGGCGGTCTGATGACCCCGGAGTACGTGGCGGTGCGCGCCAGCATGACGGTTGACGAGGTCCTGCAATTCTTACGCCGCGCCGCGCCAGACGCCGAAACCGTTTATTACATGTACGTTCTCGATGACGACGGCAGGCTGGTAGGGGTGCTCAGTTTGCGCGACCTGATAGTCACTGACCCCTCCATGCGCGTCTCCGAGATAATGAACCCCCACGTCATTCACGTGACCGCCGATACCGACCAGGAAGAAGTGGCCCGCACCATGGCGGACTACGACCTAACGGTGCTGCCGGTCACCGATAGCGAGGGGCGGTTAGTGGGCATTGTTACCGTTGACGACGTCATAGACGTATTGGAAGAAGAGGCGACCGAAGATATTCACCGTTTGGGCGCTGTGGACGCTCCCGAGCTGGTTTATAGCCGCTCGAGCGCGCTCGAGCTATGGAGCGCCCGCGCTCGCTGGCTGGTAATCCTCATTTTTACCGGCATGATCACCTCAACTATTCTCTCCGGCTACTCTTCGGTCCTCAAGGCCACGACGGCGCTGGCCTTTTACATCCCCGTGTTGCTGGGAACCGGCGGCAACACCGGCAGCCAGTCTGCGACATTGATAGTGCGCGCCCTGGCCACCCGCGACATAGACCTGGGCGACTGGCCCAAGGTTTTCATCAAAGAAGTGGGGGTTGGGTTTTTGTTAGGCATCACCCTCTCAGCGCTAATAGCCGTCAAGGTCGCTCTGGACGGCTATCTGGGCGTAACACCGGTGGTGGCGCTAGCGCTATTTTTACTCGTCATAGTAGCTGACCTGGCGGGGGCCATGCTGCCGCTAATACTTGAGAAAGTCGGCCTCGACCCAGCGCTGATGTCTAACCCCTTCATCGCCACCATCTCCGACGTCTCCGGCTTGGTAATCTATCTCAGCGTCGCCAAGCTGCTGCTAGGAGTCGGGTAAGCGGCCGCCCTTCCCCCTGGCAGGTCAGTTAAGTTTCAAAAGGCGCGCGTCACCGGGCTGCACGGGTACGCGCAAGCCGCCCGATTCCAAGGTATAGCTCTCGCCGCTGGCAACGTCCACCGCCGTACTTACCCCGCGCCAGGCGTGCGCCAACGTCAACGCTATGTTTTTTTCGGCGATGACATTGGTGTTCAGCACGAAGGCGTAGCGGCCGCCGGAGTCGTCCACGTACGCAAACGCTTCGCCCTCACTCGCCTCAGGGCGTAGCGAGTCGTCGCGATGAATCTCGAGAAGCGTCTGCCCCATCGCCTGCACTTTGGCGTTAATGCGCGCCGCCTCCTGCAAGAGCGGCGTGGGCTGATAGTCAGCATCGCGCAAACCGTGAACCCAGCTCTCCGACTGGTAAAGGAAGTAGAAGATCCCTTTGGCTCCTTGCGCCAGGGCCGCCATGACCTCCAAGCGCAGCTCGGCGGGCTGGGGCATGCGCCAGTAGTGAGGGTGTTCCGGCGGTATGGGCTCGAAGGCCTGTACTATCACCCACTGGGGCACGTCCGGAACCTCTTCGCGGCTCGTGTCCAGGTACTCAAAGTAGGTGGGCTGGTCGGCGCCGCCGGCAAAGCTGCCGTCTTCGGCGCTGCCGCGCGGCCAGGCGTCGGAAAAGTCGCCGATCGCCTTGTCCTCGGCCAGCGGGTAGACGTCCATATAGAGGACGCGGCTGCGCATTCCCGCCTGCAGCGCGGCCATGTTGTTCACGTCGGCCCACGAGGACAGCGCGTAGGCGCCGGGGTGTTGGCGCTCCACGAAGGCACGCGCCCGGCCCAGTTGCTCGGGAATGACCGTCTGGCTTTCGGGTCCTGGCTCGCCCTGGGGCACGGGCTCATCGAAAACTGTATAGCCCAAAACAGCCGGAGAACCCCTGAAGAGCTCGAAAAAGTCCTGGCTGGCGGCTTGATATAGGTCTGAGTCGCTCAGCTCTTCGCGCTTTTCAGCAAGTAAGCCTTGTACGTGACCCAGCGGCAGAATGAGGCGCAGCTGGTGTTTTTGCGCCTCGTCCAGCATGGCGGCGATCACCTCTTGATAATGGTCGCCGTAGGCGATGGGATCTACCGACATTGCCGCCACGTTAAAACCCTCAGCGGCCAAGTCGCCAAACTCACGGGCGTAGTCCTGCCGGGCCTGTTGCGGGTCGCGCCTAAAGTCTTTCGCGTCGCCCTCGTCGGCTATAGGCTTTTGCCCGCGCACAAAAAAGGCGCCAATAGGGAAGCTGGCAGTCTGCACGCCGCCGTCGCCCCCCGGATCTGCGTCGTCGCCCGCGCCGCTGGCGGCGCATTGCACCAGCGATAGCGTCAACATAAACGTCAGTAGCAGGACGATTACATGTTTAAGTAATCCTTTAGAAGATATCATTACACCAGCGACAAGCTACCATATATTTTTCTAAAAATGGGTTATTGGGGCGGTCTGGCGTCGTAAATCCGGCGCAAGCGGTCGGCTGCGCGAGACAAGCGGTCGAGTTCGGCCTCGATCACCCCGGTGGCGAAGCCGCGCCCGTGCAGGTACGGTACCACCACCTCGGTCGGAAGGTTGCCCACCAGCTCGTCACCGGCGAAGGGGCAGCCGCCCTGGCCCGCCAAGGCCCCCTCCAGCCAGCGCACCCCGGCCGCCAGCACCGCGTCCACCTTGGCCCGCACCTCGACCGGTTCGGGGCGGCTGTGCAGGTGGGCGCCCAGGTCGGTCGGGCCGTGGGCGGTTACGACCGCGGCCAGCACCTCGTGAATGCGCTCCGGGCCGGCCACCCCGTAGGTGTCCGCGATGGCGATACGGCGGACGCCCAACGCCCGCAAGCGCCCTACGAAAGCGACGACCGCCTCGGGGCTCCAGGGGTCGCCGTAGGGGTTGCCGAAGCCCATGGAGACGTAGACCACCAGCTCGAGCCCGCCGCCGCGCGCACGCTCCAGCATCCGTTCCACCAGGGGCCAGGAATCCTCGACCGAGCGGCGCGTGTTCTTCTGCTGAAAGGTCTCGCTGATCGATAAGGGGTACCCGACCGAGGTGAGGTTCGCGGCCGCCAGCGCCCGCTCCATTCCCCGCTCGTTGGCGACGATGGCCAGGTAGTCGCGCCCCTCGGGCGGGGGCAGCTGTGCGAGCACCTCTTCGGAATCGGCCAGCTGCGGCACCCACTTGGGCGAAACGAAACTCGCCAGGTCCAGGTGGTCGAAGCCGGCGTCCAGCAGCCCGCGCAGGTAGCCGACCTTTTCACCGGCTGGAATCGTGCGCGCGAAACCCTGCCAGGCGTCGCGCGGACATTCCACGTAGACGACCCGCTCCACGGTCCCCCTACACCTGGAAGACGCCGGTGACCAGCGGCGCTTGTCGGTCGTCCTGGCTGATGGCCTCGAGCGCCCGGATCAGGCGCTCGCGGGTTTCGTGGGGGAAGATGATCGCGTCCACCCAGAGCCGCGCCGCGGCGTAGCGGGGGTCGAGGGTGGCGTCGTAGCGGCTCTTGATCTGTTCGTAGAGCCGCTCCAGCTCCTCGGCGCCCGGCTCGCGGCCCTTGCGCTTCAGCTGCGCCACCTCGAGCTGCAGCAAGGTGCTCGCCGCCTGGGTGCCGCCCATCACCGCGTACTTGGCGCTGGGCCAGGCGAAGAGCAGCCGCGGGGCGTAGGCCTTGCCGGCCAGGGCGTAGTTGCCCGCGCCGAACGAGCCGCCCAGGATGACCGTGATCTTGGGCACCACCGAGTTGGAGACCGCGTTCACCAGCTTGGCCCCGCGGCGGATGATCCCCGCCTCTTCCGAGGCCTTGCCCACCATGAAGCCGCTCACGTCCTGCAGGAAGAGGAGCGGGATTCCCATCTGGTTGACGTCGAGGATGAAGCGGGCCGCCTTGTCGGCCGCCTCGGCGTAGATGACCCCGCCCACCTCGATGCGGCCCTTCTTCTTGATGACCAGGCGCTGGTTGGCGACGACGCCCACCGGGAAGCCGCCCAGCCGTGCGAAACCGGTGACCAGCGTCTCCCCCCACCGGGCCTTGTACTCGTGAAACTCGGAGGCGTCCACCAGCCGCGCGATCACCTCGCGCACGTCGTAGGGGCTCTCCCCTTCCGGGTGCACCAGGCCGTAGAGGTCGCGGGCGTCGTAGGCCGGCGGCGCGGCCGGCTTACGCTCCTGGGCCCAGCGCGCCCGCGCGGGCGCGGCGTACAGTCCCGCCAACGCGCGCAGCCGCGCCAGCGCCGCCTCGTCGTCGGGCTCGTAGAAGTCGACCGTGCCCGAGGCTTCGGCGTGCATTCGCGCGCCGCCCAGCTCCTCGCTGCTCACCTCCTGACCGATGGCCGCCTTGACGAGCGCCGGGCCCGCCAGGTAGAGGCCCGAGCCTTCGGTCATCACCAACGCGTCGGTCATCACCGGCAGGTAGGCCCCGCCGGCCACGCAGTTGCCCATGATGGCGCTGATCTGGGGAATGCCGGCGGCGCTCATGCGGGCGTTGAGGTAGAAGATGCGGCCGAAGTCGTCCTGGTCGGGGAAGACTTCGTCCTGCAG
>JALSMT010000119.1 GCA_026987375.1 Thermaceae bacterium | reverse complement strand
CCCGGCTCGAACCCCTACCGACAGCGCTCCTGGCGGTGGGGAAGGCGGCTGGGTCAATGTTGGCGGGACTCGAGGACGCGGGGCTGCGCTTGCCCGGTTTCGGCGTTACCCGCTACGGCCACGGGGTACCGCTCGCTCACTACGAGTTGCTGGAGGCGGGGCACCCCGTTCCCGACGCCGCCAGCGTTAGCGCCGCCGAACGAGCGCTGCAGCTGGCGCGCGGCCTGGGTGAGGACGACCACCTGCTGGTGCTCGTCTCGGGCGGGGGCAGCGCGCTGTGGTGCGCTCCCTGGGGGCTAAAGCTCGCAGAACTGCAAGAGCTGAACCGAGCCCTGCTGGCCTCAGGGGCGGGCATTGCCGAAATCAACGCCGTGCGCAAGCACCTCTCGCGCATCAAGGGCGGCAGGCTGGCGCAGGCCACCCGCGCGCGCGTGACCGCCTGGCTCGTTTCCGACGTACCGGGCGACGACATCGGCGTCATCGCCTCGGGGCCGACCGCCCCCGACCCCACCACCTTCGCGCACGCCCTAAGGGTTCTGGATCGCTACAGTATCAAAGCCCCCGCCGCGCGCGCCCACTTGTCGCGGGGCGCGGCAGGAGAACTTCTGGAAACCCCCAAGCCGGGCGACCCGCTCTTCGCCCGCGTCGGCAACCGGATCATTGCGGCCAACGCCGACCTGTTGCGAGCCGCCGCTAGGTTTTGGGAAGAAAAGGGCTGGCGTACGCTCGTTCTTTCCGACCGCTTCGAGGGTGAGGCCCGCGAACTGGCGCGTTTCCACGCGGCGCTGGTGCAGGCGGCGCGAGCGCGAGGCTTTCCTCTCAAGCCGCCGTTCGTGCTGTTGAGCGGAGGAGAGGCCGCGGTGACCGTGCGCGGCTCCGGCCGCGGCGGACGCAACCAGGCATTCCTGGCTTGGCTGGCTTACTTCCTGGGTGCGGATGGGGTCTGGGCGCTGGCCGCCGATTCTGACGGCATCGACGGCAACAGCGACGCCGCCGGCGCCATCCTGCGTCCCGACACGCTGGCGCGGGCTGCCGAGCTGCGCCTCGACCTGCGCGAGCACCTGGGCCGCGACGACAGCCACGGCTTCTTCGACGCCCTGGGCGACCTCGTCGTCACCGGCCCCACCCACAACAACCTCAACGACCTGCGTGTCGTCGTCGTGGAGCCGTAGTTTCCTGGGGGGTGCCATCCCGGACCTGATCCGGGGCCTGTCCCGGACTTGATCCGGGATCTCTAGGTGCCGCGCACTTGACCATAGCGATGGTTGCGTACGCCTCGAGGTTCCGGATAGCGCGGGCCTGCTGCCCCGCTTGTCCGGAGCGACGACCGTTCATCTTTAAAATCCGTAGGTCTTCTTCGAATCGCCCCCAAAGACGAGCGCCCGAGGCACGGAGACGCGGGCGTCTTGCAAGGACCAGCCAAACCCTGTTACCCCGGACTTTATCCGGGACCCTGTGGCGCGAACGGAATAAGCCGGGCGGCCGCGGACGGCTTACCACAAGCCACAGACCACCAGCTGCAGGATTTGCGATTGCCGCACCTTCGTCAAAACGGCCGTGCGCTAACGGACCTCTGCTCAGCTCAGGAAGCCGGCCCGCTTCAGCTCTTTTTCCACCGCCGCCAGCACCAGCGGGTAGGCTTCGTCAATCGAAAGCCCTTGGAGGGTTGCTCCAGCGGCGGGCACGTGCCCGCCGCCGCCCAGCTCGACCGCTATCTTCTGGGCGCTAACGCCGGCGCGGCTGCGGATCGAGACCTTGGTAGCCCCCTCGCGTTCTTTCAAGAAAACCGCTACGTAGCTGCCCTCGGCGTAGCGGATGACGCCCACGAAGTCGTCGGAGTCTTCTTCGCCGCTGCCGGCCTCCTCGGTCATCTGCTTGGTGACGTGGGCGCTGACGGCCAACCCGCCAAAATGAAACTGGACCGTCTGCAGCACCAATCCCATCAGCTTGAAGTACTGCGGTGGACGCCACTGCAAGCGGTCGGTCAAGTCGGCCAGCTTGACGCCGTAACCTACCAGCTCGGCGGCCGTTTCTAGTACCTCAGGGGTGGTGTTGCCAAAGCGGAAATTACCGGTGTCGGTAATCAGGCCGGTCAGTACCGGGGTGGCGACCTCGGCCGTCCACTCGACTTCGAGAACGTCTATCAAATCCTTGACCATCTGCGCGGCCGCCGCCTTGTGGGGATCGACGATATGAATCTGGCCAAAACGGCTGTTGGAGCCGTGGTGATCGATATTGATCACGAACCCCTCTACCGGAGCGCCTACGGCGCGGTGACGGTCGCCGGAGTCGAGCACCAGCAAAATGGCGTCGTCGGGCAGTTTCTCTATGGGTTCGTGATACTCGTCGTCGCGCGGCAAAAAGCGCAGGAAAGGGGGCGGCTCGACTATCCACCAGACCTCTTTGCCCAGTTGCCGGAGGGCCCGCGCCAGGCCCAGGGTGCTGCCTACCGCGTCGCCGTCGGGGTCTTCGTGGGCGATGATGACTACCGGCGCGTCGCTGGCGCGCAGCACGTCGGCCACCAGCCGCATCTTTTCCCAGTACCGCGGTTCGGGTTGGTTGTTGATCTGCTCCATGACCTTTCAGCTTACAACGGTTTCACGTCAAAACCCAAGCGTTTCAGGTACTCCCAGTACTGCGGGAAGGTTTTGGAGGCGGATCCGGGGTTGGCGATTTCCAGACCGGGAGCCCGCAGCGCCAGCAGGGCTAGGCTCATGGCGAGGCGGTGGTCGTCGTGCGGGTCCAGGCGCGTTGGCCGCGGCGCGCCGGGCCAGACGGTCAGGCCGTCGGGGTGTTCCTCGACGTGCAGGCCGAGCTTGCCCAGCTCGGCGGCCATCGCGGCGATGCGGTCGGATTCGTGGTTACGGACGTGGGCCACTTCGGTGATGGTCAGCGGGGCGTCTGCCAGAGCGGCCAGGGCGGCCAGGGTGGGGGTCTGATCGCTCATCTCTTTAAGGCTCACTTCGAAGCCGCCGCGCAGCTTTTTGGGGCCGCGCACCGTCGTGCGCGTGGGACTTATCTCGACGCGCGCGCCCATGCGCTCGAGCACGTAGACAAATCCCAGGTCGGGCTGCAGGGTGGCCGAGCCGATGTTGTTCACGGTCACCTCCCCGCCGCTGGCCGCGGCCAGGGCGAAGAAGTAGGCGGCGCTACTGGCGTCGGCCTCGAGCTCCAAGCTCCGGCCGCGGTAGCGCCCCGGTCGCACACGGACCTCGCTAAGGTCGCCCTCGGCCTCCAGCTCGGCTCCAAAGGCGTCCATCATCGCCAGGGTGATATGCACGTAGGCCGGCTGCACCATCCCCCCCGCCACCCGCACCGTCAGCGGCTCGCGGGCGTAGGGCGCGGCCAGCAGCACGCCGCTGGTGAACTGGCTGGAGACGTTGCCGGGGATGGTAACTTCGCCTCCTGCCAAGCCGGCGCCGTGCACTATGAGCGGGAAGCGCCCCGTTTCTGCGGCGTAATCGAGGCGACCGCCCAGCGTGCGCAGGGCCTGCACCAGCGGGGCGATGGGGCGCCGGCTCATTCGCCGGCTGGCGCGAACCAGATAGCGGCCGGAGGCTGATACCGCCAGCGCCGGCGGCAAAAAACGGCCCAGGGTGCCGGCGGCGCCAATGTATATCTCGGCCTGCTCGGCGGGCCAGGCGCCGCCGCCGCCTGCGATGCGGGCGGTCTCGCCCGCCACCTCGACTTGCAAGCCCAGCGCTTTGAGCGCCGCCAGCGCCCACCAGGCGTCGTCGCTCTTTAGGATTCCCGAGAGTTCCGAGGCTCCCTCGGCCAGTCCCGCCAGCACGATGGCGCGGTTGGTGACGCTCTTGGAGCCGGGCACCGCCAGCTCGGCCATAATAGGGCCGCTGGGCGGAGTCAACCTGAGCGCCGCCACGTCGTTTAACCTGCTCCAAGGGCTACGGGCCGCCAGGTCGGCGTGAGGCTCGTCCATGACCCACCATTATGCCACGCGGTGGCCTTTCATCAAAGCCGCGACACGCTTGGCCTCGCCGCCCACCCCGCGGGTGGCCGGGGCCTCTTGCGGGTAGCGAGGCAAGAACCCGCCCAAGCGCTCCTCGAAGGTCGGCAGTTCGGCCTGCCAGAAGACGCCGGTGGGAATGCGCTCGCCCCATTCGGTCGCCTTCTGGGTAAAGCGGGCCATCCGTTCGGCGCGCTCGGCGTCACCCATCTCGCGTGGTGCGCGCGGGTCGTATCCCTCGGCGCCCACGTCATAGACGCGCGGGGCAAACCACTCGCGGGTGTGCAGGTTGTTGTAGGTGGGGCAGGGCTGGAGTATGTCTATCATGGCTAGCCCGCGGTGCTCGAGCCCGGTCTGCATCAGCCGCGCCAGGTTCTTGACGTCGTAAGCGTAGCCGCGGGCGATAAAGGTAAAACCGGCGGCGAAGGCCAGCATCAGCGGATTAACCTTGGCCTGGATGTTAGGGCGGGCCAGACTTTTGGGCTGGGCCCCCAGCTCGAGAGTCGGCGAGGCCTGGCCCTTGGTCATGCCGTAGACCTCGTTATTGAAAATCAGGTAGAGCATGTCGAGGTTGCGGCGGCCGATACCGACGAAGTGGCCGGCGCCAATTCCCATGCCGTCGCCGTCACCGGCCATGGCCACCACCGTCAGCTTGGGGTTGGCCAGCTTGACCCCCTGGGCTACCGGCAGGCCGCGGCCGTGCAGGGTGTGGATGCCGTAGCTGGCGGCATAGTGAATCGTCTTGGCCGAACAGCCGATACCGCTCACCAGCACCGCTCGGCTGGGCTCGATCTTCATCTTGTAAAGCGCGGTCTGCAAGGCGCTGAGAATGCCATAATCGCCGCAGCCCGGGCACCAATCGGGCGCCATCTCAGATTTGTAGTCCGCTAGTTTCAGCTCCATCTCTCCCCCTCAAACCCCGGCTCGCAAAACCAGGTACTTTGGCGCCGTTCCCGCCAGTACGGCCTCGAAGGCGGCGCGCACCTCCTCGATAGTCATCGGCCGACCGTTGTACTTGACTATTAAATGGTCGGGTTTGTTACCCGTTTCTTGGGTCAGCAAGCGGGCGAACTGGCCCGATTGGCTGTAATCCAACACCACCAGTTTCTTCTCCGCCAGTAGGTCCCCTATCTCGGGGAACGGCAGTAAGAAGCGCGCCTGCAAATACCCCATGTCCAGTCCCTCCATGGCCTCCAGAGCCACCCCCTGGCTGGAGCCCCAGCCAAGCACCAGCGTTCCCGCCTCGGGGTTGTAAACCCGGTACATCTCCTCCGGGCCCAGCCATTCCCTGAGGGCTTCGATCTTGGCCGCCCGTTTCTCCATCATGGCTTCGCGCAGTTCGGGGTCTTCGGTGATGTGCCCCACCTCGTCGTGCTCGTCGGAGGTGATCCAGTAGCCGGCTCCCGCCGCGCCCACCGGCAGGCGCGGCGAGACGCCGCCCTCGGACGCCAGCGAAAAACGCGGGAAAACGCCCGTTGCTCCCTCGGCTCGCAAGCCCGGTTCGGGTTTTATCTTGTCGGCCTCGAAGGGCTCGAGCGTGCGGGTGGTCGAAGCCAGGTACTTGTCCATCATATGCACCACCGGCAGCTGAAAACGTTGCGACAGGTTAAGCGCCAAAGCGGCGTCGTAAAAGGACTCCTCGACGCTGGCGCTACCCAGCACTGCTCGCGGGTAGTCGCCGTGCCCCGCTCCCAGCGCGAAGCGCAGGTCGCCCTGCTCGGTCCTGGTCGGCAGACCGGTGCTGGGGCCGCCCCGCTGGTAAAGGCTGATGAGCAGCGGGGTTTCGGTAATGCCGGCGAAGCCCAGCGCCTCGGTCATCAGGGCGAAGCCGGGTCCGCTGGTGGTAAGCGCCGCCCGCGCTCCGGCCATCGAAGCGCCTATGGCCATGTTGACCGCCGCCAGTTCGTCTTCCACCTGAACCACCACCACCTCCGCTTCGGGGTGGGCCTCCAGGTAAAAGGGTTCGTCTGTCGCCGGGGTGATCGGGTAGTAGCTCATGAAGCCCAGGCCGGCGGCCACCTTGCCCATGGCCGAGGCGTGGGAGCCGTTCAGGTAAAGCCGCTCGCCGCCGTCGCCCACCGGCTCCAAGCGGCGGTCCGCCAACGGTTCGACGCGGCGGTAAACCTCAGCCGCCACCTTGCGGTTCAGCTCGGCCAGCTTGGGCTTCTTGACGAACTGCGCACCCACCGCCTCTACAAGCGGTTGCGACGGATAGCCCAAAAGCGCCAGCGATGCCGCCACCGCCACCGTATTGAGGGTTCGCTTGGCGGTAATGGCGTCTACTCCCAGCGCTTGGCCCACCTCCCGCGCCAGCTGCGTCAGCGCCAGCGGCAGCAGAACCGCTCCGTCCTGGCGGTAGCGCTCCACCGCCCGTTCTACCGGCGGGTCGCCGCCGCCCAGCTGCGCCGAAATTCGCCGGTAAGCCGCGCCGTCGAGCATCGCCAGTTTGGATAGCGGCAGTTTGGCCGCCGCCGGGTCGTAGACGAGCACTCCGCCGGCCTTTATCTGGCCCAGGTGTCGCGCCAGCGTTTCGGCGTCGAGCGCGGCCAGCAGGTCCACCTGTTCAAAAAAAGCCTTGGTCGGTCTTCGCGCCGCCCGCACGTCGAGGTAGCTGTGCCGCCCCATGATGTTTGAGTGGTACTCGCGGCGGGCGCTCACCCACCAGCCGCCGCGGGCCAGCGCCTGAGCAAAAAGAGTCGCGGCGGTTTCTATCCCGCCGCCCTGGGGGCCGCCCACCCGCCAGGTGAGGTCTGTTATCTTACGCGCCGTCATAAGGCCCATACTAAACCCGCGTCGCTCTCTGGTAGTCAACCGACAAGCTGAGTTATAAATAACCAGCGCCGGCTCTAGCCGGCGCTGGGGTAAAAGAGCGGGTACTAGCGTTCCTGATGAAAGAGCTTTTGGGTAATGACGTTGCGTAGCTGAAAGGCGCGCGTGGTAGGAAAGTTAGGAGGGGTGAGGTTGCTGTTGGCGAAGCGCCGGTCGTAGTCAAAGTTTTCGTGGTAGCCGCTTATGAGGTCGCCATTATTATCTATGCTTCCGCGTAACTGATCTTGCCACTGAATGACTCCGCCAAAGAGGTGCATGGTCCCCTGAGGGCCGCGGCTATCATAGTCTTCTACCGCCAGGCCTTTCCCGTCTGCGGCGGAAAGAAATGACCCCCAAAGATAAATGTCATTCATACCGTCGTTACGGAGAATGGTAATGTCGTCGTTTTCCGAAAACATACCCAGCACCGTTCGCAAATCGTTGCTGTGGGATGCGCAGCGGGGGTGCGATCCTAGGTACGAGCTATCGCTCATCATGTTTGGGTCGCACTCGTAGATGAGGTCTCCGCTGATGCCTATGCCGTTGCGCGCGGTGATGTTTAGCTGGGTCTCCAGCGACAGCGCCGGTTGTATAGCGCTTGGCGGCGGGTGATTGCTGGAATCGGGGGCGACGTAGCCGTTGCGGGAAGGAGACGTGACCGAGCCTATGCCGCCGTTGACGTATATCTGCCCGGTAGGACCGCCCGTCCTCAGGGGGGCGTGTCCGTTGGGAACGCCGCTTAGGGTCTTGGTGGTCCCTGAAGGATAGGTTATGGTCGTGGTGTTGTTGGGGTAGTTTACCCTGATGGTCCAGGTACGCCCTCCTTGCTTGAGGGTGTAAAACTGGCCGCCTTGACCGTCTATCGATAACTGCAGGCTGTCAAGGTCCCCCTGAACGTATATCCCGCCGGTGATGTGGACGCCGTCGTTGG
This sequence comes from Thermaceae bacterium, assembly GCA_026987375.1. GTDB lineage: Bacteria > Deinococcota > Deinococci > Deinococcales > Marinithermaceae > Oceanithermus. The sequence continues at coordinate 20,624 of JALSMT010000119.1, read as the reverse complement.
GCAGGTAGACGCCGTTCGCGGGGGTGTGGCAGGGGTTGATCTGCAGCTGCTGGCAAATCTCGGCGGCCGAGGGAGGGTCTGGCACTCCGTCGTTGTCGTCGTCTTGGTCGGGCGCCAGACCCAGGGCGGCCCGCTGTTGGGAGAGAGTATTCGTCGGCAGGTTAACCCTGGGAACATTCCAGTCGTAGCCGCGTTGGAAGTCGGGACTGGTGCCGTTACCACTGCCGGCGTTAATAAACTGCCGGCGGAAAGTTCTTGGATTCCAGAACCAAGCTCCTCCGTCGGAGCTGGTCACCGCGCCGGTAAAGGTCGGGGTGCCTAAGAAGCCCCAGTTACTATTAGCATGCACGGGACCGTTGAAGACGGCGCTGGAATCGAAGAAACCATTTCGCCCGCCGGCGTCTTCTACGAGAAAGAGCCATTGCGAGAGGCTGGGGCGGCCCAGGGTTATGTTGATGTAGCCGCGTTCTATCGCGCGCCGCTTGCCGCTGTTGGCGTAGCCGGTGGAGACTATTTTGTATTCAGCCGTGTAGCTTTGCGCAAAAGCGTTGCCACTGTCGCCTAGCGCCGCCAGCCTAAAGTTCTTGACGTAATACCGCATGTGGGCGCGGCCTGCGCCGCCCAGTTGTGAAGACGTTAAATCTGAGTAGTTGTTTTGTAAATTTGTCTGTATAGCCGAGGCGACGGTATTCCAATTATTTTTAGGTATCACCGGATCGGTTCGCGGGTTGCCGCCATTCTGTATATAGTCGCTCACGTAGTTGCTGATCAGCGGAGTAACGGCGTTGCGAACCGCCCCCTGCATGACGTCGCTGCCGTAGTTTGCGCCGGCCTGAGCGACGTTGCCGGCTTGCACGGCTATGACGTTGTTCTTGTTCTGCTTGAGTTCTCCCAGAGAGTCTACCGTCAGTAGGGAGACTACCGCGATTAGCACCGTCATCAGCACCAGCGCGGTAACAATTGCGATTCCCTTTCTTCTCATTCGTACCTCCCGGCTTTAGCGCAAATCTACGGTTTCGGTTATCTGGTACTGCCCGCGGTTGCCGCTGGTCTTCAGCGGTTCGGGGGTGCTGCCGTTGATGGTCACCCTAATAGCCCTGACCACCCTGCCTACGTAATTTTGCGTCGATGCTGGATCGTCGCTGTAGCTAGAGCCCAGGGCGCTGGCGGCGGCGCTGAGCGAGTCGTAAAAACGCAGTTTCTGCACCGAATTACTAGCGGCTCCAGGGTTGAGCGGCACGCCGTAGCTGAACTTGATGCTGTCTACGTCGAAGGCTACTATGCCCGAGGCGGTGCCCGCGGGGCCGCCTCTGTACAAGACTGTACGGCTTGCGTCGAGGGGGTCGGGGATGAGTCGGTAAGTTACCTTTTCTACCTGGTAGGCGTAAGTGTTGCCTCGCCAGGTTCCGCTGATTCTATTGTTACTATGTCTTATTAGGTCGCGATTCGCCGGAGAGCTGCTTTGGCAGGGCTGAGAGTAGTCTCGTTGCAGGAGCACTCTTGTCACCCTGACTAGGTGAGAGGTGCTACCGTCGTCTATTAGCACTAGCTTGTGAGTGAGGCGGCGAGCGTCGCAGAGGTGCGTAGCAGTAGAGTTGCTGTAACTGGCGCCTGGCGTTTCGGCTACGGAGGTATAGCGGCCGGTGGTAACGAGCAGGCTCAGCCTGTCGCTGAGGGAGCAGGCGTCGCCAGCGTGGCTGCAGCCCGAGGAAGGGTCGTTCCAGGGACCCAGCCTGGCGGAAAAGCGAATGTCTTGCGTTATCTGTTGCATGGCGGCGCGCAGGTTCTGTTGCAGCTCTACGTAAGTCTGCAGGCTGCGTTTGCTGCGCAATCCCTGGGTAAGGCTGAACGTCGCGATACCGGTCAGCGCCAGAAATACGAAAATAGCCAGCAGCACTTCCAGAATGGTAAACCCGGAGCGGTGGCGGGAATTGGTTCTAGCGTACCGTGACGAGCTGGAAATGACCCTCACCCCCTCCCTTTTTCTTGTAGTAGGCGACTACCTCAATCCGCCAGATGGCCGGATTGTTGCTGATGCTGGTGGTTTTGACGTAGAACTTGTACTTGCTCCACTCCTGAGCTACCTCAGCAAGATTAGGATCGTTGGAGGCGGTTATTACCGGGTCGCTGGCGTAATCGTAACCGTAGTCGTAGTCGACCCCGCTGGAAAAGTAGCCGAAGGGAAGGCTATAGCTGCGAAAGCGGTCCAACCAGGCGTTGGCGGCGGCTACGGCGCGGCTGCGGGTGCGGTTGTTGGCGTTGCTTTTGCTGCTGGCGAGGATAGTGGTAGATACCGCAAAACTAACGATGGCTACTATCAGTAATGCTATTAGCACCTCAAGGAGGCTGAACGCTGCGGCGCGTTTCATTGCTTCACCACCCTCACGGCGCCGATCATCGTCGGCACGATCACGTACGTGTTCCCAGCCTTGCTGATTGTGACTTGATAGGGGCTGGGGTTACTGGGAAACCAGGTATGGCTCCGGGAATCGAAAAGAATATCATCGCCTACGCTCCAGCTGCCCGTGATATCAGCGGGCAGGTCTATCTCATAACTGGAAGTCCACGGGCCGTAACGGCTGCTGCTCATCTCAACTTTGTAGCGGTGCGGGCCTACGAAATTAACCCTGCAAAACTTGCTCTTGGCGATTGCCGTACTGCGGCACTTTTGTATGTCTTGCGCGAGTTTGTGTACCGATTCTTCCAGTCCCATCTGGCGGCGCACCCTTTGGAAAGAGGAAAACACGATTCCCGAAAGGATCGCGAAAATAGCGATTACTATTAGTATCTCGATGAGGGTGAAACCTCTGCTTTTCAATTCGTGAGACTGCAAACCGCACCTCCCCTATTCAATGGTAGGGCACCTTGCCGCAAAAAGTTACCCCCGTTTGGGGGTAGACAGAAGCGTTTTTAATTTGTCCAGAGACCGTTGGTTCAGCGGTTTATGACGTGTATGGCCTGCCCGTGGAGGTTTTCCGCCGCCTCCATGAGGTTCTCGGAGAGCGTGGGGTGCGGGTGAACAGTGAGCGCCAGATCGCTGGCGGTGGCGGCCATCTCCAGCGCCAGGGTAGCCTCGGCTATCAGGTCGGAAGCGCCCGGCCCCAGGATATGAACGCCTAAGAGCAGGTCGTTTTCGGCGTCGGCTATCACTTTGATGACCCCTTCGCTCTGCTGCAGCGTGAGCGCGCGTCCGGAGGCGGAAAAGGGAAAGCGGCCGACGGCCGTCTTGATTCCCCGTTCTTTAGCCGCGGCTTCTGTCATTCCTACACTGGCGAACTCGGGGTTGGTGTATACCACTGCGGGTATCTGCTGGTCGAACGCGGCGGGTTTACCGGCGGCGTGGGCGGCGGCCACCAGCCCTTCTTTCATGGCTTTGTGCGCCAGCAAAGGTGGGCGGGCGACGTCGCCGATGGCGTAGACGCCGGCTACGTTCGTTTCCATGTGTTCGTTCGTGGAGATAAAGCCGCGCTCGTCGGTGCGCACGCCGACGGCCTCGAGGTTCAGCCCTGCGGTAACAGGCGCCCTGCCGACCGCCAGCAGGATCTGGTCGGCCGCCAGGACTTCGCTCTCTCCTCCTTTGACCGCCTCGATGCTAACCGCCAGACCTTCTTTGCCTCGTTGATAAGAAACTGCTTTAGCGCCCGTCCTTATCTCTACACCTTGTTTTTTGAGGATGCGCGTTAGCAGCTTGACCAGCTCGGGGTCGCTGCCGGGTAGTATCTGCTTTTCGTACTCCAGGACCGTTACCTTGGAACCTAAGCGATTGTAGATGGAGGCGAACTCGAGCCCGATCACCCCTCCGCCGATGATAAGCAGGCGCTCGGGAACGCCGCTTTCGACGCGCAGCATCTCGGTGGAGGTAAGCACGTTTTCGCCGTCGGGTTCGAAGCCCGCTAGCGCCGCCGGCTTGGAGCCGGTAGCGATGATGGTCTTCTTTGCCTCGAGCTTCTTTCCGTCCACCTCCAGCTCGTGGGGGCCGGTGAGCCGCGCGAACCCCTTGATCAGCTCGACCCCGTTACCCTTCAGCAGGCTGGCGACGCCGCCGGTCAGTTTCTTGACTACCTTGTCGCGCCACTTGCCCATTTTGGTCAGGTCGCGCTGGGGTTCAGAGAAAACCAGGCCAAACTCGGCCGCCTTCTTGGCGTTTTCCAGGGTCTCGGCGGCGTGCAGCAGGGCTTTAGTGGGAATGCAGCCGACGTTCAGGCAGACGCCGCCTACCGCTCCCGCCTCGACAGCGGCCACCTTTAGCCCCAACTGAGCGGCGCGGATGGCGGCGTGGTAACCGCCGGGTCCGGTGCCTATGACGATCAAGTCGTACATGTATTCTCCTTAGATGGCCTGCAAAATCAGCCAGTGCGGGTTTTCTAGCTGCTTTATTACCTCACGCAGGAAGAGAGTCGCTTCGGCGCCGTCGACCAAGCGGTGATCGAAGCTGAGAGAGAGGTAGAGCATCTCGCGGGCTACTATCTCGTCGTTCCTGACGACCGGACGCTTTTGGATGGTGTGCACCCCCAGGATGGCGGCGTCGGGAACGTTGATGATGGGAAAGCTGAAAAGGCCGCCCAGGTTGCCCACGCTGGTGATCGAAAAACTGGAGCCCGTAACCTCATCGGGAGTCAGTTGCGAGGCGCGGGCGCGCTCTACTTTGTCGCCTATTTCGCGCGCCAGATCGAGCAGCGGCTTCCTGTCTGCGTCGCGTACGACCGGCACCACCAAGCCCTGTTCCGTCGCCACCGAAAGGCCGAGGTTGTAATACTTTTTGAACACTATCTCGTTGCGCGCTTCGTCGAGACTGCTGTTTACCGCCGGGAACTTCTTCAACGCCGCTACCACGGCCTTGAAAACGAAAGGAATGTAGCTCAGCTTCACCCCTTCTTCTTCTGCTTTTTCTTTGAGGCGGGCGCGCAGCCTGACCAGTTCGTCTACCTCGGCCTCATCCACCACCAGCGTGCGCACGGCGCTGAGGTGGCTGGCGGTCATCTGCTGGGCGATGATACGGCGCATACCCCGCAGCGGAACCCGCTCCTCGAGTTTTTCGTAGCCCGCAGGAGTGGCATAAGTCACCGTGGGAAGCGCGGCCGCAACGCCAGCCGGAGCGGCGGCAGGAGCGCTTTCGGCGAAAGCGCGGACGTCTTCGACCCGCACCCGGCCGTTGGGGCCGGAGCCGGGCACCAAAGCGACGTCTACTCCCAGTTCGCGGGCCAGCTGGCGGGCGGCGGGCACCGCCAGCACCCGGCCGTACTTATTAGTGCCGGCCCGCGGACGCTCGGCCGTCGCCGCAGGCGAGCGTTTGGCGGACGCGGCAAAGGGGTTTTTGACCTCGGTCTCGGTCTTATCGGGCTTGAAGAGCGAGAGGCGTTCGCCGCGATCCTCATCGCTCTCCGCCTGCGAACCGCCTGCGGCGGCGGCGTCCTCTTCTATCAGCGCAACCGCCGCTTCCACCGGCACTACGTCGCCTTCACTAACGAGCTTTTTGACCAGCACGCCGGCAAAGGGGCTGGGCAGCTCGACCGTTACCTTGTCGGTCATCACCTCGACCAGGGGCTGGTCTTTGCTTACGGCGTCTCCTTCGTCGACGAGCCACTTGAGGATCTCGCCCTCGACCACCGATTCCGCTAGTTCTGGTAAAAGAACTTCCTTAGCCATGCTGCCTCCGTCTTAGTAGTCCAGCAGCTTTTTGGCTGCGTTGAGAATGCGGGTGACCGAGGGTAGATATAGCTTGTCTTGGGCGTAGGGATAGGGAGTGTCAAAACCGGTGACCCGCGCCGGAGGAGCTTCCAGTTCGTCCAGTATCTCCTCGGCGATGGTGGCCGCCACCTCGCTGGCGAAGCTGGCGTGGCGGGGGGCGTCGGCTACTATCATTACCCGGCCCGTTTTGCTGACCGACTCCAGCACCGCCTCCTTGTCCCAGGGCATCAGGCTGCGCAGGTCAATTATCTCGGGGGACAAACCGGCCTTCTCCATTTCGTCGCCAGCCTGCAAGACCTCGGGAGCCACCGTGCCGTAGTAGATGACGGTCAGGTCGCTCCCCTCGCGCCTGGTGGCCGCTTTGCCCAAGGGGATGGTGTACTCTTCGTCGGGAACCTCTCCTTTGACCGAGCGGTAGAGGCGCTTGGGCTCCATGAAGACCACCGGGTCGTTGTCGCGAATGGCGGTCTTGAGCAGGCCCACGAGGTCGTAAGGCGTACTGATGTTGACTACCTTGAGGCCGGCGGTGTGTACGAAGTGGGCCTCGGGACTTTGAGAGTGGTGGTGGCCGCCCTTGACGCCTCCGCCCGAAGGCATGCGCACCACCATGGGAGCCGAGAACTGCGCGCCGGAACGGTAGCGCAGCTTGGCCGCCTGGCTGACGAGCTGGTCAAAACCGGGGAAAACGTAGTCGGCAAACTGTATCTCGGCCACCGGTCTGAGACCGTGAGCCGCCATGCCCACTGCTGCGCCAATAATGGCAGCCTCCGACAGCGGGGTATCGATTACCCGATCGGGGCCGTACTTTTGTTGCAAACCTTCGGTGGCCAAGAAGACGCCGCCGCGCTTACCGACGTCTTCGCCCAGCACCACCACCTTGTCGTCACGCGCCATTTCTTCGTTGAGCGTGCGCGCGATCGCCTGCACGATGTTCAAGTTGGCCATGACTACTCCTCTAGAGCCCTAGCTCTTGCTCTAAGTATTTTTGTTGTTCGGCCTGCGGCCAGAGCTGCTTTTCGTAGACGTCGCCGAACATCCACACCTCGGGAACCGGACCGGCGGCTTCGGCGGCGGCCAGAGCCTGGGCCAGTTCGTCCGTTACCGACTGGCGGACTTCTTCTTCCCAGTCTTCGTCCCAGACGCCGCGATTTTTCAGGAATTTCTGCAGGCGCAGTATCGGGTCGCGCCGTTTCCAGGCTTCTACCTCTTCCTTGGGCCGGTAGATGCTGTCGTCGTCGGCGGAGGAGTGGGGGCCGTAGCGGTAGACGGTGGCCTCGACCAGGACCGGGCCCGCGCCCGAGCGGGCGTGCTCGATGGCCTCGAGCATGACGTGATAGCTGGCTAGTACGTCCATACCGTCCACGTAGTAGCCGGGCATACCGTAGGCCTTGGCCTTTATCGCCATGTTTTCCGAGCCGGTCTGGTTGACCAGGTCGACGCTGATAGCGTAGCGGTTGTTCTCGACCACGAAGACGATAGGGGCGCCCTGCGCCGAGGCGAAGTTGACGCCGGCGTGCCAGTCGCCCTCGCTGGTGGCGCCGTCGCCAAAGCTGGCTACCACCACCTGGCCGGTGTTCTGAACCTTGGCGCTGATGGCCGCACCGGTCGCCGGGGGAATGTGCGCGGCTATGGGCGAGGCCACCGTAAACACGTTTAGCGGTTTCGAGCCTGGATGGTTGGGCATCTGCCGTCCTTTTGCGGGGTCGGCGCGGGTGGCCAGGTTCTCGGCGAATATGTCGACCGCGGGTACGCCCAGGGCCAGCGCTAGACCGTGGTCGCGATAATAAGGGAAGAGCCAGTCAAAGCCGGGCTTGACAGCCTTGGCGATGGCGACTTGGATCCCCTCGTGGCCTGCTGCTTGCATGGCGAAGCTGGTCTTGCCAGAGCGCTGCAGCAAAATTAGTCGCTCGTCCAGCTGGCGCGCTGCGATCAGGCTGCGGTAAAAGTCTCGCAGCGCCGCGTCGTCCAGCTGCAAGTCGAACTTACCCGTCCATTTACCCTCATCATCAATTAGCGAGATGGGGTTTTCGCTGAACGGCTCGAAGCGGCGGGTGTCTTTTATCATGCCTTCCTCCTTTTGCGGGGCAAGAAAAGCCCCGGCTCAACGGCCGGGGCGGGGCAGCCGTAGCAACCCAATAATTAGTACTAGAGCGGTGTTTGATAGCTTAAGCATTCCTGCCCCTTTGCCTTCCATTATAAACTAAGCCGGAAAGGGACCGATGCACTGGCGGATTATCACCATAGCCAAGCCGAAACTCGGCTACGCCCGCGACGGCGCCGAGCTCTACCTGGGGCGCGTCAAGCGCTTCGCCCGCGTCGAGTGGCTGCCGCTGAAGGCGGGTCGCCCCGAGGACGAGGCGCAACGGATCCTGCGGGCCGCTGTCGGCGGTTTCATGATCGCCATGGACGAACGCGGAGAAGAGGTTAGTTCGCGGCGGCTCGCCAGCAAGATTGGCGAGTGGCAGCTGGGCGCCGCGGCGCGGGTGAGCGTCGTAATCGGCGGAGCCAACGGCTTGCACTCCAGCGTTCTGGCGCAAGCGGACTGGGTCTGGTCGTTGTCGCGCCTGACGCTGCAGCACGAACTGGCGCTGCTAGTAACTATGGAACAGATATATAGAGCCTATACAATCCATAATGGCTTGCCTTACCACCGAGAATGAGCAAAGCAACGCTCGATTATCCCTTCAACCGGAATGATAATTGGCACAATCCCACTATGTGATATAATATCTGCGTGAAATTGGATTCGGAGCGTAACATTGAAGCGGTACTGGAGTTTTTAGGCAGAGACGGCGCCTACGGAGTATTGCGTCAGCTTATGACGGGGCCGCAGAGATTCAGCGAGCTGCAAGAAGCCACCAAGCTTCTCCCCCGCACCCTTTCCATGCGCCTCAAAGAGATGGAAAAAGAAGGATTGGTATCGCGCCAGCGCTTCGCCGAGGTGCCGCCGCGGGTGATATATACCTTGACGCCCAAAGGCGAGAGCTTGCAGATACTCTTCGACGCTTTGGACGAGTGGCGACGCAGCGGCTGAGCCGCCGGCGACGCCGCGTATAGGCCTGGTGCTTGCTCGTAAGAAAAAGGCGCTGCAAAGCAGCGCCTTTTTGAGACCGCGGAAGTCTAGAAGTCCATGTCGGGCATGCCGCCGCCGGGAGCGGGCATGGCCTCTTTCTTCTCGGGTTTGTCGGCCACCACGGCTTCGGTGGTCAGCACCAACGAGCCGATGGAGGCGGCGTTTTGCAGCGCGCTGCGGGTGACCTTGGCGGGGTCGACTATGCCGAACTTCAGCATGTCGCCGTATTCGCCGCTCTGGGCGTTGAAGCCGTAGCGCGGGTCTTTTTTCTGCATGATCTCGTTTACCACTACCGAGCCCTCAAAGCCGGCGTTCTCGGCGATCTGACGGGTCGGCTCCTCCAGGCTGCGGCGCACTATCTTGGCGCCGGTGGCCTCGTCGCCTTCGAGGCCGCTCAAGACCTTGTCTACGGCTTCGGTGATGCGCAGCAGGGTCACGCCGCCGCCGGGTACGATGCCTTCCTCGACCGCCGCGCGGGTGGCCGAGAGAGCGTCTTCGAAGCGGTGCTTGCGCTCTTTTAGCTCGGTCTCGGTGGCCGCGCCGACGCGGATTACGGCGACGCCGCCGGAGAGCTTGGCGAGGCGCTCCTGCAGCTTCTCACGGGCGTACTCGCTATCGGTGGACTCGAGCTCGGCCTTGATCTGGTTGATGCGGGCCTCGATGTCGTCCTTGTTGCCTTTGCCGCCGACGATGGTGGTCTCGTCTTTGGTGATACGCACGCGCTCGGCCTGGCCCAGCATGGAGAGGGTGACGTTTTCCAGCTTGAGGCCCAGCTCTTCGGTGATCACCTGGCCGCCGGTGACCGCGGCGATGTCTTTGAGCATCTCCTTGCGGCGGTCGCCGAAACCAGGAGCCTTAACGGCGGCGACGTTGAGGGTGCCGCGCAGCTTGTTGACCACCAGGGTGGCCAGCGCTTCGCCTTCGATGTCCTCGGCGATGATCAGGAAGGGTTTGCCGGTCTGGGCGACCTGTTCGAGCACCGGCAGCAGCTCGCGGATGTTGCTTACCTTCTTCTCGACGATGAGGATGGAGGGGTCTTCCAGCACGACCTCCATCGACTCGGGGTTGTTTACGAAGTAGGGGCTCAAGTAGCCCTTGTCGAACTGGTAACCCTCGACTACTTCCAGCTCGGTGTCGAGACCCTTGGACTCCTCGACGGTGATGATGCCCTCTTTGCCCACCTTATCCATGGCGTCGGCGATCAACTTGCCCACCTCGGGGTCGTTGGCCGAGATGGTGGCTACCTCTTCGACGGCCTTGCGATCCTCGACCGGCTGAGCGGTCTGCTGGATCTTCTCGACGGCCGCTTCCACGGCCTTGTCTATACCGCGCTTGAGGCTCAGGGGGTTGGCGCCGGCGGCCACGTTCTTGAGGCCTTCGCGCACGACCGCCTGAGCCAGTACGGTGGCGGTGGTGGTGCCGTCACCGGCGACGTCGTTGGTCTTGGAAGCCACTTCTTTCAGCAACTGGGCGCCGATGTTTTCCAGGTGGTCTTCCAGCTCTATTTCCTTGGCTACGCTGACGCCGTCCTTGGTGATGGTGGGCGAACCGAACTTCTTTTCCAGAACTACGTTGCGGCCCCGGGGGCCCAGGGTTACGCGCACGGCGTTGGCTACCGCGTTTACGCCACGCTCCAGAGCGCGGCGTGCTTCCTCGTCAAATACTAGAATTTTCGCCATTGTTAACCTCCCTTACTTCTCGACTACGGCCAGCAGGTCGCGCTCGGAAAGGATGATGTACTCGTTGTCTTCGATCTCTATCTCGGTGCCGCCGTACTTGGCGAAGACGACGATGTCGCCCACCTTGACCTCCATGGGCGCGCGCTCGCCGTTATCCAACAGCTTGCCGCTGCCGATGGCGATGACCTTGCCCTTCTGCGGCTTTTCCTTGGCGGTATCCGGCAGCACGATGCCGCCCTTGGTGGTCACTTCTTCTTCGACGGGTTCGACCACTACCCGGTCTGCTAGGGGTTTGATCATTGCTTTAACCTCCGTTGTCATGATTGCCTCCTTGCCCTTGACACTTGAAGGGTTAGAGTGTCAATCCACGAACATTATGCCGATAGAAAGTGTCATTGTCAAGACCTAGCCAGATATCTCAGTCAAAGAAGTTGAGTGTGAAATTATCAATACTCTTGGGAAACACGCTGTCGCAGCGCCTCGAAGAGCAGCAGCGCGGCGCTGACCGAGACGTTTAGGCTGTCGGCCTGGCCGCGCATGGGGATTTTGACTTGGGCGTCCGCCAGCTCGAGCCAGGAGCGGGGCAAGCCGCGGTCTTCGGAGCCGACCAGTAGCGCCAGCGGCCCGCTTAGATCCTCTTGCCAGTAGCTTCGCCGTCCTTGGGGGGTGGCGGCCACCAGCTTTAGCTTTTTCGCAAGCAGCCAGGCGCGCGCCGCTTTTTCGTCGGCGCTGGCGCACGCCAGCGAAAAGACGACGCCGGTGCTGGCGCGGATGAGGTTGGGGTTTTCTAAGTCGGCGTCGCCCACCACCAGCAGGGCGTCTACCGCGGCGGCGTCGGCGCTGCGCATGATGGCTCCCAGGTTGCCGGGCTTTTCCAGGCCGACGTTCACGAGAACCAGCCGAGGAGACCGCGGCAAAAGTTGCAGTGAGCGCTCGAGGCTGGGGAAGACTCCGATCAGCCCCGGCGGGTTCTGTCGTCGGCTGACCTTGGCCATGGCCTGCGCGCTCAAAGGGTAGACCGTCGCGGGAGCGACGCGCAGTAACTCTTTTTCCTCTTCGACCAGCCGTTGCGGCCAGCTCAGCCAGAGATTGGGACGCAGACCGGCGGCGACGGCGCGCGCCAGCTCGCGCGCGCCCTCAACCAAGAAGAGGCCCTGTTTCTGTCTGCCGCGGCGCGACTTTAGCTCGGACCAGGCCTTGACCTTGGGATTACGGGGGCTGCTTATCTCTTGCGGCACGCAAGCATTTTAATCCGCGAAGAGCGGCGGATTGGTTATGCTGGTAATGACGAAAAGCAGGGGAAAGGAGTCGTTATGTCCGCCTCCAAGCGAATGCGCGTTCTCGGGATGATCTTGGCCGGAGGGCAGGGGAGCAGGCTCTATCCGCTCACCGCCAAACGCTCCAAACCGGCCGTGCCTTTCGGCGCCAAGTACCGCATCATCGACTTCGTGCTCAACAACTTTGTCAACTCCGGCATCTACTCGATCTACGTCCTTATCCAGTACAAGGCTCAGTCGCTCACCGAGCACATCCAGCGCTACTGGCGCTTCGGGGCCTTTTTGGACGACCACTTCATCATCCTGGTGCCCGCGCAGATGTACCGCTACGAGGAGCTGGGTCCGGTCTGGTACCGTGGCACCGCCGACGCCATATACCAGAACCTGCACCTGGTAGACAACAACGACCCCGAGGTGGTGGCCGTCTTCGGCGGCGACCACATCTACAAGATGAACGTTCGCCACATGGTTGATTACCACCAAGACCAGGCCGCCGACATTACCATAGCCGCCTTCCCGGTGCCCATCGCCGAGGCCAGCCGTTTCGGCGTGATCCAGGTGGACGAGCACTGGCGCGTCCTCGATTTTCAGGAAAAGCCGGCCGAACCCAAAGCGATTCCCGGCCGTCCCGACCTCGCGCTGGTTTCCATGGGGAACTACCTCTTCAACCAAGAAGTCCTCGTCGACTTGTTGGAAGAAGACGGTGCCAAGGCCGACTCGAGCCACGACTTCGGCAAAGACGTCTTGCCGGCCGCCTTGCGGCAGGGCTATCGCCTTTACGCTTACGATTTTCAGCGCAATCCCGTGCCCGGGGCCGCCGGAGCCAACACCTACTGGCGCGACGTCGGCACCCTAGACTCTTATTTTGCCGCTTCTATGGACCTGGTTTCGGTGCTGCCGCAGTTCGACCTCTTCAACCCCGAATGGCCCCTGCGCACCGCCAATCTCTTTAGTCCGCCGGCGAAATTCGTCCACGAGACGGGCGAGCGGATTGGCCAGGCCTTCAACAGTCTGCTGGCCGGCGGAGTGATAATCAGCGGCGGCACCGTCAGAGAGTCCATAGTCTTTCGCCGCGTGCGCGTCAACTCGTTCAGCTCGGTAGAGAACGCCGTTCTCTTCGACGACGTCGAGGTGGGCAGACACGCGCGCGTTAGGAACGCGGTGGTGGATAAAAACGTTTTTATACCTCCGGGGCAGGAAATCGGGTACGATTTAGAAGCCGACCGCGCTCGGGGCTTCGCCGTAACCCCCGCCGGGATAGTGGTCGTGCCTAAGGGGTATCAGTTTTAACTATGAAAAAGAAGGACTTCGGACACGCTTTTTTGGCCTATACCCGCCTGGTGGTGGGGCAACCCCTGCCCAAAAACGGGCGGCGCACGCCTACCGCCAAGGTATACGCCAGCCCCCTCGAGACCATAGACCTGCCCCCGCCGCGCAAGAGCGGCGGGCCGCAGACCTGGCGGTTGATGGCGCAGCTGGAGCCGCAGCCGCCGCAGACGCAGATTACCCTGCAACTAACCGACCTGGCGCAGATTTTTCTACCCCTAGCGGATAGAGACGGCAAGCGCGGTTACCTTTCCAGCAGCGGTTCGTACCCGGTCGAGGCCTATCTTTTGGCGCGGCGGGTGCAGGATATTTTCCCCGGGGTGTACCATTACGCGGTCAAGGCCAATCAGCTAGAGCAGATAGCGCCGGGGCCGGATTGGGAGGAGTGGCAGGAGGCCTTGGCCAAGGCGCCGGGAGCGGCCCAGGCGGGAGCCTACCTGGTCTTGACGGCGGTGCCCGCGCGCAGCGTTTCCCGACAGGGCGCGCGCGGCTACCGACAGGCGCTTTTGGAGGCGGGCAAGGTCAGCCACGCCGTCTTCACCGCGGCGGTGGCCATGGGGTTGGCGGCGTGTGAGGCGGAGCTGTTTTATGACGAGAAGGTGGCCCGCAGCCTGGGGCTGCCCGAGGGCGAGTACCCCCTGGTGGTGATGGCTCTAGGCCGCTGAAGCTGCTTTGCGCGCTTCAGCGCTGGCGAGAATCCGAACCGCAAAAGCGCGGGGCGGCTAAAAGCCGCCCCGCGCCGCCGCTTCGCTAGCCGGCTTGCGCCGCTCTGGCGCGCCGGCGCGGTTCGCCGGCGGGGCGGGTCAGCCAGGAGAGCCAGCGGGGCCGGGGGTAGTAGCTCTGCCGGTAGACCTCGAGCGCCTTGAGCCAGAGGACGAGACGCTCGGACTGGGGGTGGTTGGTTCTTTGCAGGCGGGCGCGGGCGCTGCGGATATCGCGCTCGAGCCGCAGCAGCCCGCGCAAGCCTTCGCGGTTGTCAACCTCTATTAGCAGGTTGAGCATGCTGGCCGGCAGTGCTTGGGGCGGTACTTTAAAGAGTTCTCTGATACGTCTCATCTCAAAAACCCTCCTTCTGTTATGATGATAACATAATGCTACGATAAATAGCAAGATGCATACAGTTGTTATGTATTGACCGTAACATATTAAACCTGTAACATACTAAAAGGGAGGCTGTATGACATTAGCGGAAAGATTTCGCGAATTGCGCAAAGAGCGCGGCTGGCGTCTCAAAGACCTGGCCGAGGCGACAAAGTTGTCGGTTCCTTACCTCTCCGATCTCGAGCGCGGCCGCACCAATCCCAGCCTCGACACCCTGCGCACTATCGCCAATGCGTTTGAGCTCAGCGTCCACGACCTGATGCAGCCGGTGGAGTTTTACGGAGAGCGTACCCGGGCGGCGCTGCCGCGCGGCCTCAGCGAGCTGCTGGCGGACGAAACTCTAGGCGCCGAGATTAGCCCGGACTGGGTAGAGACCCTCTCGCGCATCGAATTACGCGGCAAACGTCCGCAGGACAAGCGGGACTGGTACGAGATATACCTTCATCTCAAACGCGTCCTGGAGGGGTAAGAGTGATCTCCGCCCAGACGGCTGAGCTGCGTCTTTCCTTGCGCCGCAGAGTGCTGCAAAGAGCGGCGGATTATCGTCGCCGAGTAGCGCCGCTGACGCCGCAAAGGCTGGCCGCCGGTATCGCTTATCAATGGCGGCGGGCTCCGCTGGCGGGGCGCGACGGGCTGCTCGATCCCGCCAGCAAGACCATAGTAGTCGCCGCCGAGCAAGCGCCGGTGCGCCAGCTCTTCTCGCTGGCGCACGAGGTTATGCACTACCTGATAGAAAACGACGAAGAACTGCTTTCTGACCTGCACGAGGCCTACGAGGGCCGGCGGCTGGAAGCCGCCCTGGAGCAGCTTTGCAATCTGGGCGCGGCGGAAATGCTGCTGCCGCAGCGAAGCGTCTTGGATAGTTTGGCCGAGAGCGGGGCTAACCCCCGGCTTATCTGGGAGCTGGCCGCGCGCCACGCCGTCAGTCAGGCCACCGCGGCGGTGGCGCTGACCACCTCGTTAGGGGACGACTCCCTGGCCGCCATCTGGGGCGGCAGACCCATGAGCCTTTTTTTCGGCGCGGGCCTCTGCGCCGCGCCGCGGGGCGCGGTTTTACCGCCTAATCATCCGCTAAATGAAGTCGCAAGCAGTGGCCTGCCGCACCGCGGGCCGCTAAAACTGCCGGGTTCTAGTGCGCGCTCGGCCTGGGCGCGCGCCTACCGCGGCAGGGTCTACCTGCTGGCGGAAGGGGTGCAATCGCTTGCGCGCTGAGCGCCCGAGCTTCGCAAAGAGCATCAAGCGCCGGCCGGCGCAGGAGCTGGCCAGCGGCCTGGTTTTCAGGCCGCTGGCGCACCGCCTGGTGCTGTTGTTATACGAAACGAGGGTCAGGGCGGAGCAGCTGGTCTTGCTGCACGGCGCCTTGGGGCTCCTGGCCGCGTTCCTCATAGCGCGAGGAGGCGACTGGGAGGCGGCGCTGTTGCTGCAGCTGGTTACCCTGCTGGACAACGCCGACGGCCAGCTGGCGCGCGCTCGCGGGCAGACCTCGCTCTTGGGGCGCTACCTCGACAGTGAGGTTGATTTTGTAGTGCACATCGCTATTTTCTGGGCGCTCTACTTGCGTAGCGGCAGCCTACTCGCCGCCGCCTTGGGGCTGCTAATTCTGACGTTCGTTCTTTCCCTCGACTACAACGTGGCGCGCCTAGCCGGCGGCGCTACGGCGCAGCCGCAGCCGTCGAGCAGGGGCGAGCGGTTGCTGGCCGGGGTATACCGGCTGCTTTTCGCCTGGCAGGACTACCTGATAGGCGCGCTAGAAGGGTGGGTAGCCGCGCGCCCCTACGTGGACGCGGAGCGCTGGTGGTCCAAAACTTATCTGGCTATTCTGGCCAACCTGGGTCGTTCCAGCCAGTTCGTAATATTGGGAGTCTTTTTGCTTCTGGGCCGGCCGCAGCTATACTTGCTTTTTCTGGATCTCACCGCGGCGGCGCTGCTTTTGGTATACGCTGTTCGCATATGGAGAAGTATCCGATCCCCACGGTAGGAGCGCTGGTGCGGGGGCCGAGCGGGCGCCTCTTGCTCGTTCGCACCAGCAAGTGGAAGGGTTTTTGGGGCGTGCCCGGAGGCAAGGTGGAGTGGGGGGAGCGGCTGGAAGAGGCGTTGTTGCGCGAGTTCCGCGAGGAGGTGGGGCTCGAGTTGACCGGCGTCGAGTGGGCGCTCTTCCAGGAGGCGGTCTTTCCGCCCGATTTTTACAAGCCGATGCACTTTTTGCTCTTCAACTACTTTGCCGAGAGCCTCCACGAAGAGGTTGTCCCCAACGAAGAGATCGTCGAGTGGGCCTGGCTGACGCCGCGAGAGGCCCTCACTTACCCGCTGAACGTCCACACCACTCCCTTAGTCGAGCGCTACCTGGAGGTGAAGGGTGGCTAGGGCGGCGCTGGTTACGGGTGCGGCGCGCGGCATTGGCCGGGCGCTGGCTGAGCGCCTGGCGGCGGGCGGTTTTGACCTGGCGTTGCACTACCGCTCCAGCCAGCAGCAGGCGCGGCGGCTGGCCGCCGAGTTGCGACGCCGCGGTCGGCGCGCGGTCTTGGTTCGCGGCGACCTGACCGAAGCGCCCGCGGCCGCCGCCGTCGTCGTCAAAGCGGCGCGGCTTTTGGGCGGGCTCAGCGTGGTCGTCAACAACGTGGGCGACTACCTCTACAAGCCGGTGGACGAGCTGGCGGCCGAAGAGTGGCGGCGGATCATAGACTCCAACCTTAACAGCGCTTTTTACGTTACCCAAGCGGCTCTGCCCCACCTGCGAGCGGCCGGGCGCGGCAGAATAATTTTTATCGGTTACGCCGGCGCCGGAAAGGCGGAAGCAAAACCTCACATTACCCCCTACTTTATCGCCAAGAGCGGCCTTGTTCTCTACGCCAAGGCGCTGGCTGAGCGCCTGGCGGCTGAGGGGGTAACGGTCAACGTCGTAGCGCCGGGGGTGGCCGAGAACTCGCTGACCAAGCCGCTGGCGGAGATCCCCATGGGTCGGCCAGCCTACATGCGCGAGCTGGCGGCGGCGGTAATGTACTTTATTAGCGAAGAGGCCGACTACGTTACCGGCCAGGTAATAGAAGTGGCCGGCGGTTGGAACCTCTAGGAGGGACCGATGAAGAAGACGATCGAACTAGAAGACACCGGCATGAGTTTTGAGACCAGCCGCGACCTCGAGGCCATGTCGGCGCTGGCGCACAGCTGGCTGGAGCAGATTGGCGAGAACCCCGAGCGCGAAGGGCTCCTAGGGACGCCCGCGCGGGTGGCGCGCGCCTGGGCGTTTCTGACGCGCGGGTACGGCCAGACCCTCGACGAGGTGGTCAACAACGCTGTTTTCGAAGCCGACGGCTCGGAGATGGTGGTGGTCAAGGGGATCGAGTTTTACTCGATGTGCGAGCATCACCTGTTGCCCTTCTTCGGGCAGGTGCACATTGGCTACATCCCCGGCAAAAAGATACTGGGCCTTTCCAAGTTTGCGCGCCTGACCGATATGTTCGCCCGCCGTTTGCAGTTGCAAGAGCGTTTGACCACCCAGATCGCCGACGCGCTGGTGCAGGTGCTCGAGCCCCAAGGAGTAGGCGTCGTCATCGAGGGTGCTCACCTTTGCATGATGATGCGCGGCGTTGAAAAGCAGCAGTCCACCACCACCACCTCGGCCATGCGGGGGGTGTTCAAGAGCGACCTCAGAACGCGCGAAGAGTTTCTGGCGCTGGTTGCTTCGTAGCCGCCAGTCGCCCTTGAGGTTAGAACTCTTGGTCGACTAGACGTAATTTGGCGGCCCAAGGATCGTTTGTTTGGTGGTGCTCACGCACCAAGCGCGCCACGCATTCATCCTCTATCATCTCGGCAGCGTACCTGGGGTGGTGCCGACGCACCTGCCAGGCGCCGGTCAGGCCCTTCCTCAGGGGGTACGGCTCAACCGTCGGCGCCCAGCGTTCAAAGAGAGCGGTAAAGATGCGCTCCCAGACGTAGTAGGGGCGCAGGCTCTTACCGGCGTCGTGTACCAGCGCCGCCCGCACCACGCAGTCCGGGGCGTCGGGCCAGCGCTCCAGCAAAATCTTGGCCACGGCCACGTTGTGCTCGCGGTCGCGCACGTCCATGGCTCGGTAGAGCGCGGCTTCATTGGGGGGCAGCCGCGCCAGCGCCCAGTCGTCGTCGGGGCGACAGAGAGCGGGGAAAAAGCCCTTGGCAAGCCTGATTAAGCGTTTTCTGGTGATGAGCGCCATACTACTCGAGACCGGCCAGAGCCTTGGCGCGCAGCAGTATTTCGTCGAACATCTTTTTAGTGAGCCTCCCCGTCTGGGTGTTTTGCCGGGATACGTGATAACTGTCTAGCAGAACCGGACCGCGTGGCAGTGTATGCTCGGCGCCGTGAGCAAAGGGCCAGTGGGCCTTGACCAAGCCGTGGTGGGCTAGCAGGGCGTCGTGGGCCAAGCGTCCCAGGGCCAGGTAAACCCTGAGTCCCGGCAGCAGCGCCAGTTCGCGCTGGGTCCAGTAGCCGCAGGCCGCGATTTCTTCCCTGCTCGGTTTATTGGCGGGCGGCGCGCAACGAACCGCGGCGCTGATGTAGACATTCTTCAACTCCAGGCCGTCGTCGCGACTGACAGCCTTCGGCTGGTTGGCAAACCCCGCCCGCCAGAGCGCGGGGTAGAGGAAGTCGCCCGAGGCGTCGCCGGTGAACATGCGCCCGGTGCGGTTGGAACCGTGGGCGCCGGGAGCCAGGCCGAAGATTAAAATACGGGCCCGCGGATCGCCGAAGCCAGGGACAGGCTTGGCCCAGTAGTCCCAGCCCAGAAAGGCGCGGCGCTTCTTCCTCCCCACCTCCTCGCGCCAGGCGACTAGGCGGGGGCAGCGGCGGCAGGCTGCGATCTGCTTGTTAAGCCAGTCTAGGCTGCCCACTTAACAATCTTATCGTGGTGCGGCTGTTCCCAATTGTGGCGCGACCGTTCCAACCACCACGTCTTCTTCGCCCTGATTGACGGCACCCATATTGCCATCGCTACTTCCAGTAAAGATCACGCCGGTTGGGAGTGCCCCCAGCCCCTTGATTTCATCCTTTCCGGGAGTGCCCTTTTGTCCGATCCAAAGGAGATCGCCTGTGTCGTCAAAGGCAGCTACAAAGGCGTCTTCCAGTCCCTGGTGTGCGCCATCAACCAGACGGCCACTGGTGGAGCCGCCAAGGTATGCCGTGCCGTCACCTCCGGCTGCCACTGCCCACCCTTGTTCATCCCCGCCCGTGCCGATTTGATGGATCCAAAGGCGTTCACCGCTGGCGCTGTAACGGGCTACGAAAGCGTCTTTACCTCCCTGGTATTCTCCCTCGGCCAGCTGCCCCTCGGTGGTGCCGGCTACGTAAAATCCGCCGTCTCCAGCCGGGGCTAGACCCCATGGGAGGTCTTTGCCGTCACTGCCAAATTGTCGAATCCAGAGCTGCTGACCGCCGTCGTTGTACCGGCCCAGAAATACGTCGGCGCCTCCATGGTTCGTTGCCGCTAGGTTGCCCTCGGTAAAGCCGGCCACAAAAACTCCACCTGTACCGTCCGGAAGTAGCGCCGTAATGCCGTCGCTCGCCGAGTCGCCACCGCTAAGCTCGATTGTCCAGTTTGAGGGCTGACCATCCCCGTTAACGTCGTGAGCATAGAAACGCAAAAAAGCGTCACTGAAGCCTGGGGTATAACCGTCGCCGGTCAAATCGCCTCTCGTGTATCCGCCAATGAAGATGCCCTGGTTATCCTCGGGACCTGTAGCCACCGCGTAGGCGATATCTTCCTCATTGCTGCCAAATTGATCGGACCATATTAGATTTCCGGAGGAATCTAGCTTAACTACGAAGACGTCAAACGATCCCTGGGCGTTACCTACGAGGTCGCCGTCGGTTTTACCGGCGATCAATAACGTTTCGTCAGGGGCGCTCGCAATGGCCAAGGGAACGTCTACGCCGCTGCTGCCGAATTGTACAAGCCAAAGGCGAGAAAGATCAGTTGTGTAACATGCGGCAAAAACGTCGTCGCTTCCCATAGGTGTGGCACTCGGGTCCAACTTGCCGTTGTAGGTTGAACCCGTGAGGCAGGCGTTGCCACCTGCGGTTATGGTCAGGGCCTGCCCCAAGTCGAAGAGGGCGTCTCCAAACTGGGTGACCTCCCACACAAGCCCGGTGGCGGAGCTGCCGCCATCGCCGTCACCGCTGTCTGTTGAGCCTCCCGTGTCATTTGCGGGGCTGCATGAAGCGAGCAGAAAAACAAAGCCTACCAATACCAGCCAATTGGTGCGCAAAGAAATGTGTGGGCGCATTTCTCCCTCCTTAGCTACCTAAAAGATAGCCAAGGAATTTCTGGACAAATGTCCTAGATACCAAACAGTTCGGTTACAATGGAATGTTACCGTGTTTCTTCCAGGGCCGCTCTTCGTGCTTGCCTTCCAGCATGCGCAGGTGGCGGATCAGGTGCTGGCGGGTTACGTCTGGGCTGATGACGTCGTCTATGTAGCCGCGGCTGGCGGCTATCCAGGGGTTGTCGA